>JAWUVP010000001.1:0-14327 GCA_034112285.1 Gammaproteobacteria bacterium
GCATAAGCAAAATCTTTGTTGATTAGGGTTTGAATCATCTCGACAATTTGTGGAATGTATTCGGTGGCTTTGGGTTCGCGATCTGGGCGTAGGGTTGCCAGTGCGTCGCCGTCTTCATGCATGGCTTTAATGAAGCGTTCGGTTAATACATGAGCGGGCTCGCCATTTTCATTGGCGCGTTTAATAATTTTGTCGTCAATATCGGTGATGTTGCGCACGTAGTCCACTTCGTAACCGCGGTAACGTAAGTAACGCACTAAAAAGTCAAAGGTAACCATTTGGCGACCATGGCCTAAGTGGCAATAATCATAAACCGTCATGCCGCAGGCATAAAGTTTGATTTTATTGGCTTCAATAGGTTGAAAGTCAGATTTTTCTTGGTCAATGGTATTATAAATTTTAAGCATTAGTTATCTCTTGTGCCGATTGTAAGCGGGTGATCATTTGTTCTTTATCGAGTAGTTGATTTATGGCGCCAAAATCGGGGCCATGGGCTTGACCGGTAAGGGCTATGCGCAACGGCATGAAAAGCTCTTTACCTTTTTTGCCGGTGAGGGCTTTAACGTGTTTGGCAATTTCTTTAATGTCGTTACCCACCGTTTGTGCGGCTGCAATGGCCAGGCCAAAAAATTCGCTGCCAGCGGCTTTTAGGGTTTGTTTATCATCGCTGCTGATGTTGAGTTTATTATTGAAAAACACATTGAACCATTGCCATGCATCAACGGGAAACAGGATGTTAGGTTTAATGGCTTGCGCAAAAATATTTTTAATCTCAGGGCTGAGCTGACTATCGTAACGCGGTGCATCGGCAATTTGATAATCGGACAGCCAATGCCAGAAACGATCGTTATCTAATTTGAGCACGGCTTCTTTTTGCCAATATCGCATTTGTGCGGGGTCAAATCTTGCGGGTGATTTGCTTAAGCTGGGGATCGCAAATTTTTGGGCGAGTTCTTCAAAACTCATGAAATCATTTTCAGGGTAGTAATGGCCTAAACGCGCCATGTAATTCACTAAGGCTTCGGGTAGCCAGCCATCTTCTCGCAGGGCTTGCAAACTTTTGCTGCCGTGACGTTTTGATAATGGGCTGCCGTCGTCGCCTAATATTAATGAAATGTGACCGTACTGCGGGGTCGTCATTTCTAAGGCGCGTAAAATTAATAATTGGCGTGGCGAATTGGTTAAGTGATCTTCACCGCGTAACACGTGGGTGACTTTCATCATGGAGTCATCTATCGCGTTGGTAAACATGAACGAGGGGAAACCATTGGCACGGCGAATAATAAAATCACCAATGTCATGACCTTTGAACACTTGCTTACCTTTGACTAAATCTTCAAATTCTATAATGGCATCATTGCTAACGTGAAAGCGCAACACGGGTTGCAAGCCTTGTTCTATTTTGGTTTGGATTTCTGTGGCAGATAAGCCGCGACAGGTTCCCGGGTAGCGGGGGGCTTGCCCAGCAGCGCGTTGTACTTTGCGCGTTAAGGCGAGTTGCGCTTCGGAACAAAAACAGGGGTAAGCTAAGCTAATAGCTTCTAGTTGCTTATAATAGCGGTCGTAAATGGCTTGACGCTCGGACTGCCAATAGGGGCCGAGTTCGCCGCCGATATCGGGGCCTTCTTGCCACTTGCTGTCTATCCAGCAAAGGTCGCGCATTAAAGCGTGAGTGTATTCTTCTTTTGAGCGTTCGCGGTCGGTATCTTCAATGCGCAGCAAGAAGTCACCTTCGAGGTGGTGCGCCAGTAGAGCACTAAAAAGAGCGGTACGGGCATTGCCCATATGGATTAACCCCGTTGGGCTTGGGGCAAAGCGTGTTTTGGCTATATTCATAGGGCGGAATGATACAGGATTTTGCTGGCGATTTCACCTGAGTTTGTTACAATCTCGTCCATGTTAGAAATAAATCCAATACTTAATCAAATTACTGACCTAATTACGCGCACCGATGTTATTCGGGGGTATCTTTGACGTCGATGTCAAAGCCGAGCGTTTAGAAGAAGTTTCCCGTGAATTAGAAAATCCCGCTGTTTGGAATGAGCCTGACAAGGCGCAGGCCTTAGGGCGCGAGCGTGCCAGTTTGGAAATGGTGGTGAACACCATTTCTAAGCTTGAGCATGGCTTAGTGGATGCCAAAGAATTTGTGCAAATGGCCGGCGAAGAAGATGATACTGACACCTTGGAAATGGTGACCGGCGACATAAATGATTTACAAACTCAACTAGAAAAACTTGAATTTCAACGCATGTTTAGCGGTGAAATGGATGCTAGCAATGCCTTTTTAGAAATCAATTCAGGCTCTGGCGGCACCGAAGCGCAAGACTGGGCAGAAATGTTGCTGCGCATGTATTTACGCTGGGGTGAAGACCATGGCTTTAAAACCGAGTTAATGGAATGTTCACAAGGTGATGTGGCAGGTATTAAAAGTGCCACCATTCGCTATGAAGGTGAATATGCTTTTGGCTGGTTGCGCACAGAAACGGGGGTGCATCGTTTGGTGCGCAAGTCTCCGTTTGATTCAGGCAATCGCCGCCATACTTCTTTTTCTTCGGTGTTTGTGTCGCCAGAAGTCGACGAAAATATTGATATTGAAATCAACCCGGCAGACATTCGCACCGATACATATCGCGCCAGTGGCGCCGGTGGCCAGCATGTGAATAAAACCGATTCTGCGGTGCGGTTAACGCATTTGCCTACGGCTACGGTTGTGCAATGCCAAAATGATCGCTCGCAACACAAAAACCGCGCCAACGCGATGAAGCAATTAAAAGCCAAACTTTATGAGTTAGAAATTCAAAAGCGTAATGCCGAGCAGCAGAGTGTGGAAGAGACTAAATCTGAAAATGGCTGGGGCAGTCAAATTCGCTCGTATGTGCTAGACCAATCACGCATTAAAGATTTGCGCACCGGGGTGGAAAACACCAATACTGGTTCGGTGCTTGATGGTAACCTAGATAAATTCATTCAAGCTAGTTTGAAAGCGGGCTTGTAAAGACTACTACGTGCGTCTTTGCAGTGAGTGCAACCACGTCGCAATCTTGCTAACTGGAGACTTCAATTATGAATAAACAAGCTGCTTTAACCCCAAATCAAAAACATATTATCGTAGACAAAGGCACGGAGCCTTCTTTTAGCGGTCGTTATATTGAAGCCGTAAAAGAAGGGCGTTATCTTTGCCGCCAATGTGGTAACGCTTTATTTAGTGCCGATAATCAGTTTACTGCCACCTGTGGTTGGCCGAGTTTTGATGCTGATTTAAGTGATACCGTAAAATGCTGTCCCGATACCGATGGACGGCGCACAGAAATTGTTTGTGAGCGTTGTGATGCGCATTTGGGGCATGTTTTTGCCGGCGAAAATTATACCGAAAAAAATACGCGCCACTGTGTTAATTCTCTTGCCATTGAATTCGTGAACGATGAAACGGTGCGTGATACGCAAGAAGCTATTATTGCCGGCGGTTGCTTTTGGGGGGTGGAATATTTACTGCAACAATTAGAGGGCGTGTTGTTAACCGAGGTCGGCTATATTGGCGGCGAAATGGCTGCGCCAACGTATGATGATATTTGCACTAAAAAAACTGGGCATTTAGAAGCCTTGCGTGTGGTGTTTGACCCTAGCCGTGTGAGTTATGAACAGGTCTTACAGCGTTTTTTTGAAACGCATGACTTTAGCCAAACCGATGGGCAGGGCCCTGATTTGGGCCCACAATATTTAAGTGCAGTGTTTTATTACACGCCAGACCAACAAGCGGTGGCGCAGAGTGTGATGCTTGATTTGCAGGCACGTGGGCTTGAGGTGGCGACGCAGTTGTATCCTATGACAACGTTTTGGCCGGCGGAAGATTACCACCAAAACTACTATTTAAATACCGGTAAGCAGCCGTATTGCCATACGCGACGCATTATTTTTTCGGATTGTTAATAGCGGGTTTTAAAGCTCTTTTACTGCGGTTAATACTTCATCGACATGTCCAGATACTTTCACTTTGCGCCATTCTTGGCGCAAAACACCTTGGCTATCAATTAAAAAAGTGCTGCGCTCAATGCCAATATACTGCTTGCCGTAAAGCATTTTCTGTTTGATCACATCGAACAATTCACACAGAGTTCCATCGGCATCGCTAATCAGCTCAAATTTGAAGCCTTGCTTGGCTTTAAAGTTTTCATGCTTTTTCAAGCTATCCCGGGAAATACCAAATATTTTGCAATTCAAATCGCTAAACTGACTATACGCAGCGCTAAAATCTAAACCTTCTTGGGTACACCCAGGCGTGTTATCTCGCGGGTAAAAATAAAGCACAACGTTGTGCCCCGCAAGCTCACCAAGGGATTGTGTTACACCGCTAGTGGCAGTGAAAGGTAAATTTGGAATAGGGGTGTTCACGATAATCTCACTCAATAGAATATCCTCGTTAAAGTTGGTTTATTGTAGCGGGATTTCTTGGCTAGAGTCAATTAGAAATGGTTTGTTAGAGCAAAGGCACTGCTCAAGCTTTTAGATTGGCGTATTATTCATAAGGTTGCGACTTTGCTGGACGTCTCGCAATTGCACAGTCTCTACCAAACTCGCTGTTGGTGTAAGTTAAGTGATAAATAAGGTTAGATTTAAGGAAAGGCTCATTTAAGCGACAAGCTTAATCACTAAAGAGCCTCTGGGGCTAGCGCAAACCAATCTAACAGATTTTGTTGGGTTAACAAGAAATACCATGACCCATCTTTATATTTCGCATTGTTTTTTATCAAAGCACGCCAGATTCGTTTGCGGACTCGACTGTTTTTATTCAAGACGGCAAGATAGCTGTGCGCAGATTTCTCATGAAGTTTTAGATAGCCATGCACGACAATAATGGCCTTTAATTTTATCTCCCGACAAGCATTAGCTGTAATAGGCTGGTGAGGCGAGGAGGCGGCTAGCGCATTTAATTCTTTATAAATTTTATCTGAACCGGGCAATAAGATCCTCCCTTCAAATTCCATGCCTGTAAAAAACAAAACTTTACACTCGTGAGCAAACTTGTGTGGCATATGTGTTTTTATTTCGCTCGGGAATAGGTCTGTTTGAGAGTATGCCGCCAAAAAAGAAGGGATTGTCGTGTTTGGTGCGGTGAGTTTTTTGCAAAATTGTCCCCAAGTGAGCTCATTAATAAAATGTTTGCGAAATGTTGAGTGACTGAATAGACGATTTAAATTTAAAGTAGGGTAATCAGACATGATGTTGTGTAATTGTGACTTTAAGCGTTGTAATTGTTCGGGGGGTAAGGGTGGGTGTGTCGCATAGAAGGGTGATTGCTTTTGTTTAGACACATCGTAATGCTTTTTCTCTAAAAAATTTACATGCCCTATGGGTGAGTGTGAATCATAATCGTCTGCAAGGCTATAATAGGTATCATTATGTATTAACGATGTTCTAATAAGGCTGTCATGCTCATCGTAAAGGGCGGCATGAATTAGACGGTGTACGCTCTTGGGTTGGCCGGCTGGAGTGTGATTAACACAGACCTCCAAAACCACCCAGTGTGTGAATGAACGTTTAAGTGCTGTTTGTAACTGAGTATATAAATCTAAAGCTGACTTCACATTATAAAAAAAATCATTCCCTTTACCTCGCGTTGTACCTGGGCGCTTTAAAATAAAGGCGTGCGCGCTCGTTCGGATGAAAAAATCTTTAATCTTTTTTTTACAGTCACGGCTTAAAAAATCTATGGTCTTAATAATTAAAAAGGGCGCGGTAAGGTTCGGATAGTAAGCCGATAAAAGTAGCTTTTGCTCTAACTTGTCATACAAGATATGAGGTTCTTGTATTTCATACACGGTGTTTGACTCTTTTACTCTTACTTCGTCATGGCAATCTCGAGCGCGAAGAAATATTTTGGTGTTTTCAACGGCTTGCCCCGCACTCTCATGAGGCGCTAAAATAATGTGGTTATCGTACTCCACGTAAAGATTTTTCGCCCCAACCAGCCTTTGATATAATTGAAGCCCTTTTTGTTTGAAGTCTTTTTCGCATACTCCATTTGCACTTGGAGCGATAACCGATGTTGAGAGTGGCTGGATCTCGTATATGCATACGTTGTTAGACGATATTGAGCAATCAACAATTGAAAATATGGCTTTCAATGGGGCTGGGGGTTGAAGATAGGGTGCTGGCATAATTTATACGATTGCTGTTTGGGTTGATTGAATGCTTTATTTCCATTAGTCCAAGTCTAATGTAGACCCGCAAGAATCGTTCTTTAAATTTGACATGATTATTAATAGCAAGCTTCGCTACTAAACATTCAGCCCGGCGTTAACGTCAGCGGTCTCGGTCTTGTATTTTATTTTACCAGCCCAAGCTTAAGGTAAACTTAACAATGAGCAGACACTTGCTGGCCATTGCTCTGTGTCAACGGATGATTAATGCGTTGGTAATCATTTGCCTATAGTGATAAAATCCCGGCTCAATTCATACTCTATATAGGTCTACGATGTTTTCAGGAAGTTTGGTCGCTCTCATTACCCCCATGCTTGACTCTGGCGAGCTTGATTTTCAAGCTCTTGAGCGGTTGATTGATTTGCACCTTAAAGCCGGCTCCGATGGCTTGGTTATTTTAGGCAGCACCGGTGAAGGCTCGGCCTTGGCTTGGGATGAACGGGTTGCGTTTGTGCGCTATACACTAAATAAAGTCGATAAGCGCATTCCCGTGATTGTGGGTGTGGGCACTAGCTCCACGCAAATGACGATTGAGCAAGCGCAAAAAATGGCTGACTTGGGTGTTGATGGCTTATTGGTTATTTGCCCCTATTACAATAAACCGACCCAAGAAGGTATCTACCAGCATTTCGCCTTGCTCAATGAGCAGGTGAATTGTCCGGTTATTCTTTATAATCATCCTGGCCGCACCGGCTCAGACATGGAGCCTGAAATGGTTGCACGTTTAGCGGTGTTACCTAATATTGTGGGTATTAAAGAAGCCAAAGTTGATGCTGAGCGTTTTAAAGCCTTGCAAGCTTTGGCTGGTGATAGCTTTGAATTATACAGCGGTAATGATGATACTTGTTTGGACTTGTTTCAACACGGTGCTAGCGGTGTCATCTCTGTGGTGGCCAATATTATTCCTGAGCAAATGCAGGTCTTATCGGCAGCGGCGCTTAAGGGTGATTGGGAGCAGGCGCAAAATTTGCTAACAGAATATTTGCCCTTGATGCAAGCTATGAATATTGAAAGCAACCCTATCCCGGTTAAATGGGCTGTGGCAAAACTTAATCAACAAGAAAAAGGTATTCGCCTACCGTTAACGTTGTTAACGCCGGCGGGTCAAATTAAATTAGAAAAGTGCTTGGCCAATTTCGGCTTAGTCGCGAAGGAGAATGTGCATGTTAAAATTGCTTAGTCAGTTAACCGCGTTGGTAGGCGCAAGTGTTTTATTATCGGGTTGTTTTTTTGGCCCGCAAGGCTACATTCATGACCGTGGAAAAGATTATTTGAAAAGCCAATCTGAGCCTAGCTTGAAACTGCCTGCCAATATGCACGCGGCTAAGGTGACTCCGGCATTGGCAATGGAACCCGGCCCAGATTTTCACAGTGCCAGCGCGCCTTCATTGGTGCCGCCGGGCCAAAATAATAAGCAGATTAGTGCGCCAGCAGCCAGCCAGACTGTTAGCCAGCCATTGAAAGCAACCGTTGGCCAAGGCGCCGCTGGCTTTGCTGTGTTAAAGCTTTCTGCTAGTTATGCGCAAAATTGGAAAGTGTTGATTCACGCGTTGCCAACGTTGGGCTACCAAGTGATTGGCAGTGATAAAAAAACCGGTGTACTGGAAGTGATGACGCCCTCTGCTGGCAATGCCATTTCAGAAATTTATCAATTTAAAATTTTAGACGGCACCAGTGGAAGCATTGTTTCGGTGTTAGACCAAAGTGGTGATAATTTACCTGAGGCAGATGCCAAAGCTATTTTAATGAAGTTGCAACAAAAAGTAGGGACCTAGGTATGCAAAAAGGTGAGTTATTATATTCGGGTAAGGCAAAATCAGTTTATGCCTGTGATGACGCTGATAAGGTTATTATAGATTTTCGTAATGATGTGTCAGCTTACAATGGCGATAAACTGGCTAAATTAAGCAATAAAGGCATGATTAATAATAAAATTAATGCGTTTATTATGGATTACCTCACCGCCGAAGGTATTAGCACGCATCATATTAAAATGTTGAGTTCACATAAAGAATTAGTGCACCGTTTGGATATGATTCCGATTGAATGTGTGGTGCGTAATCGCGTCGCGGGTAGTCTCGCAAAACGATTTGATATGGAAGAGGGCACAGAATTGCCCGAGCCTATTTTTGAATTTTATTTAAAAGATGACGCTTTAGGCGATCCATTGGTCAACGAATCACATATTCATGTCTTTAACTGGGCTACCGATGAAGACGTGGCAGAAATGAAACGTTTGAGCTTACGTGTAAATGAGCTAGTAAGCCCCTTGTTTGCGCAAAAAGAGATGTTGTTGGTGGACTACAAACTAGAGTTTGGACACTTAGACGGCAAGCTGTGTTTGGGGGACGAACTAACGCCCGATGGTTGCCGTATTTGGGACGCCAAAACAGGTGAAAAAATGGATAAAGACCGTTTTCGTCGCGATATGGGGCATGTGGTTGAATACTACCAGCAAGTAGCTGAGCGACTAGGAGTGGCGCTATAAGCATTCATCTTGACCCAGCACAGACCGCAAGTTTTGATGTGGATGCACAAAACACCTTCACCCCTCTTTGTGAAGATGAATTGCCGGTACCAGGTGGTGATGAAATTGGGGCTGCTCTCAATGCCCAAGCAAATTATGCACACTGGCGCATTGGCTCAAAAGATGCGCACAGCCCACAAGCCATTTGGGTTGCCAATGCTTCCCTGCCAGCCTTAACACCGCTTGAAGGTGAAAACGTTGACCTAGCCTGGCCATTACACGCCGTACCCGGTACGCGTGGGTTTGAATTATTAGCAGAATTACCCTCACCCAAAGACTATGATTTTTTCGTCTGGAAGGGCGTGGAGCCAGATATGCACCCCTATGGTGCGCTGTATCATGATTTACAAGCCAAATTGAGCACAGGGGTGATTGAATTTTTGCGAATGAATCATATTGATTCGGTCTTGATTGGAGGCCTGGCATTAGATTTTTGCGTGAAAGTAACCGCCCTACAATTGGCGCGGGTGGGTATTCGCGTGGTGGTTAATTTAGCCGCATGCAAAGGGCTTTATCCTGATACCTGCCTGACAGCCAAAGAAGAAATGCGTGCTGCCGGTATACATATTATTGATAATTTAAATGAGCTAAGTCTTGATTATGCAGATTGAATCGTTACTCGACACGGACTTATACAAACTCACCATGATGCAAGCGGTGTTGCATAATGCACCCGAAGCCAATGTTGCATATCGGTTTGTTAACCGCAGCAGTGAGGTCGATTTGCGACCCTATTGCGAGGCCATTAATCGCGAAATTGATGCGCTGTGTGAGCTGCGTTTTGGTAAAGCAGAGTTGGCTTATCTGTCAACTTTAGGTTTTTTTCGCAGTGAGTTTTTAGAGTTTTTACGAATTTTTCAGCTAAACCGCGAGTTTATTCAGGTAAGCGAAGGTGACGAAAATTTGCAAATCAGCATTAAAGGCCCTTGGCTGCATACTATTTTATTTGAAGTGCCGGTGCTGGCGATTGTGAGCGAAGCGTATACCACCACTAATTTTCCAGCACCCAATTTAGCGGAAGGCCGCGCCCGGATTGAAGAAAAAGTCTCCACGATTAAGCAAGCAAACGTTAGTGCTGCTTATAACATTACTGACTTTGGAACGCGCCGTCGTTTTTCACGCGCCTGGCAGTGCGAAGTGGTCAAAACCTTACAAGCGCAATTGCCGGATCATTTTGTGGGTACCAGCAATGTTAAGCTGGCCATGCAGTTTGGTTTAAAGCCTATTGGCACCATGGCGCATGAATATTTTCAGGCATATCAAGCTTTGGGCCGACGTTTGGTTGATAGTCAAAAAGATGCCTTGCAAAGTTGGGCGAATGAATACCGCGGTAACTTAGGTATTGCCTTATCTGACATTGTTGGCATTGATGCTTTTTTACGTGATTTTGATTTATATTTTTGTAAATTATTTGATGGTGTACGCCATGATTCGGGTGACCCCTTTACTTGGGGCGATAAAGTTTTAGCACATTATGAAGCCAATGGCATTGATACGCATACCAAAAGTTTGGTGTTTAGTGATAATTTAACTATCCCCAAAACACTGGCTTTATTTAACTATTTTCATGAGCGTGCGCAATTAGGTTTTGGTATAGGCACCAATTTAACCAACGATTTAGGCTATAAACCTCTGAGTATTGTAATTAAAATGACACGCTGCAACGAACAGCCCGTGGCCAAAATAAGCGATGAGCCTAACAAAATCATTTGTGATGATCCGAGTTATTTAAAATATTTGCGACACGTGTTCAAGCTGGAAGATGACATCGACTAGCGTTGTCGTTTGAAGTGTTTTTCGTCTGTCAATTTATGTTTGGCCACACGCTGCAGGGGCTTAAGTGTTCAAGAAATAAACGACTTGCCTTCATCTTCATGGTCTGAGCAGTTAGTTCGATATTCCCTAGCCAAATCAATCACCTTCAGCTATAATGCTAAGCCTCAAATGTACGCGAGAGTGGTGGAATTGGTAGACACGCTGGATTTAGGTTCCAGTGCCGCAAGGCGTGAGAGTTCGAGTCTCTCCTTTCGTACCAAATTAGACAACAATAACTAATGTTAAGTAACCAGAGGTAATGATGCAAGTATCAGTGTCAAAAGTAGGTAATATCGGTCGTAAACTCAATGTTGAAGTTCCTGAAAGTCAAATTCTAGAGCAGCAAGAAAAGCGTGTTCTAAAGATCGCCAAAGGCGTCAAAATGGATGGCTTTCGTAAAGGTAAAGTACCTTTGAACATTGTTAAAGAGCGTTACGCTGAAGAAGTTAACCGTGAAGTAATGGGCGATGTTATTCAAACCTCATTGATTGAAGCCTTAACACAAGAAAAGCTTAACCCTGCAGGCATGCCACAAATTACCGAAACTAAATTTGAAGCCGGCAAACCTTTTACTTACGTTGCTGAGTTTGAAGTATACCCAGAGATTACGCTTAAAGATTTCTCTGACATTAGTGTTGAAAAATGTAACGCAGAGGTTACGGATGCCGATGTAACGAAAACGTTAGAATCTATCCGTGGCCAATATAAAGATTGGCAAGCTGTTGAGCGTGCTTGTAAAGAAGGCGATCAAGCTGACTTGAACTTTAACGGCAGCATTGACGGTGAAGAGTTCGAAGGCGGCAAAGCAGAAAACTTTAAGTTAGAATTAGGCGCAGGCAAAATGATCCCTGGTTTTGAAACCGGCATCATTGGCATGCAAGCCGGTGAAGAAAAAGTTATTCAAGTTACTTTCCCTGATGAATATGCCGAAGCCTCATTAGCGGGCAAAGTGGCTGATTTTGCCATTAAAATTAACGCGGTTGAAGAGTCTGCATTGCCTGAGCTAAACGATGAGTTAGCTAAAAAATTGGGCGTAGAAGGCGGCTTGACTGACCTAACGGCTGAAGTGCGTAAAAACATGGAACGTGAGTTAGAAAATAAACTGCATTCAGATTTAAAGCGTAAAGCGATGGATGAGCTCTATGCCAAAAACGAATTAGAGGTGCCTAAATCATTGGTTGACCGTGAAGTTGAACACATGGTTAAACAAATGATGCAACAATATGGCCAACAAGTTTCTGAAGAAGCAATAAAAGGCGTGCTAGAGCACAGCCGTGCTACTTTTGAAGTTGAAGCTCGCAAACGCTGTGGCTTAGGCTTGTTAACCTCAGAAATTATTCAACAACATAAAATTGCCACTGACGATGCGCTCATTCGTGCCCGCGTTGAATCCATTGCGCAAGCTTATGAGAAGCCGCAAGAAGTTATTACGATGTATTACAATGACAAGGAGCGCTTAGCTACAATTGAAGGCTTAGTTATTGAAGATATGGTCGTTGATAAGATTTTAGAAGCGGCTACCGTCACTGAAAAAACCATCGCTTTTGATGACATTATGCAACCAGAGAAAGATGCTTAAGTCGAATTTGGAATTAAGAATAAACAAGGAGATGTCATCGTGACAATTGAAAACACATTAGTGCCTATGGTAGTAGAGCAAACTTCACGTGGTGAACGCTCTTACGATATTTATTCACGCTTATTAAAAGAGCGCGTTATTTTCTTATGTGGCCAAGTTGAAGATCACATGGCCAACTTAATTGTTGCTCAGTTGTTGTTTCTCGAATCAGAAGATCCTGACAAAGATATTAGCATCTATATTAATTCTCCGGGTGGCGTTGTTACAGCGGGTTTAGCTATTTATGACACCATGCAATTTATTAAGCCAGATGTTAGCACCTTATGTATTGGTCAAGCCGCTAGCATGGGCGCGTTGTTGTTGTGTGCAGGCGCTGAAGGTAAGCGTTTTGCGCTGCCAAACTCACGCGTGATGATTCACCAACCTTTAGGTGGTTTTCAAGGCCAAGCGACTGACATTGAAATTCATACTGCAGAAATCTTAGGCCTAAAACGCCGTCTAACTGAAATAATGGCATCGCATTGCAACAAAACGTCTGATGAAGTGCGTGATGCAACAGAGCGCGATAATTTCTTAAGCTCAGCTCAAGCAGCTGATTTTGGCTTAATTGATAAGGTGCTTAACGAACGCCCAGTTAAAGGCAAATAATTAATTCACTGCTGGCTTGGGTAAGTGCTTAAGTCAGTAAGTTGTTTCTATCTGCTTGAAATACAGCATATAATCACTATATACATAGTAACTAACTACACAACCGAATTTTTAGGGGTATTGAAATGAGTAAGGATGGAAAGGACGGAAAAGGCGGAAAAGACGGCAGCGATGAGAGTAAAGAAGAGCAGAATCATTTTTTCTGTGCTTTTTGCGGTAAATCTCAAGATGCAGTACGCCGCTTAGTTGCAGGCCCTGAAGTTTCAATATGTAATGAATGTATCAACCTCTGTGTTGATGTTTTACGTGATGAAAATTTAGCTGAAGCGAATGAAGCCGTACAAACCGGTGATGGTAAATTACCGATTCCTAGCGAAATTCATAAATTCTTGAACGATTATGTGATCGATCAAAAGCACGCGAAGAAAACCCTTTCTGTTGCGGTTTATAATCACTATAAACGTTTACAACAACGCCGCTTGAAAAAAGATGATGATGTTGAATTAAGCAAATCTAACATACTACTAATTGGACCAACCGGTTCAGGTAAAACCTTATTAGCACAAACACTAGCTCGCACCTTAAATGTTCCTTTTGCTATGGCCGATGCCACCACTTTAACTGAAGCGGGTTATGTGGGCGAAGATGTAGAAAACATTATTCAAAAATTATTGCAAAGCTGTGACTACGATGTTGATCGCGCTGAAACGGGTATTATTTATATTGATGAAATCGACAAGATTTCTCGTAAATCTGACAACCCATCCATTACACGTGACGTATCGGGTGAGGGCGTGCAGCAAGCATTATTAAAATTAATAGAAGGCACGGTTGCTTCTATTCCACCACAAGGTGGGCGCAAGCATCCACAGCAAGAATTTTTGCAAGTGGATACGGCTAATATCTTATTTATTGTTGGTGGTGCTTTTGCAGGCCTAGATAAAGTTATTCAAGGCCGTACTGATAAATCAGGCATTGGCTTTGGTGCAGAAGTGAAAAGCAAAAAAGACAAAAAAGATATCGGCGATGTATTGCGTGATGTTGAGTCTGAAGATTTAGTGAAATATGGTTTAATTCCTGAATTGATTGGTCGCTTACCCGTGGTTGCTACCTTAGACGAGTTAGATGTTAAAGGTTTAATAGAAGTTTTATGTGAACCTAAAAACTCTATTTTAAAGCAGTATCAAGCTTTGTTTGAAATGGAAGATGTTGAGCTAGTCTTAGATGACGACGCCTTAAAAGCCGTAGCTGAACTTTCTATTAAGCGTAAAACAGGTGCTCGTGGTCTACGAACCATTATGGAAAAAATTCTGCTCGAAATTATGTATGAACTACCTTCAATGGAAAATGTTGAAAAAGTCACCATTACTGCAGCGGTGATTAACAATAAAGCTGAACCTATAATCAGTTATAAGCCAGCAAAAGAAAAGAAAGTTGCTAATTAAATAATATCGGAGATATTGCATTGAGTAAGAAGCCTGAGCAACTAACTTTACCGGTGTTGCCATTGCGCGATGTGGTGGTCTATCCGTATATGGTGATTCCTTTGTTTGTTGGCCG
>JAWUVP010000002.1:0-25911 GCA_034112285.1 Gammaproteobacteria bacterium
CACTATAGCAACAGTTGTGCCAAAATCGCTGGAGGACGACTTTGAATTTGAAATCGCTTTTAGTTTCAGGCAGTTAGGCTGCCATTTATTTTTTTAAACACATCCCTGTGTGGTTGTACTTAATTTATCGGCAGGTAAAGCCGAAACTTAAAGGTCAATTTTTGCCGGGCGGAACGGCAATATTTGTTGTTGACTGAGGCAGAATTCAACCTCAGCAGGCCTGAAAGCGATTTCATATTGCTACATCCTTGTGCTAAGTCTTGTGCCTTCCTGGCATTATTATAAGCACTCTAGTAGCAACCTTTCAACATCGCTGGAGGACGACATTGAAGTTGAAATCGCTTTTAGTCTTAGGTTGTTAGCCTGCTTTTTATTGTTGTTAAACACATCCCTGTGTGGTTGTACTTAGTTTATCGGCAGGCGAAGGAAGAACTTAAATTTTAATTTCTAATGGAAAGGGGCGGTGAAATTTGTTTGATTGGATTTAAATGTCACAGGAAAAACGCAAAGCTTTTAAGCCCCGCAAGGTTCATTAAGATGAGGTGAAAACTCAAGCGTAGCCTTGTTGTTTTTATTTTAAGGTTAAATAAACTTATTTAACCTTAACGAGGCAGTACATAAACCGACAGTCCACCAATTTGGTTTATTTTGTCAATGTAGGGCTGAGATAGCTCCATACCTTTATGTAGCAACACCAGGCCTTTCTCCGTACGTAAATCGCGCGTTAACACCATGCCTGGGTCTAAATCAACACCGGTTAAAATCACTTCTTGTAAGGCTTCTCTTTCTTCAGGGATAGATTCAACAATTTCAGTAAAAGCTTCAACAGCTTTAACCTCATAACGTTTGCCCACATTGTTTTGGATAAAATGCAAAGCTTGGCCAGCGGTTAAGCTTTCATCTACCAGCAAACCAGCTTGCATTTCTAAGTAATCGACCACCACGCTAACAATACGCGCGCCTATTGGAATATCATCACCGGTTAGCTGTTTGGGGAAGCCTTTGCCATCGATACGCTCACGATGACTCGCCAACACATCCGCAATGCCTTTTAAAGGCTTAAACTGCATCAGTGCGGCTTCGCCATATAAAGGGTATTGTTGAAATGCCGCTAATTCTTCTGGCGTTTGTTTGTTGATGGGCTTGGTGCGCAGCGCATCGGCCAGACCAATTTTGCCTAAATTATAGAGTAAACCGCCCACGTAAACATCGTTGATGACATTTTCTGGTAGCTTCATGGTTTCGGCAATTTTTTTGGCGTAGTCGGCAATTTGACGGCAATGGCCTTTGCCTTCGGTTTCGTGCATTTCAACTACGCTGGAAAGTACTTGAATGGTAGAGTCATTCATTTCTTTTACTGACTCTAGTGCCTCATGCAATTCTAAAGTACGTATGCGTACCTTTTCTTCTAAACTGGCGTTGAGTTTTTTTAATTCTAAATTTTGATCGAGTACCTTGGCTTCTAATTTGAGATTTTTTTCTTTCAAGCGTTTGCTTTCTAACACTTGCTTGACCTTCATGGTCAAATCATCGTCGTTCCAAGGTTTATTGAGGTACAAATCGACTTTGCCTTCGTTAATGGCGGAAATAGCAGACTCTAGCTCGGCGTAACCTGTGAGGAGCAAACGGCGGATATTCGGCCATTTTTCGGCGGCTTGCTTAAGAAATGCGGCGCCGTCCATTTCTGGCATACGCATGTCGGAAACAATGACGTCGATTTCTTCTGCTTCAAGTATTTCTAGGCCTTTTGCGCCGCCCAGCGCAATATGCACTTCATAACCTAAAGGCACAAATACGCGGCGTAGGGATTTTAAAATGTTTTCTTCATCGTCAACCAGTAATAGACGACCTGGTTGGTCTTCAGTATCAGTCATGGCAAGGAGCTCCGTGCAAATTTGCTAGATTAATCTCTATATTATGGTGTTATTTTGGCCTGATTAATTAACTCACAAACCCGCCCTTCTAGTTCATCGTCCATCCAGGGTTTGTCGAGGAATTCATCAATATTGGCTTCTTTAATAGCCGATAAAGTGGAATCACTATCTGAATAACCGGTTAACAATACGCGTTTAATATCAGGCCATTTTTGGGCGGCCTCCTTTAGAAAGGCAGCACCATCCATCACCGGCATACGCATATCGGAAATAATAAGGTCGATATTATCAGCTTCACCTTCTAGAAAATCTAACCCTTCTTGCCCATTGTTGGCTATGTGGACTTCGTAGCCCAGTGGAACAAATAAACGGCGTAAAGCTTTTAAAATACTCGGTTCATCATCAACCAGTAGCAGTGTTCCTTTACTTTCATCATCAGACATACGCTCTTCCTTAATCTAAGCTAATGTTGTTACTATAGTTTTTTTAAATGTATACGTCAATCGCGCTGTCAGGTGTTTTTACTTTTACACGATGGGTGTCCATTTGTGTGTCACTATTTTGCGCGCTTGCCGATTGTGAGCTCTTACCATTTGAATTGTGTTGATTTTGTGCAGCTTGACCTAGATCTTGTTGAGACACCATCACATCACCTAATTGAATGTCGGCTTGTGCTAAGGTCGCTTTTAGCTGCTCAATATGCTCTTCAATCATTTCGCGTGCATCATCTTGTTGCACGGTAATATTTAAATCTGCAACGCCGTTGACTATTTTCATTTTGGCGTGAATGCTACCTAAATCATGGGGTTTTAACTGAATATGCGCTTCTTGTAGGGTTTTATCACGTAAAAATTGTATTTTTTCACTAAACTCTTCTACCCAAGCCTCTTGATTGCTGACATGAGCGTTAAAACTCATGCTCACGGCTGGCCGCTGGCCGGCGTGATTTAAAATTTGGCTTTGCGCGTTACTCAAGCTGGTGGTGGGCGCAGGCGTGGTGGCCGATTCGCTGTTGCTCGCCAACATCATACTTTCTTCTATTGGCATTTCACCCAACTGTGTCAGCATATTGTTCATAGTAAGGTTAGGCATGTTAAGCGGTAAAGTTTGTAAATCAATTTTACTGCTAGCATTGCTCAACACGTTATTTTGCGTAATGTGTTCCATCATATTTTGCCAAGTGTTGCTCACACCCATGTTTGGCATACCGGCGGCTTTTGCCTGTAATTTACTGGCCAAATCTTGCCCTGGCACTTCTGCTGGAGCTTGCTGTATCGCTAGGTCGACTTGTTTAGGCTCAAACCTTTCAACAGAATCTTGTAACATATCGGCAAAATTAGCGTTTTTAGTCTTTTCCTCCTCATTCTTTTCACCGGTGTCTTTAGCCTCAACGGCTTCGCTGTCGTTCGGTGAATTTGATTTACTGGGTTTTAAAGTATCGGCTGGCGATGACTTGTTCGCGGTTATGTTTACGTCAATCATAAGGTCCTTCTCATGTGTCTGTTTCAAAACATGTTGCAAGAAGTGGGCCAACTTTTATAAATGCGCTAAAAATAATATTATTATGTGTTTAAAGCCTATATTTATAGTGGTATTTGGACGACATTAAATTTTCAGCAGGCACTACTGATACTAATGTTTTTGTTTGCTTGGTGATGTTGTTGGGTTACTATTATTGCCGGGGTGGCAAGATTTACCGGGTGGCCAGCGAGTAATGCAGCCTATTGGGGTGAACTTAGACTTAAAGAACTTGCTCTGTTGTAGGCTATTTTGGCGTTAATTTAAGCCGACTAACCAGCACAGATCTCATCTGGCACACAACTTGCATTAATAACTATAGTTATCGCAACATCAACCACAGGGAGAGTGGCAATATGTTACATCATTTTATGATCAGAAAAATTCTTTTAGTGCTATTACTCATTACTAGCACCCTTGCTAGTGCCGCGCGTATTAAAGACATTACCAACGTAGCCGGCGTGCGTGAAAATCAGCTGATTGGTTATGGCTTGGTAGTCGGTTTAAACGGTACCGGCGATCGGACGGCACAAACACCTTTTACTACCCAAAGTTTTCGGAGCATGTTAACGCAATTGGGTGTGCGGGTGCCAAGTGGTACCAGCTTCCAATTAAAAAATGTTGCCGCAGTGGCCATTAGCGCCACACTTCCCGCATTTGCCAACAATGGCCAAAAAATTGATATCACCGTTTCATCTGTTGGTAACTCTAAAAGCCTACGCGGTGGTACGTTATTAATGGCGCCGTTGCGAGGCTTGGATAACAAAGTTTATGCCATGGCCCAAGGTAATGTTATTGTTTCAGGGTTAGGCGCACAAGGTGCTGATGGTTCAAAAATCACCGTCAATATTCCCAGTACTGGCCGTATTCCTAATGGCGCGTTAATTGAGCGTACAATAAAATCTCCCTTTTTGAAAAAAGGCATTATGCAGTTCCAGCTGCACCGGGCTGATTTCACCACCGTTAAACGCGTGGCCGACGCCATTAATAAAGCCATGCGCCATCAAATGGCCAAAGCGCTTAATGCCAGCACCGTTAGCGTGAATTTAGTCAAAGTGTTGACTAAATATGGCAAGGATGTTGATAACGCGACCATGATTGCCCTGATTTCTAAGTTAGAAAACTTAACCGTAGAATCCGCCGAAGGCCCAGCCAAAATTGTTATTAATGCTCGCACCGGTACCGTCGTCATTAGTCAACACGTGACCGTGTCACCTGCCGCGGTAAGCCATGGTAGTTTATCGGTCATCATTACTGAAGATCCTATTATTAGCCAACCGGGGCCATTATCTAATGGTGAAACCGCAGAAGCTACCGATTCACAAATTAGCGTTGACCAAGAAAAAAGCCGCGCCTTTTTATTCGCGCCCGGCTCATCGTTAAATGATATTGTAAAAGCCGTAAACAAGGTGGGAGCCGCCCCAGGTGATTTAGTCGCCATTTTAGAATCGTTAAAAACGGCCGGCGCACTGCATGCGGAGTTAGTGGTTATTTAATAAAATCCCTCTTCACTAAAGAGGGAAGCTTTAAAGGCAATAGTGAGAATATTTTATGGTTGATATTAACAACAATTCGGGAATGTATAGTGATTTTAATGCACTTAACGACTTAAAAGTTGAGTCCAAAAATGCGACTGCACCTACCCTAAAAAAAGTTGCCAAACAATTTGAAGCTATTTTCATGCAAATGATCCTAAAAAATATGCGCAGCAGTAATGAGCTCATGTCGGGCGATTTGTTTAAAAGCTCACAAACCGATATGTATAACGAAATGTATGATAAACAAATGGCGATGAATATGACGTCGGGCCTGGGCGATAAAATTGCCGAGTTTTTACAAAACAATAATCATGGTCCCGTTAAAACCCTGGAACAAAGTGATCTAGGTACCCCAGCGGTTAGTGATGCCAAGGGGCTTAATCCCTTGATGCAAATGATGAAACAAGGCATTAATAAGGTAAAGGCTTTCACCAGCCAAGAAGATTTTTTAGATGCTTTAACTCCGCTGGCTAAAAAAGCGGCGAAAAATTTAGGCACCGACCACCGTTTGTTGCTTGCGCAAACAGCTTTAGAGACCAATTGGGGTAAGGATATTATTGCGCATAACAATGGCCGCTCGAGTAATAATTTATTCGGCATTAAAAGCACCAAAGCTTGGGAAGGCGAGTCGGTTGTTACTCGCACTCACGAATACGTGGAAGGACAAAAAACCGCACAATACTCCCCCTTTCGCAGCTACCGCAGCTTAGATGAAAGCTTTAATGATTATGTCACGCTGTTAACCAAAAGTAGTCGTTATCAAAAATTGGAACACACCAGCAGCCCTGAGGAATTTGCTAAAGAATTGCAAAGTGCGGGTTACTCCACCGATCCGAAATATGCCGATAAATTAATTAACATTATGAGCCGCTTGCCAGAATAGGATTTAAGATGCGCTATCGTTTACTCATCATTGTTGGCTTATGCCTCAGCTCACCGTTGACACTCTGCGCTTTGCAGTTGAATACGGAGCCAGACAATGCTTACGCCCACCTAGACACGCCGTGTAAAATGGGGCCAAATATTAATACCTATCACCAAGAAGGTGACACCACGATTCATACTTATGCTACTGCTAAAAAACCTGTGGGAGGTTGCTGTAATGGCAAGCCCTGTGCAGAGCAAAACTCACAAGCTAAGGTTAATATAGATGTTTGGGTGCCCTATTTTCAACGCTAATGAGGAGTGCTTAGCAACGAAATTTCATTCTCTACGAGTATACAAAAAAAACGAGCCACTAAAGAGTGGCTCATTTGATTCATCGTGTCGGTGAGATTACCGACTAACTTCAGCGATGATTCTAGATTGGTGAGGACACCATGTTTTGCCTGGTAAATACTCATCAACCACTTTATCTTTTACCATTTTTTCAACTTTGCCAATGGTATGGTTGCAAACACTAGTGCTGACCTCAACAAACCTAATACTGCCAGGCTCTAGATAATAATCCCAACCCGGGTTATAGCTCACTCCAGATTTAGTATTGATGGTTCCCATCACATGCTTGTAACCATCCTTCTTGCCACTTAGATATTCATGCTCCGAGGCGCGCGCCGCTTTTATTTTTGCCGCATCAGTGAGTTTAATAACAAACTTTCCACCAGCACCATCGGTAAAAACAAAATAAGCTGCTTTACTGGCTAACGCTTGACCGCCTAAGGCAGATAAAAGTAATAAAATTGATAATAATTTTTTGTATAACATAGCTAAATCCTCTCCATTGTATTATATGATTCTTCCTGGGTATTATAACTCAAATTTTTTGAGCAGTTTCACTTTTTATTAACGATGATGATAAGACGTCAGCCCAAAATTTGACTAACAACAATTCATTCTCACCTTTAATGCCGTTTGCTAACACCCCTAGCGGCGTTGCTGCATGGTTTCTATCAAACTCACTTCGTCCATCGATAGCTGGCAGCGTTCGCTGATCAGTTTTTTATCTTGGCCTTCATAGAGCATATTGGCGGCTAAGGTATAGCCACTGTTTGAATCAAGAGTGGTCGCACCTTCTGGCACGACACTACGCATGCTAGAACCAAGGCGGCCGAGCAACTGCTCGTGCTCATCAATGCGTAACAGGCTACGCTGCATATCCATGAGCAAGGGAAAAAAAGCATCAAGCTTTTCATTGCTGGTCGCAACTTGCTTTGTTAGGGTAGCAATTTGTGTTTTCAACATTAAACGTTGGCGAAATGAGGCCACATTGACTCGCACAGCATACATTAAGGTCGCAGCAAAAATGCCCATAACAATAAACGTATCATAATGCGCAACAAAGGCTAAAAAACTATTCATCATTTGTCTCCTTAAACCGCGTTTTAATCCGAGCAATAGCTTGAGTGTGTAACTGACTAATACGGGCTTCGGTCAATTTTAAGACTAAAGCAATTTCTTTAAAGGTTAATTCATCTGTGTAATACAGTGACAAAATCATTTTTTCACGTTCGGGCAAGTTTTGAATTGCACCCATGACTTTGGTTTTCATATCACTGCTTTGCAGCGCCTCAGCAGGGGAAATTTCATTGCCGGCAATTTCATGTGTTTCTTCAACTTCATCAAAGCTCATAAAATTCGAGGCATAAGCATGTTGGCTCATTTTATGATATTCATCTAGCGTGACACCTAGCTGCTCGGCAATTTGTTGCGTGCTGGCCCGGCCACCTATTTTGGCTTCCACCGCTGAAATAGCTTGGCTAATTAAACGAATATTTTTGCTAGCAGTGCGTGACACGGAGCTATTTTTGCGTAAATAATCGATCATGGCACCCCGAATACGGATGCCGGCAAAAGTAGAAAAGCTGGCTTCTTTGTTGACATCAAAAGATTGGTGCGCTTCTAATAGGCCCAGCATGCCTGATTGCAATAAGTCATCGAGCTGCACCGAATTTGGCAAACGATTTAATAAATGATAGCCGATTCTTTTTACCAAAGGCGCATATTCATTCACCAATTCATCGCTGGTCGTCACTTTCGTTTCAACTTCGGTGTATACCGCTACTTGTTTATAATATTCCATACGCACAATCCTTTATGCTGGTGTTAGCATTCTCTCCAAACCAAACGTCACATTGCTATGTGTTTGGCGCATTTCCCCAGCCATAATCTTGTCACAAATTTTGTAAAACAATTTTGCAGCGGGTGCTTCAGGAAATTCATCTAAAATAGGTCGGCGCGCCTCGGCGGCTAAAGGGATGTAATCATCTTGAGGTATGTGTCCCAGATATTGTAGATTTACATCTAGAAATTTGTTGGCGGTGCGCAATAAGCGCAAATAAAGCTGTTCGCCTTCATCAACTGAATTGACCATGTTGCTTAATACCCAAAAATTATTAACCGCATGCTTGGTGTTGAGCAGTTTAATTTGTGCGTAAGCATCGGTTATAGAGGCCGGACCTTTGCGCACCACCATGATGATATCGTGCGAAGCTTGCGCAAATTGTAATACTTGGTTTGAAATGCCCGCAGCAGTATCTATTAACAACATGTCCATGCCTTCTAAAACATCAGAAAAAGCATGAATTAAACCCGCAGATTCTGCCGAGGTTAATTCGGCCATGCGCTGGATGCCTGAAGCGGCAGGAATAATTTTAATGCCGTGCGGGCCGGTGATGCAAATATCTTCTAGGCTGCACTGGCCGTTTAACACATGAGAAATATTGCGTGTTACTTTTTGGCCTAACAACACATCTATATTAGCTAAGCCTAAATCCGCGTCAAATAAAGCCACTTTATTGCCGCGCTTGGCTAAGGCAATAGCGGTGTTAATAGCAATGGTGGTTTTACCAATTCCGCCTTTTCCACCGGCTAAGCAAATAACGCGTAAATTGTTGCGCTTGGCTAACGGTGTGGCTTCTTTGCTGACGAATTTATCCATTTCGCTCATGTTAACTTCCTTGTTAAACTGCCGTAGCAGTAAATTTTAAATCATTACGCTTTCTACTTGCGCCGTGCTAACTTTGGTAAAGGCTTGGTTCATTAATTGATCGATATCTGGCATGTGCAAATCATGTGGAATGCTAGCGCCATTACTAATGTAAGAAATCGGTATTTGATGCTGCATTGTTACCCCTAAAACGGGTGACAAAGACTCACAACCATCCACTTTTGAAATAATACAGCCAGCCAATTCTGAGGCCTTAAAGGTTTTCAAGGTGTTTTCTAACACCGCGGTTTGCGTGGTGGCATCAAGCATACAATAGAATTGTGCGTTTTGTTGCTGGCGTAATATTGCCAAAAATTCTTGCATTTCAGCCTTGTTTTGTGGATGCACGCCTGGTGTATCCACTAAAATCAAACGCTTTGTCGCCATTGCGCGTAGCGCTAATAGCAAATCTTGTTTATCTTTGGCGGCATGAAATTCAACCCCAAGAATATTGCCATATAACACTAACTGGCTTTTTGCAGTGGCACGGCTATTGTCGATTGAAATAATGCCAATATCAGCAGCCTCACCTTGCATCACGTATTGCGCAGCTAATTTAGCGGTATTAGTGGTTTTACCGTCGCCAGTATTGCCAATAATAACCATAATGCCGGTGCGTTCGTGAATAGGCTTGTTTTCTAATGAAATGTTACTACGCAAAATATTTTGCATATTTTCCCAATCTTGTTCTAATGACACGCTGCCATCAACGTTGGCTAATAATCTTTTGGCAATTTTCGCATCTAAGCCCAATTTTTGAAAGATTTCTTGAAATAATTGCTGACGTGCATTTAGCGGTGTGGCAGATTCGTTGCTTTGCCCGCCTAAATTCAATAAGCCCCGCTCTAATAATAGCTTCATTGCTCGCATGTCACTTTTCAAACCAGCCAACTCACCCGCCAACACGTTAGCATTATTATCAGGACGCGCAGCTGCCGTGGCGATAGTGCTGGGAGCTGGAATCGTTGTGGCCGCCTGCGCTGCGATGAATTTATCACGTAGTGCTTCAATAGGGTTTATTGTTTCGGCTTCGCCCTGCATATCTGCTGGAGTGGGAATGCTGGCTTCATGTTGTTCGGCCTGTGCTTCCATTTCAATACCTTGTAAGGTACGACGGCTCGAGACAATTTCTGCATCGGGCCCTAATTCTTCTTGAATTTTATTCATGACTTGGCGGCTATTTTTACCGCTAAACAAACGACTTATCATCATGCTCCTGCCTCCTGTTGTCTGCCAATAACGGCAATAACGCTAACATCTCTGTCACCCGTTACTTCGGGTAGTGATAATACGTTTAAGGCAGGTATGCTAGGCTTGAAGATGCGATCGATGGGAATGCGTAATTGAGGTGGCACCACTAAAATAGGCGCCTGACCCGATGCTTGGCACTGCTCAGTGTAGTCTTTCAACTGCGTCAATAATGTATCCGCTAGGGATGGTTCAATGCTCATATTTTTTGCCGCTTCCTGCGAGTTATCCGTATATAAGCTATTATGCAAGATCTGTTCCAGATTGGGGTCAATCATGGCCACCGCTAATTCTTTATGGCTTCCCGCTATCTTTTGCAAGATTAAACCGCGCAATGACACGCGCACTTCTTCAGTTAAAAGCTCAGGATCACGCGTTTGTGGCGCCATAGACACCAGCGTTTCGGCTATGCTACGAATATCAATTAAAGGAATATCATTTTGCAATAATAAACGTAATACTTTCACCACCGTGCTTAACGGCACGCCATCACTTGATAATAATGTTTCCACAAGATTGGGGGAGGCTTCTTTTAGGCGCTCCAGCATTTGCTGCACTTCTTCATGGCCCAGCAGCTCATGAGCGTGCGTTCGCACTACATGGTTTAAATGCGTCGCCACCACGGTGCTAGCATCTACCACGGTAAAGCCTAAGGCTTGAGCTTGTTCTTTTTTGTCTTGCGTTATCCAACAGGCATCAATCCCGTACGTAGGGTCTTTAGTTTGGCGACCATCGAGCTTGGTCTTGATATTGCTCGGGTTTATTGCCAATAATTGCTCAACTTCTATATCACCCCAAGCGGTATCCACCCCTTGGAGCACAATTTTATATTCATTAGGGGCGAGTTCTAAGCTGTCTTTAATGTGCACCGCTGGGATTAAAAAACCCAGCTCTTTTGATAATTTGCGACGAATGCCTTTCAAGCGGGCCAATAAAATTTGAGAGTTTTTCTTTTCAATTAAGGTAATTAAGCGGTAGCCAATTTGCAGCTCTAGTACTTCTACCGGGTTAACATCTTCCCAGTCAATGTCACTATCTAGCGGTTTATCTTCTTCTGGCTCAGCAATCACCGGCGCTGCTTCTTCAGCTGCACGCCTCTCGGCGCGACGAGTGGCCAAATAACCCAAGCCACCTGTTAAGCTAGCCAGCAATAAGAACGCAAGATGTGGCATGCCCGGAATCAATGCAATCACCCCAATCACACCGCCAGAAATATAAAGCGGCTTGGGATTATCCAATAATTGCATAGACGTCATTTTTTCGACGTCTTGCGAGCCATTAACCCGCGTAACCATGATGGCCGCAGCTGTCGATAACAATAAACCGGGAATTTGCGCCGCTAAACCGTCACCAATCGTTAAGATAGAAAAGGTATGCATCGCATTCATTAGCGTCATGCCATTTTGCCAAGCACCAATGGCAATGCCGCCCAGCAAGTTAATAATCATGACCATTAATCCGGCAATCGCATCACCACGCACAAACTTACTGGCACCATCCATAGAGCCGTAAAAGTCGGCCTCTTGCGTAACTTCGGTGCGACGCTCTCTTGCTTCTTCTTGGGTAATGGCGCCGGCATTTAAATCGGCGTCAATCGCCATTTGCTTACCCGGCATGGAATCTAGGGCAAACCGTGCGCTAACTTCTGACACTCGGCCGGCACCCTTGGTGATGACCACGAAATTAATAATCACTAAGATGCCAAATACAATGGCACCCACCACAAAATTACCGCCCACCACAATGTCACCAAACGCTTTAATCACTTGCCCTGCTGCATCGGGCCCGGAGGCGCCCTTGAGCAATACCACTCGCGTAGAGGCAATATTAAGCATTAAGCGCAATAAGGTAGCAATCAGTAATACAGTGGGGAAGACGTTAAATTCTAAAGGCTTAGAAACATAAACGGTCACTAACAATATAATCAATGACAGCATGATGTTAAACGAAAACATCACGTCTAACAAAAAAGGCGGCATGGGCAGCATGATGGTAAACAACATCACTAAAATGAGTAACGGCGTACCGAGGCTCAATTTTTGTATTAGCGATTTATTCTTAACCATTTAGCATCCCTACTTAATCTTCAACTGGGGCGTAATAATATTCGCTTGGCACGGTAAAGTCTTTGACTTTATCTGGCTTGGTACCTTTGCCGGCTTTATAGCTATCCAGTTGATAAAAGTAGGCCAATATTTTTGCCACCGGCAAAAACAGACCTTCGGGTATTGTATCACCAATTTCACTGGTAAAATACAAGGCTCGCGTCACCGGTGGCGCGGCGTAGAGGTTAACCGCATGTTGACGCGCTAAATCCATAATTTGTTGCGCTTGCCAGCCTTTACCTTTCGCTAATATGCGTGGGGCGGCATCTTTTGCCTGATCAAATTTTATGGCCACCGCAAAATGGGTGGGGTTAGTGAGCACTAAATCGGCCTGGGGCACGTCTATAGCCATACGTTGCTGTGAAATGGCTTGCTGTGCTTGACGAATTTTTTGCTTTGTTTCTGGGTTACCATCAGAATCTTTGTTTTCATCTTTAACTTCTTGATGCGTCATACGTAGCTTTTGATTATGGCTATAAACTTGGTAGGCTGAATCCAGCATACTCACCAACAATAAAGGCACCGTTAAAACCAAACAAGCTTTGCCTAAAATGTTAAATCCACCGGTAATGGCATCGGCAAAATCCATATTGCCTAAACCTAAAATCTGAAAGCGGTCTATCCATAAAATAGATAAGCCAAAGGTTAAAATAAACAGAAACTTGGCTAGGGTTTTAAATAATTCCATGGCACTTTGCGCAGAAAACATTTTTTTAATGCCGCTTATTGGGTTGAGCTTTTCAGGCTTAAAGGCTAATAGTTTTAAGGAGAATAAATAGCCACCCAGTGCTGCGGGGGAAACCAAGGCGGTGACCATTAATAAAAGAAAGAACGGCGCCAATGATTTTAAGACTCCAGCCACTAGAAATACTATCATTTCCCACATTTCATCGGTTTTCATCATGGTGTCGTGTGGGGCTGAGAACACGGTGGTCATGAGATTGGCAAGCTGATGAATGACGTTACCACCCAAGTTGACGAGCATCAACGCACTGACCAAGGTCATAATGGCGATGGTTAAATCACGTGAGCGTAAGACCGTGCCCTTGTCTTTTGACTTCTCCTTTTTCTTCTCACTGGCATCATGGGTTTTTTCTCCTGCTTGCTCTTCAGACATAGGCTATAGTCCTATTACTTTGGCTAAGAAATTGAAACCACTGGCAAAATAATTTTGCGCGTGCATTAAAATTGCTGGAAAAGTCACATAAACAATAAACAAACCAAACGTTAAGGTAATGGGAAAACCTATCGAGAAAATATTTAACTGCGGTGACGACCGGGTCATGGTGGCAAAGGTAAAGTTAACCACTAATAATGCAATCACCGTGGGTATGGCAATGGTAATGCCGCCTGAAAAGACCACCTGCGAAAATTTAATTAAAGAAATAAAGGTATTGGGGTGCATATGGGTTGCCGTTAACGGCATGACGGTGAAACTATCAATCATCATTTTTATTAACTGCAAATGACCATTCATGGATAAAAATAAAATTAACACCGCAAACCAATAGACTCGGCTCAAAATGGTGACCTGACCAATGTTAGGATCCATCATTGAAGCAAACCCCATACCGGTTTGTAAGGCAATAATTTGGCCGGCGATTAAGAACACTTCAAACACAATACTAAAAACAAAGCCGGCAACAATGCCTAATGCAACTTGCTCGACTCCCATTATCACCAACGCTAAACTCGATGTCGGTACAGTGGGCAGGTGCGGCAAAATCAACATCACGACGACACTTAATACCACCGATAGGAAAAAGCGTATCCGCGCGGGCATAAAATTGGTGCCAAAAATCGGGAAGCTAACCATAAAACTGGTTATGCGCGTTAAAATCAACATATACGCGGGGAGGTTTAAATAGAGTTTGAAGGGTGCTAAAACCACCTTATTTCACCAAGTAGGGGATACTTTCCACCAAGGCGTGCATGTAATTAACGAGTTGCTGGATTAGCCAAGGCGCAAACGTGGCAATTAACAGTAAAATGACTACCATTTTAGGCAAAAAGCTTAAGGTCATTTCATTCACTTGAGTGGCAGCTTGAAACACGGCAACAATTAAACCAATCACCAAAGCCGGTAAGACGATGATGCACACTGCCATCATGGTGATATACAGCATGTGTTGAAATGCCGTTATCATGCTTACGTCACCCATTTAAGTCTCCCTACTTAACTTTAGCTCACCCTGTAGCAAGGGATGTCCATCTTTGGCCAATCTTGTCTCGGGGGTGAGTCAATACTTTAATCATTGCTCAACCATTGCTGTAAGGCAATCGCATCAAACATAGCTTGCTCTTGTTTATTTGAGCGCGCCTCATGTGCATTCTGCCTCTTTTTGATCAACTTTTCCACTACTGCCGTTTTTTGTTTGCGCTCAACCAAGGTTAAGTGACGTTGTTCGCATAGTTTCACCATCTGTTCTAGCTCTGTTTGGCCATTAACTATGGCTTCGTCTAGACGTTTTAAAAAATGACGATAATTACCTAAGATGCCGGGGTCGTTGACAGCGCCCTGTTTGCTAAGCATGTATTGTTGGTAGTAATCATGCAAAGATTTGAGCGTGGCCTCTTTTTTTTCACAGTTTGCCTTGGTCTCATAATAAGCCTGCTCGGCAATACCTTCTTGCTGCTCATAATAGGCGCGCGCTACGATCAGCTTTTTAACATCATTCATGTTTTACCTGCGGGGGCCAACATTTGGGTTAATTGATTGCAGCTTTCAAGGTAACTAATGGGGTCGCGAAAATTTTGCTGCATGAAGTCTAACATTTTCGGGCGCAGCTTCACGGCGAGATCTAAATCTGGGTTGCTCCCTGCCCTGTAGGCGCCGATATTGATCAAATCAATATTGGTGTTATAGGTGGTGTAAAGATTGCGAAACAGTTTTGCCGCATCTTCTTGCTCACGTGGCACAATCTGTGTCATGACGCGGCTAATGGACGATTCAACATCCACCGCCGGGTAAACGCCTTGCTCGGCTAATTTGCGTGATAAAAAGATATGACCATCTAAAATTGAGCGGGCAGCATCGGCAATAGGGTCGTTGTGATCATCACCTTCAACCAACACAGTATAAATGGCGGTGAGTGAGCCATCGCCCTCTTCCGGATTGCCGCTGGCTTCGACCACATCTAATAACTTGCTAAACACAGAAGGTGGGTAACCTTTAGTGGTGGGTGGCTCACCAATTGATAAACCAATTTCGCGTTGTGCATGGGCAAAACGTGTTAGCGAATCAATCAGTAATAAGACATTTTTACCTTTGTCACGAAAATAAGTGGCAATCGACGTTGCCGACATAGTGGCATGTATTTTCATTAGGGCAGAGCTGCTGGCAGAAGCGGCAACCACGACGGCTTTTTTCATGCCTTCAGGGCCCAGGTTGTGTTCAATAAAATCTTTAATTTCTCGCGAGCGTTCGCCAATAAGCCCCACCACAATAACGTCAGCCTCAGTAAACTGGGTCATCATACCCAACAACACGCTTTTACCGACGCCAGAGCCAGCAAACAGCCCCATACGCTGCCCCCTACCAATAGTAAATAAAGAGTTGATGCTACTAACACCCACATCTAATACTTCAGTTATCGACTTACGTTTAAGAGGATTAATGGGATAACCTTTTAACGGATAATAAACACAGTTATTAATAGGGCCCTTGTTATCTAGGGGTTTTAGCTCGCCATCCATCATGCGCCCCAGCATGTTTTCACTCACAGCAATATCACTAAACATGCCGACAGGGGTAACTTTGGTGCCGGGTAATAAACCTTGCGTGTCATCGGTGGTCATTAAAAACAAGGTTTCTTCGCTGAAGCCCACAACTTCTGCATAAAGCTTTTTGTCGGCCGTTTCAATTAAACATTTCGTACCAATGGCGGCTTTAAAACCAACGGCTTCAATCGTTAACCCTACCACGCGAATCAATTTCCCGGACACGAGTAAATCAGATTTGGTGTCAATATGTTGTAATTGACCGGTTAAGCGCTCGCCGATATTTTTTGCCAATACACCTTGCGCTGCACTCATATCAATATTCTCTGTCGATAAGGTTATTAATTCGCGTGTCTAAATCTAAATTGATATGTGAGGCTTTACTGTAAATTTGCACATCACCTTGGGATAAAGCGTCATCACTTAACACTTGGCAGTTTTCGCGGGTAAACTTTTCGCTTAAAGAAGCATGATCGGCCGAGCTGGTTTTTATGGTTAAATCATTTTTTTGATCTTCAATTAAGCCTAGTGCATCCTTCACAATACGATGAATAGTCTCAGTATTGAGTGAAATTTCATGGTGGGCTAAACGCTTAACCACTTTTTTTACCAGCTTTACCAGTTGCTGCTCTACATCATCGCCTAAATGATGCATGGGAGCACTGAGTTGCTGCAATAAATTATCCGCCATGGCAAACTTGCTTTGCCATTCTGCTATCAGCTGCGCTTCTAGCTGCTGCTTTTCTTCTTGCAACTGTTGCATCATTGAATTTATGCCATCTTGATAGCCTTTTTGATACATTTGCCCTTTATCACCTGACGCATCAGTCTCTTGAGTGGGCTGCATTGGCACAACAGTAGCGTCACCTATAATAGGGCCGCTGGGCGCTAAAGGTTTAGAGCCCGCTAACACGGGAATGCTCCAAGTGCGAATATTGCTTTGATCTTTAGGCGAAAATAATTTACTCATGTATATGCCTTCCTATAATATCATCGCGTCGCCGCCGCCCGCTTTACCGAGCATGATCTTACCTTCATCGGCAAGACCTTTGGCGACCGCCATAACTTTTTTCTGTGCGTCTTGCACTTCGGATAATTTTACCGGGCCTTTGTTTTCTAATTCATCTTTAAGCATGTCGGCAGCACGAGATGACATGTTGCGGAAAAAAGCATCTTGCACCGAAAGGTCTTGACCCTTAAGCGCAAACACTAATTCGTCATTATCAACCTCTTTAAGCACAGTTTGTAAGCTACGGTCATCGAGTTGAACTAAGCTTTCAAATGGCAACATCCGATCTTTGACTTGATTAACAAAATCACCTTGATCTTTTTCAAGTTTACCCATAATTTTGTTTTCAGTATCCGTATCTAAATGATTCAAGATATTGGCAATACCTTGCACGCCGCCCAATGATAAATTTCGGAACACTTCGGTTTCCACCATACGCTCTTCGTACAGTTTAGAAATTTCTTCTAGAGCCACCGACGAGACTGATTGCATTTTAGACATACGAATCAGCACATCTCGATGCATAGATTCGGGTATGCCGCTTAAAATTTCAGCAGCCTTTTCACCTTCAACATAATTTAAAACAAAGGCAATCACTTGCGGATGTTCATCTTTTAAAAACTCGTTGATAATCCAAGTAGATTGCCAGTTTAATAAATCTAAACCTTTAGCTTTTTCATCTAATTCTGCCTTATCTATCAGCATATTGGCTTTGTTAGAACCCACAGCACTAATTAACGTATCACGAATATATTGTGGTGAGGCACCAATGCTGGCGCTAGTGTTAGATTCACCAAAAAATTTATTTAACGAGCGAATCACATCAACATGATTTAAATTTTCCAATTTATTCATGCTAGGAATCAATTTCTCGACTTCTTTTTTTGATAAATGTTTTAGAACTTCAGCCGCTTGTTGTTCACCCATGCTGAACAACAATACCGCCGCTTGATCTAATTCTTCCATTTCATCAGCCATACGTTACTCCGTTGCGACCCATTTTTTAATAATGTTAGCTATTTGTGCCGGCTGCTCTTTTGCCATCGACTTTAAAGAGTTAATTTGCTCTTCTTGTAAACGCATCATATCCGGCGTCAACTGATCAGCATTAAACCCGCCGCCTGAGCTTGGCTCTTCGTCGTTGCGACTAATTAACGATTTCAAGATTGGTCGCACTAGTAATAGCAGTATTAATAAGGCTAATATCACGGCCAAGACTTTTTTACCAATATCTAAAACCATTGGGTTTTTATAAATGGGCACAACTTCTGGTTCGGGCATTTTTTCGGGGGCCGCAAAAGAGCTGTTAATTACCGAGACTTCATCGCCGCGTTGCTGGTCAAAACCAATCGCGCGTTTTACTAAATCTGTTATTTGCGTTAATTTTGCAGGGGGTACCGGTACCACATCAGTTTCTTTAGTCTCTTTGTTGTATTGCGCCATATTATCGACCACCACGGCTACCGATAAGGCTTTTAATGAACCACGTGCTTTTGTGGTGTAGGTAATTGAGCGACCCAATTCATAATTTTTAACTTGTGACGAATTACCACCGGCACCACCTGCAGCACCGCCGCCGCCACCTGGGGCATTTGCACCCGCGCCTGGAGCACCACCACCGCCGCCTGCTGCGCCACCTTGTGAGCTGGTTTGCTCACTACGCACCACTTGGTTTTCAGGATTATATTCTTCGCTGGTTTTTTCTTGTTGTGAAAAATCCATATCGGCTGCCACACGTACTTGTACCCGTCCTCTGCCAATTAAAGGCGATATCATAGATTGAATGCGTTTCTCATAATATTCTTGCACTTGTTTTTGGTAAGTAAATTGTCCTTTACTCACCGATAAAGCACCATTGCTATCAGAGGATAATAACCGACCATATTGATCGCTAACCGCAACATTGTTTGGGTTTAAATCAACAATACTCGCTGCGACTAATTGCGTAATTGAGGCAACTTGTTCGCTATCAATGTTACCGCTGGCCCCTACGTTTAATAATACTGATGCCGTGGTTTTTTCATCACCCCCAACAAAAGAAGATTTTGACGGAATGGCTAAATGCACCCGAGCTGAATTAACACCACGAAATTGTGCAATAGTGCGACCCAATTCACTTTCTAGCGCATTACGGTAACGCGCACCTTCCATAAATTGGCTTACCCCAATACCACTATCAATGCTGGTAATAGCGTTATCATTTTCTGGCGTCACGCCTGCTGCAGCAATTTTCATTTTTGCAGTGTAAATATCTTTTACCGGCACCAACACGCCACCATTAGCTTCATTAAATTTATATTTAATGTTCGCTTTTTGCAATTCGTCTAATACTTTGGCGGTATCTTTTGCATCAAGATGAGCATAAATAGGACGGTAAGTAGGCTCTTGTACCCACAACACCACCGAAATACCCAATGAGACACTCAAGGTGAGCCCCAGGATTAATGAAATTTGCTTAACAAAAGGAATTTTGCTGTAAGCATTGGTTAATGAGCGTAAACTTTCTGCCATTGCCATATTTTATTCTCTTCTATCCGTGATTAATAAACCGTGGGTTACACAGGCATATTCATAATTTCTTTATACGCATCAACTAATTTATTGCGCACCGTTAATAAAGCTTGAGTTGAAATTTCTGATTCTTTCGAGGCCAACACCACTTGGCTCATGCTGACATTTTTGTCACCCAATAAATATTGATTTTTGAGCGTTGCCGACGTTTGCTGTGCATCGTTAACTTTGTTAACGGAGGTTTTCACTTGCGATAAAATATCGTTAAAACCCGAAGTGCCATTGGTTTTTTCGGCAGCTTGATTGTTTTCGACCACGCCGGCATTACCTGACATTTGACGCATCTGATCAATCATTTTTTGTATATCAGCGCGGCCTGCGCCCATTCCTGATGAAATGCCATCTATAGCCATGACAACCTCCTTGTCAAAAAATTTCCCTTACGCGTTAATGTATGCCGGTACCTGCATACCGATTTCGCGCATTTTAGCCAACTTATAACGCATACTGCGTGGGCTGATATTTAAACGTTTTGCCGCAACCGTGCGATTACCGCGTGTTTCATTTAAGACATCTATAATAAATTGATATTCTTTTTGCTTTAAACTTCCTACCTCGCTGATGCTAGTTGCATTCACTGAAGCAGTGGCAGGCGCTTTTATATTACGATTAGCAATACGGGTATCAATAGCGTGGTCAAACAATAAATCTGACTCATCTAAATGATCACCGGTTTGCAAAATTAACGCACGCTGAATAACGTTATCCATCTCGCGCGTATTACCCGGCCAGCTATGCTCTATAATGCGTTGCTTAGCGGCAGCTGAAAAAGTCGGCAAAGTGCGCCCTGCTAATTGGCTGTGACGAGCCAATAAATATTGCGCCATTGGAATCACATCCAATGGGCGCTCACGCAGCGGCTGCCAGTGAATGGGGAAAACGTTGAGTCTATAATATAAATCTTCACGAAAAGCACCGTCGGAAATTTCTTCTTTCAAATCGCGGTTAGTCGTGGCAATCACTCGAACATCTAGCGAAATGACTTTGGTGCTGCCGATGCGTTCTACTTCTTTTTCTTGTAGAACGCGCAGCAGTTTGGCTTGCAGAGAGAGAGGCATTTCGGAAATCTCGTCCAACAACAAAGTAGAACCTTGCGCTTGTTCGAATTTCCCTGGATATTCTTTGTGTGCCCCGGTAAACGCACCTTTTTCATAGCCAAATAAGCTGGCTTCAAGCATGTTTTCAGGAATGGCGGCACAATTGATGGCAACAAATGGTTTGTCGGCACGGTCTGAATTATCGTGGATATAACGGGCAATGACTTCTTTACCAACGCCGCTTTCACCACTAATAACGACAGGAATTTGACTATCTGCTGCCAAACGTGCCAATTTCAGCACATTCTGGCTGCTTGGGTCCATTGAGACGGGGTTAACCTTACCGCTACGGGTTGGTTTTGCCTCTGTTGCCGGCGTTGTGGTCACATCCATGTTTTCCATCTGTTACTCCTTCCGTGGGGCGATGAATACTGTTCATATAGTATTATGCAACTTGTGTGCCAGATTAAGGTTATGGGGAGTTAATCGAATCAATAACGGCTTCCGGCTCCAGTACTTACTGAACCAGAGCACAACACTATCATAACTAATTTTTTCATACTATAAAGCTCCCTATTAGTAATTAAGCGTATATTAGTTTCTCCCTTCGAAAGACAGAAGATAAACAACCTCATTTTGATTAATTTATCCAATTTTCAGGTATAATATCTCTCACATCAGCCTCTGGAGCCAAATTGTGACCACTCTTAGCCTAACATCTCTACCCCAATATTTATTGCCACGCTTGCACGTAGCTGGGCTTAGCACATGAGTAAATTTACCCCCCTAGAAAAAATTCCCGATAACGCCCATTATTGCCGCATGAATTCGCCCGTCGGTGAGCTCACCTTAATTGCCGATGACAAAGGCTTGCATGCTTTATTGTGGGATAACTTCTACCAACAGCCACAATGTGAAATATTATTGCACCGCTTAACACACAACCCCAATGCACTTTGCTTGCAAGCACCTCGGCAACAATTAACAGAATATTTTTTAGGTGAACGTCAACAATTTGATTTACCGCTAGTGCTCAGCGGCACCACTTTTCAGCAGCAAACCTGGCGGCAGCTACAAACCATTCCTTACGCAAAAACCATCAGCTATGGTGAGCAGGCACTAGCACTCGGCAATAAAAATAAAGCACGCGCCGTGGGTATGGCCAATGGCATGAACCCAATTTCTATAATTATTCCTTGCCATAGGGTGATTGGCAGCACGGGTAAATTAACGGGATTTGGTGGAGGGGTAGATAGAAAGGCTTGGCTCTTGGCGTTTGAGGGTAAAACAAGCTCAAATACACCCTCTAGCACCGAATTTGCCTAATACAAGCGCGCACGCCCTGAGCCTGCTTGAATTATTTTTGCCTAGTTAATAATATATTAATATTCATCGCGTAGTATCCATTACAAAATAAATAACAATAATAATAAAATGATAGAATTTGCCTGCACAACATCAGCTTGTGTGCGTCGCGGAATTCGTTACCCTGTAGAAAACACCTGCTTGCGCTGCCTTCAACGCTTGCAGCAAATTTCAGGGCGAAAACGCGGCGGCACAGCATTACAATCAGCACCTCAGGATGCCAAGCACTTAAAGCCGGGGGCTGCGCATAGCCCTGCTTGGGGGGAAATAGCTCACTCATCAGCAAATCTCTCGGTCGCCTTCGGTCAGCTTGTCGAGGCGGTAACACTGCCCGAGCGAGGCCGCCAAGAAGGCTTAGAATTGGAGGAACAGCATTGGTTTATTTTCATGGCTTTTATTCTCTATAAAAAAAATCAGCGCGCGCTAAAAGGAAAATATCTACATGCTAGCTTATTTGACGAAGATGAATTTCTTGATTTAATAGAACAGCTTGCCAACAACGAAGCGCCAGCGGCACTAAAATCACGTGATTTTCAATGCGTTATTAGAAATTCAGGCGGTCATTTTTATGTTTGTTCAATCAAATATGAGCAGGGGAAATGGCATTTTTTGTTGATTGATCCAAGAGATGTTAGCATTACCAAGAATGGCTTTATTCCTTGCATCATAGATTATATTCGAAAAACATTACCCATCGCTGTCGTTTACATCGTTTATACTAACCTTAAAACGTCAGCTTACCAACAAGATTATCTATGTTACTTTCATAGCTTAGAAATGGCCTTTCGTTTATCCGGATTAAACTTCGCGCCATTACTTAACGGCTATGCCGATGCAGAAAGTGAGGTGTTATATGGCGGTTGGTTACGTGAGATAGATGCTATACAAGAAAAACATTACCCCACATTAAACTTAAAATTATTCGAACATAATATTAAATTTATAAGCTTGAAAAGTTGCCCTGCAGGATTGAACCGGGTATTTAGTAACGTACAATCTAGCCAAACGTATGATGCCTTATCGCCTGAATTTAAAAGTACGCCGGCCAGTCAATCTAAAATAGAACACCAAAGCTTTGCCACGCGGTTAAACCGACGTCATGCTACCGGCTTAGTTTATTTACGCTACTATTTTAATCAACATGCCGCGTCAATTCCTAAAGAGCGGTACCCTGATATTAACGAAGATCCTTATTTTCATGATCGAGATGACATAGAATGTTTGCTGAATCTAAAAGCACGACCTGAAGCGGCAATGCAATATCCAAACGCCTCTGCATTTCCTCATAATTATACCACGACTTATTTCGCTCTAAAATATATACACGGCGTTAAAACGTGGCTCTCCAAAGGAGAAAATTACCAGAGAGTTGCTGACTTTTACGAAACGTCTCGCGTTAATTTACGGACTATATAAAGCCACGCCTGCTAACGCGCAACAATATTATATTTACGCATTTTTTCCACCAAAGTCGTGCGACACACCGACAGCTCTTTTGCAGCGCGACTTATGACACCTTGATTATTGTTTAAGCTCTCTTTTATGATTTTCACTTCCATGTTAGCTAAATAGTCTTTTAAATTTTCTACTTGGCCTGGCGTGTTGGGCAAGCTAATAGGCTGGCTAATATTGGCGGTGGAAAGAGTGGTTGGCTGGCTCACCAGCGTTTGCACACCATTCAACAAATATTTGGCATCCAAATCTGCAATATCAACCACAGCATTGGGATAAAGCACCATCATACGTTCCACAAAATTTAACAGTTCACGAATGTTGCCCGGCCATTGGTAAGCCATTAATTGTGTCATGGCGGCATCGGTAATGTGTATGGTTTCTTGGGTGCGTTGCTGAATGTCATTGCAAAAATGCTCAATTAATACAGGAATATCTTCTTTGCGCGCGCGCAGAGGTGGCACGGCAATGGGGAACACATTTAAACGGTAATATAAATCCTCGCGAAAAGTACCTTCCTCAATAGCCGTTTCTAAATTACGGTGCGTGGCCGCAATAATGCGCACATCCACCTCAATACTAGTGTTTCCTCCCACACGCTCAAAACGTTGCTCTTGCAAAACACGTAACAATTTCACTTGCATGGCCAGCGGCATGTCACCAATTTCATCAAGAAAAAACGTGCCATTATTGGCTAATTCAAACCGGCCTTTACGCTGCGTTAAAGCACCAGTAAAGGCACCTTTTTCGTGGCCAAACAATTCGCTTTCCATTAACTCGCCTGGAATGGCGCCACAGTTAAGCGGCACAAACATTTTGGCCATACGCTTTGACATAGCATGAATACACGAGGCAATAATTTCTTTACCGGTGCCAGATTCGCCCAGCACCAACACATTAATGTCACTACCCGCAACCTGGGTAATTAATTGGCGAATATTTTTAATGCTATCGCTCTCGCCCACCAAGGCGCTTAAGTTATCGTCCAGCAACATGGCTTCTTTAATATCTAAGGCACGAAACCGCTGACAACGACTGAGCAAGGGCAACAATTGAGTTTGTTCAATCGGCGCATTAATTTGGCCAATTAAACTGGGGGCCTTCAGGTCTGCCTCGAGTTTATTGCCAAGGAGTAATACCGGAATATCTGCAAGCTTGCTAAACGCATGTTGCTTGGCTGCCATTGTGGCATCACTGCTGGGGTCGAGGTTGCCAATGATAATGGCGTCTGCTTGCAATGTTTCGAGTGTGATGTTGGCGCAATCGGCCAAAGACGATTCAATTAGCGCAATGCCCATAAAGGCAAACACGTTAATTAATTCTTGGCAAAGGTTGCCACCGTCAGAAAACAGTTGATAGGAAAAAATATCCCGATTGTGTGTATTCGTCATAACACTCCTCCTTGTATTGCTATAGCTCTTAGCCAGTGCGCATCTTCGCGACATTGGTCCTCAGAAGCCCATTGAACCAGTTTTTTCCACAGGCGTCAAATTTTCCGACACTTAACTAGGAAAATTATGTATTACTACTGTCAAAAAATCGTATGATTTTGGTTTATATGGGTGTTGGTCCTAATTATCAATCAAATAACCCTATTCCCCGTTTTGAATCTACCCAAACCACATCAATTTTTTTATTAAAAAAATTGATGTGGTTCAGCTTATAACGATTGCCCAAAAGACATTAATTCAGTAACCTACCCCCATGCAAACAAACAAGACCGACTGGCAACAGCTTGCCAACAACATCAAAATTTGGGGGCCCGAGCTAGGCTTGCAGCAAGTTGGCATTTGCGATACCGACTTGAGCGTAGCCGAGGCGCAACTCAACGATTGGCTTGATGCCGGCTACCATGGCGAAATGGATTACATGTCGCGTCATGGCAGCCTGCGCACCCACCCAGAAGAATTGGTGCCTGGTACGGTGCGAGTCATTATGGCGCGGATAAATTATTTGCCGCCGAACGCGAATATTAACCGCACGTTGCGTGACAAAAACAAAGCTTATATTTCTCGCTATGCCACAGGGGGAGATTACCACCGGCTTATTCGCAAAAAAATGGCCGCCTTGGCTAAACGCATTGAGCAAGAAGCCGGCCCGTTTACGCATCGTGCCTTTGCTGACAGTGCGCCGGTGATGGAAAAACCGTTGGCGATAAAGGCCGGGTTAGGTTGGCAGGGGAAAAACACTTTAGTGATGAACCGCGAAGCCGGCTCGTATTTTTTTCTGGGCACTTTGTATACTAGCCTGCCTTTGCCGGTTGATGACAACCCCATAAAAGATGAATGCGGCAGTTGCACCGCCTGCATGCAAATTTGCCCCACTCAAGCCATTGTAAAACCCTATGTGTTAAATGCCAGCCGTTGTATTTCATATTTAACCATTGAATTGAAAGACAGTATTCCAGAAGAATTTCGGCCCTTAATTGGCAACCGCGTTTATGGTTGTGACGATTGCCAAATGTGCTGCCCATGGAATCGGTTTGCAAAAATAACCGATGAGCAACATTTTAAACCGCGTCACGATTTAGAATCATCAGACATTCTTGA
>JAWUVP010000003.1:0-15476 GCA_034112285.1 Gammaproteobacteria bacterium
AACGCTAATCCTAAATGGAAAGTGAGCAGTGAGAAAATTCAAACTTTAAATTTAATGCCTATTCCAAAAGCAGATGCACAACTGGGGAGACATTTCTCCAGGCCATCATATCTGAAAATAGACCCTAGCCCTGGTAGACGATATGACGCTGCTCTTGTTAATGATATATTTCACCCTATTTTAATGTTAATGGGTGAACTGAAAGATGAAGTCGTTTCGGGCAATAAAGAAAAGTGTGAGGCGTTACTTGTAAAAATCACTGAGGCAAGAGACAACAAACATGAAATAAACCATCATAAAACCACCTAGAAGAGCACATGCAAAACTTATCGTTAACCCCAGCTTCTTGCCAACAATGATGAGTTCGACAGACAAAGAAGCATCAACAAGAGGGCATGCCTCCCAAGAATTTAAAATGGAACTAGCGGCACATGCACATCTACGCACGATGAACTTATTTAGCAACCCCAACAATCCTTTTAAAGTCATGCAAGACTATATTTTTAAAATGGATCAGGTGGTAAGACGCTTAAGTCTTAATAACGGCTCCATACTGGGTAACTTCAAGCCGGTTACCAGCCTAGCGCAATGTCCTTTGCCTTTATTTATTGATCCAGATGGTAACCTGCTCGGCTGCTTTTTGCATGGCACCTCAGAGCAGGGCGTGGAAGGCATTTCAAAAACCAATTTTAGCGAGAGTAAAAGCGCGAAAAATGGTCGACTTTATGGCCCAGGCACGTATTTTACCCCGACTGCTTGTAAAGCATTCCAATATACTGGGCAAGGCTCGTCTCGCGAACTATTATTAAGCGCTGTGTTTTTAGGCCGGCCATATTATCCATCAGATACGGGTGGTGTTCCAGAGGATTTATTAAAAGATTACGATTCAGTAATAGCGTTACCACGCTTTGCTTGGGCTGGAAGACAAGCACATTTTGAAATTGTTGTTCCGAATAATAGTAAAGAACCCCGCGTGTTTCCACTATTAAATATAACAGCGTTTGATGATGTTGAAACTAAGGAGCGGCAAGAAAGTGTCAATATGTGCCATACGATGTAGTTTTTAATTTCTATCAATGGCCGTTACATCCCCCTATTCCTTTTTAATAAAACCGTGATTATTCACTGGCAATTAGCTTCCCTTAGGACAGCGTCTAGTAGAACCGTATTAGTTGATTTGGATTTTATAGCGTTGGGCTGCGAAGTATATTTCTTTATTCAGCCACGTAGCGTCATGACATTCACGCCCAGCTAGTCAGCCGTTCGCTTGATTGTTCGTTGCTGCACGCTAGCTAGCATATGAAATAAAAAAAGCATTATGAATTTATTGTTCCTAAAAATAGTAAAGAACCTCGTGTGTTTCCGGTGCTTGAAATCTCAGTGTTTAACCATATTGAAACTAAAAAATGTAATAAAATGTCAATATGTGCTGTAGCATATGGCTTTGTTGCTATTTAATTTAGCAGTGATCTTTTACAATATTCTTTTTTATTTCCTACTTGAAAGAAACAGTACGCCCATGCCGGCAACGGCTGAAATAAACGAGCCTAAAAGAATACCTTGGCGAGCGATTACATCCAAACTACTGGCCTGGAATGCTAATCCAGAAATAAAAATGCTCATCGTAAAGCCTACTCCTGAAATAATACTAACCCCATAAATTTGGCCCCAATTTATTGCGTCGGGTAATTTTGCCAAGCGAAGTTTTATGGCGATCCACGAAAAGAGAAAAATACCAATTTGTTTGCCAAAAAACAAACCTAAGGCAATGGCCCATGCTAGCCGCTGTGCTCCATTGTCGCTAGCTCCACCAGCAAAAGGAATGCCGGCATTCATAAACACAAAGACGGGCATAATTAAAAAAGCGACCCAAGGGTGTAAATTATGCTCTAATGTTTTTAAGGGACAAAAATTTGCATCCTTACGACTTTCTAATGGTATACAAAGGCCAATTGCAATTCCTGCAATGGTGGCATGTACGCCTGACTTGAGTGTCGCCACCCAAATAATAATACCAATCAACATATAAACGGCTAAGCTGGCTACACGGCGATAGCTCAAAAAGGCCAAAAATAAGGTGCCTATACCAGCGATGGCTAAAGGCAGAAGTGCAATTGTGTTGCTATAAAATACAGCAATTAGAATTACTGCAACAACATCATCGACGATGGCAATAGTTAATAAAAAAATCTTCAATGTTAGTGGAATACGCTTACCTAAAAGCGCAATCAAGCCAATCACCAGTGCTATGTCTGTAGTTGTAGGGATTGCCCAACCTGGTGTTAGTGTAGAGTGTTTACCAATTACCATGAAAAAAATACCGATTGGTACTAGCACTCCACCGGTTGCTGCTAAGACAGGTAGAACAACTTTGCTTATTTCATTTAACTCGCCAATGAGCAACTCACGCTTTATTTCGAGCGCAAGCAACATGAAGAAAATGGCCATTAAGCCATCATTGACCCACAATATTAAGGGCTTATGAATGTCTAAACTGCCAATGGTAAGATTTATGGGGATCTGCTGAATAGATTCATATAGTGGAAAAAAATGGGTGTTAGCTATGATTAGCACAAGGACTAATACGACCAACAAAATAATGCCACTTGCTGCTTCGGTGCGTAAAAAATTACGCATAAATTGTGCTACCATGATGATTCCCTTTATTATGGTCTAAAAAATTATTCTACCTAAATTCATCAACTTATACAATAAAAATCAGCTCATTAAAAGCTAAAGATGATCGATAATACTCTATGAATAAAGCATTTCGTATATAAATACTCATAATGTAATAAGCATGTAAATAATATAGCTCACATACACTATAAGCAATGCTGCTCCCTTGGTTCGGCCAATGACAGCCCCTCCCTTGGCTTTATAACAAAAGACCACAAACAGTAATGTGAGTAAGCACATGACCATGATATCACGATATAAAATGGCACTAGGTAGCACTACAGGTGTTATCACGCTTGTAAGGCCAACAGCGGCTAAGGTATTGAAAATATTTGAGCCTATAATATTACCCAATGCCAATTCGGATTGTTGCTGTTTAATCGCGCTCATCGTTGCTGCACATTCAGGCAAGGATGTACCTATAGCAACCACTGTTAAGCCAATGGTCAGTTCGTTAATATGTAGCGCAAGTGCTACGTTTTCAGCACCCCAAACTAGTGCTTGGGCACTAACGAGTAATAAAGCAAAGCTGGTGACTAGCCATAATAAAGTTGTTGAAAGCGGCTGAGAAATTTTGGTGGGAGGATTGCCGCCTTGTTTTGTAGATTCTTTTCTCATGAAAAAAATCTTGGTGCAAAAGAATATGATAAAAATAAACAATAGCAAAGTACCATCAATTCGTGTGAGCTTGAAATTAAATAACAATAAAACCGTGGCGAATGTTATTAATACTAAAAATGGAAACTCTTGTTTGATGATATTGCGGCTGACTTTAATAGGCTTAAATAAGGCCGTTAAGCCAATGCATAAGCCGATATTAGCAATGTTTGAACCATAAGCATTACCTATCGCGATACCCGGCACGTGTTCGATTGCTGCAATAATAGAGGTGAGCAACTCGGGAGCCGAGGTCGCAAACCCCATAATGATAATGCCAACAAATAGAGGTGACCATTTGAAAAAGATAGCAATGTTGACTGAAGCAACTACAAACCGCTGTGCACTCCAGTAGAGTAATAGCCCCCCTACAGCCATTGCAATTATTCCTGTAAGCATGCGTCAGTCCTTATTAGTTAAAGTATTATCTTAGTCAGTTTGTTGTCCGTCATGCTATATATAAAAAGCCACTCATTCGATACTAGCTCATGAAGTTTAGTGTTTTTACAGAGGATTGCTTTTATTGTTTTATATTCTGCATAAATGATAACCATCAGCCTTTGTGCCTCATGTAAAATTTCACCACGATAGCGAAATGATTGTTCTGGTAAACCGATTTTTAAATCACTCAAATTGCCTTCCATTACCCCTATGCCAGGCATCACGTTGTGAATGGCTTTATTGCCAGCTGAAAAGTGTTCAGGAAGCGCTGTGGAAAAATAGTATTGCATATTGATCCAATGCGCCACGATCAACGGCGCCAACATAATGGAAGTCAATATTTCTCCAGAATTATCGTGCCTGGGTTCATAAGAATGTAGGAAGACTCGCCCTTCTAAATCGATCTCCTCAGTCAACCATCTTGGGCCAATAATCATAGCGGCATTATTGACCAGCCCATATTCAGGCACAAGCTCTGCCCAGTTGAATTGTCTTTTTTCAAGCTGCGTTAGCATAGGAAATCGAGCCGATTTCTCTTGCCGAACTCGCTTACATGCACGCTCAAACAATGCTTTTAATTCATTGTTTTCGCCATGTAAAATAATGTTGTCATAAGTTGTGCAATGACATGCTGCAATGAATTTGGTGTCGGCGGGGATAAAAATATTTTTTCCTTGTAGTTGTTTTCTAACATCAGGATGGTTTAGCATTTTTGCTGCGACCATGGCATTAATCATACCTGAGTTTCCACCACAGGCACCGCAGTCCAAGCTGCTAGCATAAGGATTGTTCTCCGAAGTTGATTGATGACCGCAAATGACCACTTGTTGTGAAAAATCCTCAGTAAGCCCTATTGTGGTTAGCATTTGCCATGCTGCTTGAGTGGCGTCTGATACTGATAGGTTTTTTACGCAGATAGCATTTTCTTGTAGCGAATTTTTGTTAAAGAAAGCTTTCAGCTTCGCCCATCGTGTGGGAAAAAAAGTTTTACCTATGTAAGCAAACAATTGCCAAATGCCTAGTAGTTCGAATAGGTTTAATGAAGAAAAAACCCCTTTTTTAGTTTGAAATACAGCATGGCCTGCCCTTTGCTCGAAATCAATAACGCTAGTGTTTTTTTGTTCTATTGTGACAATAACATCTGGTGTTAATAACGCCGGGCACTGTAGCGTTATTTTCTCTTGTGGTTTTTCAAGAGAAAAGCCAAAGCCAAAGAAACCAGCATAACCAAAGGTTTGCACCGGCCCCAGTTGCTCAAGATGGCGTCGCAGCAGTTCAGAGCGGGTATCAATACAAAAAATCATTTGTAGCTTTGATTTTGGTGAGTTTTTAGGTTTATATTGTGGTAGTTTAGCGAGCAGTTGATATTGGTATTTTTTTTCACGCCGGATTTGTGATTCATGCACGTGAGTAAGGTCAAGCTGATTACTTACCTTCTGCGGCATAAAACAGTCGTTAGTAACATTAAGCTTTTTAGCCAGTTGCCATTCATGCCAAAGCCAGATGGCAATAATGTCCGTCAAGGTGAAATCAAAGTATAACCAAGGATTTCCAGGGTGATTACACATCCATTTAGACAAGCTAGCGAACCCATAGAGAGACTTAAAGATAGCTTCAAAATAGATCTGGCAAGTTTCAAGCTTAATATCTAATCTGGTTAATAAAAAGTAAAGGGTATCAATACGATTATCGAACAGTAAACATTCAGCATCTTCTTTTTGTGTCTGTAATGTGTCAAGCCAATATTTATACCCATCTGACTTGGCCTGATTTAATGGCGATTTTTTTACGGCCTGAGTAAAAAGCATTGACAAGACTTTTATATTTTTTTCTTTAACATACTCATAAGCAGATTGAAACTGAATGTCTGATGCTTTCTGACTAAAGAGCACATTACTGCTATGCAATAATGTTTTGTCATTTTCCCTATCTTGCAATGAAAATTTTTCAACCATAGAAAAAAACTCATTATGTGTTGTATCCCAAAGTGGATTCACCGCAATAAAACTGGCGAGTGGCGAGTATTCAGACACTAACAGACTGCTCACTTTAATGGATTCTTTTATGATATTCATAATAATTGTGCTACCCAGTGTAAGATTGCCTGTGGCATTAATCCAGAAACAAGATTAGTGCTTAACATAAGAATAAATAGCCCATGTGTTAAAGGGGTTACTTTTAAATGGGTCGATGTCGAGTAATTCAAGCGAAAAACATGTAATTGTAATACGTGCATTGAAACAATCGCTAAAAGCAACATAGCTATTGCATAGGCGATAAGTAGGCCAGCTGAATGCAGCAGCAATAATTTAAAAAAGTAAAATTCACCAATAAAGCTGGCGGTGCCCGGAATACCAATTAGGAATAGCAGTGCAATTGACAAATATAATAGTGGCCAACTCAGCACATTGTAGTGCTCAAAATGGTTTTTTAAGGCACCGCTTTTATTGTTTCTAAGCAAAGAATAGAGTGTGGCCAATATAAGGGCCATGTTCACTGCATAATATATGCATAAAGCTATGGGTTGCTTATTGCTGTGTAGCATTAGAATAAAACATAAGCTGCATTGAAAAATAACAAGCCAAAAAATAACGAGTGATATTTTTTTCGACCTATTGGCGACTACCATTGAAACGATAGCGCAGAATATAAATATCGAAATCGAGAGTGTTTTAATTTCGATAATATTGTTGACTATAAATAGAGCTAACGCAGCGATAAAAAACCCCAGCAGAATTAACACTTTACTTTTTATAGATGCAAATTGACTAAAGGCTCTGTTTATTGACTCGCCTAGGCATCGCAGTGGATCTAGAAATAGTTTTCGAGAAGAGCTTTCAACATCAAAAATGTTTATAATTTTTGCACACACTGTTTTTATCTTTTTAGAATCTCGTTTTAAAAAAGAAAGTAGTTGAAATAATAAAATAACTGAGAAAATCAATGATTGTGCTGAGATATTCGTAAGCCAAAAGGCATCAGCCACGACATAGCAAGCAAGTAGATGCAAACAAGATAGATATGTTGCCACTAAAAATGCTAAAAACAAACTAAACATTAAAACAAATAAGTGGCTTGGTTGTGTTGTTATAAAACCATAAAGGAGCTGGTTTATGGTGATGAACACAAAGCCCATAAAGAGTAAGGGTGTTGTGATTGAGAAGTAGACGAAGAATCCATAGGCTAGAAATAAAATCAAGGCACTTAAGGCGAAAGCCCTCATGGCATTATTGCCTGTTATGGTCTTATTTGATACGGATTGTTTTATGTTCAAAGCACTGCCACTGCTTAAGAACAAATATCCTTTAAAAAATCCATGCGCAATCAAATGAAATAATGCCGCACTAAAGAGCCCTGTGCCACACTGAAAAATCATATATCCCATTTGTGCCATTGTAGAATAGGCTAATTGCTTTTTAACATTTATTTGTCGCAACATGTAAATGTTACCCATAACCACGGTTGTAAAGCCAACCAGCATTACCACTACCAATATTATTGTATTTTGGTTAAGCATAGGGGCGCAGCGTATTAATAAAATTCCACCGGCATTGATAATTCCTGCATGCATTAAGGCGCTAACTGGCGTGGGTGTTTCTAATGTATCTGGAAGCCAGATATGAAATGGGAATTGGGCTGACTTTGTCATAACGGCGACAAATATTAACGACGGTATGATGATGCTATGATTAAAAATAGACAGGTGTGAAAATAAGCTGACGGATGATTGTTGATAAACCAGGACAATGGCTATCAAAAAACACAAATCCCCTATTCGATTGATGATGAATTTCTTTTTAGCGGCCTTATTCGCCATTAGATCGTAATGATAATGGTTCAGCAGCACATAGAGGCTGACTCCGATAAGCTGCCAAGAAATGAAGGCAGTGAATAAATTGCCTGCCAATATTAGCATCAATACACTAGCGATAACTAAGTTAATTTGCCCGAGAAAGCGCCCTTGTGTTTGGTCACTGGCTAAATAGGATTCAGAGTAACGAATAATGCAACCACTGACAATCAAAATCATAAACACCATTAGACGGCTCAAATGGTCAAATATAAAGATCAGGTTTAGTTTAACCCCAAAATAATTGATGAAATCAATTTTGATTATGGCGCTGTTATTCGTTATAACAAGTAAATAGATGTAAAGTACAATCCCTGCCCATAATATGAGACGACTCATTTTCATATAGAGCTTGGGCTGCTTGGCAAAAATGATTTGTAAAAAACCAACCGCCGCGTAGATAAGGGGTAAGAGTAAGAAGCTACTCACCCGTACTTAACTCAAGCTGACTTAATTTATTTTCTAATGCAATATATGCGGTTACTTTTTTTGGTGTTAATTGATACTTTTTCTCAAGATAATAACTCAACGCTCGCAGTACTGATACACAATGGGTTTTACTGACATCAAAGTGAGTGCTTGATATGAGTGTGACCTGCAACAGGTGGATATTGTTCTTATTAAGGTAAACACTCATTAACTGATCGAGCTCATCAAAGTTATTATAGTGATCGCTAGGTAATATAGTTTGTAAAATGAGCGTGTGCTCTAGACTATCACCAAGATACTGATTCAAATTCAATACGCGGCTATCAGCAATGATTAATTTAGTAGGCACACAAAAACTCCAAGAACTTTAAGTTAATGACATTATTTTACCTGCATGTTACTATTTGTAAAATTTATATATTTTATAAGTAACATCAGGTTGTTGTGATATGAGATTAAGCCTACACCAGCTCAATGTACTATTGAGCATTAAACAAAAAATGAGTATATCGCTTGCAGCAAAAGCATTGCATATGACCCAACCGGCTGTTTCAAACATTGTTAAACAGCTGGAAGACCTTTATCAAACCAAGCTCACCATGCGTGTGAATCGGCAAACACAGCTAACCGCCGCGGGCCTTATTTTGAGTGAAACAGCAGCAAAAATTCAGCATCTACTTCGTGAAGCTGATGATAAGATAAAAGCAGATGAAAACTTGCTTAATGGTAAGTTATCGGTGGCAGTTGTTTCTACGGCTAAGTATTTTGTGCCGAGATTACTGGCGGCTTTTAAGAGGCAGCATCCTTCTATACGGACTCATTTAACGGTGGATAACCGACGAAATATATTGAACCGCCTCAAACAAGACCTCGATGATATTGTTATTATGAGCCAACCTCCCAATGATAAGAGATTTATTGCTCAAGATTTTTATGATGATAAACTAGTGGTTGCTGTGTCGGCAACCTCTAAGCTTAATCGAAAAAAAACCTACTCTATCTCCGAGCTGATTAATGAAGATTGGCTAATGCGGGAATCTGGATCAGGCACACGTATGGCAATAGAAAAATTATTTAAAGCTGAGAAAATAACACCCAATATTATTTCTGAAGTTAGCAACAATGAATCGATAAAACAGCTGATGATTGCAGGGATGGGAATTTCAATTGTTTCCTTACAGAGCATTGAGCTTGAATTGGATAATAATCTACTGACTATATTACCTGTGAAGGGTTTCCCCAAGAAACACGCATGGTATATGGTGAAAAAGCAAAATAATAACGCGAATATAACGGTTGAAGCTTTTGATGAGTTTGTCGATACTCATAGCGATTTAGCGCATTTTCATAGTTGGAAACCAAAAGGGGCGTTATGAAATCTAAGCCTTAAACCTTAGTCGTAAGTGACTTACGTTTGTTTACGCTCATCTAATTTTTTTAGATATGCTAATTTAGCTTCGATCTTTTTTTCCAGCCCGTATTCTGTTGGCTTATAAATATTCAATCCTGCAATTTCATCGGGTAAATAGCTTTCGCCAGCCGCATAGGCGTTGGGTTCATCGTGGGCGTAGCGGTATTGTTTGCCGTAGTCTAGGGCTTTCATAAGCTTGGTGGGGGCATTGCGCAGGTGTAAGGGCACCTCGAGTGAACCGTGTTGTTTGGCGGCTTGCAAGGCGGCTTTATAGGCTTTGTATACGGCGTTACTTTTTGGGGCGACGGCTAAATAGGTGATGGCTTGGGCAATGGCTAATTCACCTTCGGGGCTGCCTAGGCGCTCTTGGGTTTCCCAGGCGTCTAAGGCCAAGCGTAATGCGCGTGGGTCGGCGTTGCCGATGTCTTCGCTGGCCATGCGTACTACGCGCCGGGCAATATAGAGGGCATCGCAGCCGCCGTCTATCATGCGTGCGAACCAGTATAATGCACCATCGGGGCTTGAGCCGCGCACGGATTTGTGTAGCGCTGAAATTTGGTTATAGAAGCTTTCGCCGGCTTTATCAAAACGGCGTGTGCTGCCGGCTAGTATTTGCTGCAAAATAACTTCGTTAACCTCGTCGGCATCGGCCATTTCAAAAACTAACTCTAGCAAGTTGAGCAGCATTCGGGCATCGCCGTCGGCAAAGTCGGCTAGCTGTTGTTGGAGGTCTGCTGGAAAGTTTAACTCAACGGGGTGCTCTGCAACGGCATGTTGAATGATGTGGCGCATGTCTTCGCTGCTGAGTGCTTTTAGCACGTACACTCTCGCGCGTGAGAGTAAGGCATTGTTGACTTCAAAGGATGGGTTTTCGGTGGTGGCGCCGATGAAGGTAAACAAGCCAGATTCAACGTGCGGTAAAAAAGCATCTTGTTGCGCTTTATTAAACCGGTGTACTTCGTCTACAAATACGACGGTGGCTAAATCTTGGGCTTGGTTCAGTTTGGCTTTTTCGACTAGGGCGCGAATATCTTTTACACCGCTTAATACCGCGGAAATTTTTTCTACTTTTGCGTTGGCGCTGGCGGCAATAATATTGGCTAGGGTTGTTTTGCCGCTGCCGGGTGGGCCCCAAAAAATCATGGAATGCAGCTTGCCGGTTTCAATGGCATGGCGTAGGGGCTTGCCTGGCGCTATTAAGTGCTCTTGGCCTACAAAATGCGCCAGGCTCTCGGGGCGTAGCCTGGCGGCTAAGGGGGCGAGTTGATCGTTTGTCATTTATGTTAGTTCTTTATTACGTCAACGCCTTTGGGGGGCGTGAAGGTAAAGGCTTTTTTTGCAAGCGTGTTATTGATGCTGACGTCGGTAAAATTAATCACCGTTTTTTGGCCGAAACTATCAGCTAGTTGCATTTTTTTAATAGTTTTTCCTGCTAATTGTAGGGTGATTTTTGAAAAAGCGCTGTCGGACTGTTTTGCGGTGAGGGCATATTTTTGTGGCCCTAATTGCTTCATGGTAAAGTTTTGAGTCAGTGCTGCGGTGGAGCCGCTGAGAATGGCTAATGGGGTGGCGCCTATTTTTTGTGTCATGGGGCTTACGGTCACTTGTAGTAAATCGGGTTGGTAGAGCCAAATTTGTTTGCCGTCAGCGATGGTGAGTTGTGCCATGGGTTTAGTTACGTTCCAAACGAACTTGTTGGGGCGTTGAATTTTAAAGTTGCCGTGACTGCTTGACAGTAAATGTTGGCGTTGGTTATAGACTCGTTGTGTGAATTGGCCCTGTATTGTAGTGGTGTTTTTGAAGGCGGCCACTAGGTTGTCGCTAGCCGTGTTGGCAAAGGTGGTGGTGAATAGGGTAAGACTAAGTAGAGATAGAAGTATTTTCATGGTGTTTATTCCTGTTTTGGCTTTGTGCCATTTATTAGAAGATTGCCGCGTCGCTACGCTTCTCGCAACGACGTGGCGTACCTAATGGTGTTTATTCCTGTTTTGGCTTTATGCCATTTATTAGAAGATTGCCTCGTCGCTCCTCGTAACGACGAGGCGTGTTGCTGTGCTCCTTGTTACTACGAGGCGTACAGCTTTGCTCGCGCGTTGAACGCAGCATGTGGTTACGAGGAACATGCTGACGTGCAGCGGAGTAATCTTTGATAGCTGCTATTCCTGTGGTGGTGGCAGTAGCACATCTCGTTGGCCATTGCTTTCCATGGTGGTGACCATGCCCTGCACTTCCATTTCTTCTAAAATTCTGGCGGCGCGGTTATAGCCAATTTTTAAGCGGCGCTGTACGTTTGAAATTGAGGCGCGGCGTGTTTTGGCTACAATTTCTACGGCTTGATCAAATAATTCATCGACGCTATTATCGTCGTTGTCACCCAAATCTAGGCCTGGAACTTGGCCACGTGGTCCGCCGACATCTGAGCCACCATCGGTAATTTCTTCTAAATAGGCCGGCTTGCCTTTGGCTTTTAAGTCTCTTACCACATTATGCACTTCGTCATCGGCTACAAATGCACCGTGTACGCGCATTGGGATTCCCATGCCGGCTTCCATGTAGAGCATGTCGCCGTGGCCTAATAATTGTTCGGCGCCTTGTTGGTCTAAGATGGTGCGGGAGTCAATTCGTGATGAAACTTGGAAGGCAACTCGCGCCGGTATATTTGCTTTAATTAAGCCAGTGATCACATCCACCGATGGACGCTGGGTTGCTAAAATCAAGTGGATTCCAGCCGCTCTGGCCTTTTGCGCTAAGCGGGCAATTAGCTCGTCAACTTTTTTGCCTACCACCATCATCATGTCGGCGAATTCGTCAATTAAAATCACGATATAAGGCAGTTTTACAAGTTTAGGCGGGGTTTGGCCATCGATGGGTTCCCATAATGGATCGAGTAGTGGCTCGCCGGCTTTAATGGCTTTGTTTACTTTTTCATTGTAGCCGTTTAAATTTCGCACCCCTAGGGCAGACATTAATTGATAACGGCGCTCCATTTCTCCAATGGCCCAGCGTAAGGCATTGGCGGCGCGTTTCATGTCGGTGATAACCGGGGTTAATAAATGCGGAATGCCGTCATAAACGGAGAGCTCCAACATTTTTGGATCAACCATGATTAGGCGCACCATGTCGGGTGTGCTTTTGTAAAGTAAGCTTAGCAGCATGGCATTTAAGCTAACCGATTTACCTGAGCCGGTAGTACCCGCCACTAATAAATGCGGCATTTTTTGCACGTCAATCACCACCGGGCGGCCGGCGATATCAACGCCCATACCTAGGCTTAACGGCGAATGTGAATCGGCATATTCTTTTGAGCTTAACACTTCGCTTAAGCGCACCATTTGTCGATGTTGATTGGGAATTTCTAAACCAACATACGATTTGCCGGCAATAACTTCTACAATCCGCACGCTGGTGAGTGACAAGGAGCGCGCGATGTCTTTTGATAAGGTGGTGAGTTTGCTAACTTTAATGCCGGGGGCTAAGGCTAATTCAAAACGGGTAATAACGGGGCCTGGATATACGGCGACGACGTTGACTTTGAGGCCGAATTCTAAGAGCTTTTCTTCTACTAAGCGCGATAAATGCTCAAGTACTTCTTCTGAAAAACCTTTGTCGTTAGAGTGTTGGGCCGCTTCTAATAAATCAAGTGCGGGCAATGATTCTAATTCAGAGCCTTCGAAGCTGGTGGGGGCAATTCGTTCTGGCTTCGCCACGTTGTTGTCGGCAGATTTTTGGGGAATTAACTTTTGGGGTTTAACGATTTTTAACGCCGGCGGAGGAGCTTCGCTGCTGCTATTAAATGCAGTGCTAAAATCTTTTTCGGGTAAGGCGGCCATTTTTTTCTTGCGCACAATCAGCTCGGGTTCAACGACTCTGGCTGCTTGCCTGGCCAGTTGCCATTTCTGCCATTTTTTTATAAGGTAGGCATTTATTTGATGTGCACACCAAAGCAAACCTTGGGCTAAGCTATGTAGCACTTTTACCCAAGAAATACCGGTGAACAGTGTAATGCCAGCTAAAAAACCTGCTAACAGTATCAAGCTGCCGCCCACTGGGTTTAAGATTGAAACCAGCCCGGGGCCAATGTAATTACCCACAATGCCACCGGCGCTATAGGGTAAGTAATTGGGGTTTTGCGCAAGGTATAAGCTAAACAGGCCACAGCCTGACGTGAGCGTTAGTAGCAATCCTAAGGCACGTAACCAACGCATGGCGATTGGTGTGATGGTTTGCTCGCCCGGTGTGCCACGCAAAATAAGCCAGCCTGAATAGGTGATGGCCAAGGGTATGAGGTAGGAGATGTAGCCGAATAAATACAGAAACACATCGGCTATCCAAGCGCCAACGGTGCCTGCCATGTTGGCAATGCTGCCGCCATTGCCAGTGTTTGACCAGCCAGGATCGTTACGGTGATAGGTGATAAAGGCGATGAAAATAAACAAACCGACAGCGATTAAAAAGATAAAAGAGACTTCTTTTAAGCGTTTATGCGCTACGCCCTGCTCTTCTGGTTCGGCAGGAATTTTTTTAACTTGGCGACGCGCTTTATTCAATGGATATCCTTTATTAACAAGCGTCTTTTTTAACCGCTCAAAATAGGTATAATACCATCGTTTATTCACATCGCAAAAATCAATTTTACTGTAAGGACAAGTGCTTATGAGCAATATTACACATCATCGCTTAATTATTTTGGGTTCTGGCCCTGCTGGCTACACGGCTGCTGTTTATGCTGCGCGTGCTAACCTCAACCCGGTTATTATTGCGGGCAAAGAGCCCGGCGGTCAATTAACCACTACAACGGATGTCGATAACTGGCCTGCTGACGCTGATGGCGTGCAAGGCCCCGAGTTGATGGAGCGCATGAAAAAGCATGCTGAACGCTTTGGCACGCAAGTTATTGCTGATCATATCAGTGAAGTTGATTTTTCTACCAAACCGTTACGCCTTATTGGCAGCTCTGAGGAGTACACGTGTGATGCGCTGATCATTGCTACAGGCGCTTCGGCCATGTATTTGGGCTTAGACTCTGAGGAAGCATTTAAAGGCAAAGGCGTGTCGGCTTGTGCTACTTGCGATGGCTTTTTCTATCGTAATCGTGATGTTGCTGTAATTGGTGGGGGTAATACTGCTGTTGAGGAAGCGCTTTATTTATCGAACATTGCTAAGCATGTGACTGTTGTGCATCGGCGCGACCAATTTCGTTCAGAAAAGATTTTGAGCGACCACCTGATTAAAAAAGCCGCTGAAGCGAATGTGACTATAGAATGGAACCACGTGCTAGATGAGGTTTTAGGCGATGATATGGGCGTAACTGGCATGCGCATTAAAGATGTGAAAAACGGTGAAACTAAAGATATTGATTTGATGGGCGTGTTTATTGCTATTGGTCATAAACCGAACACCGGCATTTTTGACGGTAAATTAGCGATGGAAAACGGCTATATTACGGTTAATAGTGGCTTGCAGGGTAATGCCACGGCCACGAGCGTTGAAGGCGTGTTTGCGGCTGGTGACGTGATGGACCATGTTTATCGTCAGGCTGTAACGTCGGCGGGTAGTGGGTGTATGGCGGCTTTGGATGCTGAAAAATTTCTTGATGCGGGCTAGGTTTTGGGAGGGGGCGCGATGAACGCTACCTTTTCAAGCCACGCCGTGAATACGTCCCTGTAGGAGCCGCGCCGGTGTCCTGCCGGCAAGGGGCTTGAAAAGGTAGCATTCATCGCGCCGGCAAAGCCTTTTGGGGTGGGGGGAGAAGGAGCTCGCTGCGCTTGTCTATTTTTATTTTGAGTGTGATTGCAGGAGCGCTGCGCGTTCCTTTATCACCAAGGATTTCCTGGCCTACCCTAAATAAGTTGATTTTGTTGGGGGGAGCAGGCATTATGCGCGATTGAACAACCACTTAGAGACACTTAGCCCATGGCAAAAGAAGAAGCATTTAAACTTGATGGCGTTATTATTGAAACATTGCGTAATGCAAACTTTCGTGTGAAATTAGAAAATGAGCATGTTATC
>JAWUVP010000004.1:0-43071 GCA_034112285.1 Gammaproteobacteria bacterium
GTATTCACGGCGTGGCTTGAAAAGGTGGCGTTCATCGCGCTACCCACAAAGCCTACCCCTCACCACCCAAAACCGCATTAATATCCGCCAAAAGCCGATGATAATTCTCCGGCAAGGCATGCACCTTAGCATCATTAAACACCTCACCCGACACCAGCGGCTCACGCGTGCGCACGCAAATAGGAATATCAACCAACCCCGCCAAACGCGACACCTGGCTAATCTGCGGCCCAACATTATCAATGGAAATCACCATCCCCGAGCACCCGGTATTTTCAATCACCTTAGGCCACTCTTGCGGCAACGTTTTGCGCCCCAATAAAATAATATCGAACCCATAGAGCGATAAAGCCGACGCTAAAAACAACAACTCCAATTCAGTAAAGGCCTCTTCAAAGGTGGTCACAATGACTTTATTCCCTTTTTTAACCGCCTTAGGCTGCAAAAAGGTACTCGCCAATTTATTGCGTAAATAAAACGTAAAAAATTGCTGCTCAGAAAAAGCCGTAAGAGAAGTTGTCCAGTGTTCATTTAACGCCAGCAACACCCGTGGGTAAATTTTTTGGGAAATAACATCGAGGGGATAAAGCGAAAAAACTTCATCCATATAAGCTTCTAATTTAGCCTGGTCAAACGTTTGTACCGTTTCAACGGCTTGGCGTTGATACTCAGCATAATCCGGCTCATCGCTTTGCGACTCAGGCTGCTTTTTATGCTGCAAGTAACCGCTCACCTTGCCAATGGGTACGCCCTTTTCGAGCCAGAATAAAATCTCTTGAATGCGCGCCACATCATCATCAGTATATTGACGATGGCCTTTAGGCGTGCGCTTAGGCTTAAACAAGCCATAACGGCGCTGCCAAGCCCTTAGCGTAATGGGATTTACCCCCGTTTTATCGGAAATGCTGCCAATAGTGTGTAACGTTTCAGCCATGAAAAGCTAGCCCCTGAAGAGATGAACAGCTTTAATTATAGAGCATCAACCCACAAAAACCATCTATTCTCACTCAAGGCGCGCCAGTAAGCCATCACAAACGCTTGCCCATTCCTTTTGCAACACACTAAAAACTACCGAGCTAGCAAAACTACCATCACCACGGCGCACACAATGCCGCGCCACCCCTTCACGCACAGCGCCTAATTTAACCAAGGCGGCTTGCGAGCGGGCATTACTGGTATCCACCGTAAACACCGCGCGCTCAATGTTCAACGCCTCAAAAGCATGCTGCAACATTAAATATTTCAGCGCCACATTCACCTTGCCACCCCAAACATTAGCCAACAACCAGGTATAGCCAATCGAAATGCTATGCTGTTTATCATCAAATTTATAAAAACTACTGCTTCCCACAATGGCCCCATCTTGTAAAACCACTAAGGGATAACGCTTTTTAGCTTGTAAATCATCCCAAGCATTTTCAACATAAGCCGTATATTTTTCACCTTGGTGGCCCTCGGGCAAATCAAACCCCTGCCAAATTGCCTCATCCCGCCCCAATAAGCTCAGCTCACTATGCAAGGCTGGCGTGAGAAAGGTTAACTCTATGTTTTTATAGGATAAATTGAGATATTTAGAAAATAAAGTCATAAAAAAGCCAAAACAAATTTTATCTAAATTATAGCACTCATAACAAAAAGTTAATCAGCCTAAGCCACCCATCAAAATTTAAAATGTCCACTTTACATGCCCACCCCAACTGGTATACTCCCGCTTCAGCTTCAAAAACTGCAATTTCCCCGGAGAGATGGCCGAGCGGCTGAAGGCGCTCCCCTGCTAAGGGAGTATGGGCCACAAGCCCATCGAGGGTTCGAATCCCTCTCTCTCCGCCATTTTATAGTATGCCGAACTCATCGTTAATCCCCACTTTTTCAAAAAAACCACCCCACGAGGGATTGAAAAAATCCGTAACGAAAAGTGCGCCAGCATAGTGGAGCATTTTTGACCTATCTCTCCTTTAATTCTATCTTAAGTAATACGCTCTATAATTTAGCTTGAAAATAACGATAAGGGTAACCTCATGAGCGGCGCAAATCAGATAAACGCAGCAGCAATAGATCTTAACGCTGTGGCCCGAAGCTTAGATGAGAAAGGCCAAACCCTCATCCTATCAAATCAGCAGCGACTCATTGAAGATTTATTCCAAAAAAAAATCACACTTGTTGGGAACTTTTCATCTGTACAGTCCTATGGAATGGACCGTAAAAACATCGCTGCCATGACCGACCAGCTTACTATTTCTTATATCCCTTCAGTCACGCAAATGCTCATCTTGGTAGCAGAATCTTTGGCTAAAAGATATACTCAGCCTCCTAGCGAACCTAGCCCCCCCATCACTTTCGATACAAAGCTCATGGCTGACATTGCCCAGCAAGAAGACAACCTTGTGCTTGCACCACAATCAGCAGGAACCGCCTTCAAAAAAATTCAAGCTCAATTAAAGCAGCCTCACAAACCCATAACTCATAGAAAAACCCGGCCAAACGTCTCCAAAAGTATACTTACTTATATGCAAGCTCATCGCTTAGTCGCCAGCTATCCAGGTCAGCGTATTACTCTACATATTTATGATATGAATTTAAAGGTCCTTGAGAATAACTATAATTTATATTCTAGGAATAGCAATCTCATTCCAACACTTGTAACCCTGCATTTTCATCACTATGGTGAGGATCAAATTCACGCACACAGCCGACCCAACCCATATCCAAAATGGGATGTGAAAGGTACAGGCTCTGTAAACCAGGCACATGATAATTTTTATAGAGAGTATCTTAGAAGTAACCCAGAGGGAGGGGTGAACAAATTTGCCGATACAAGCACATTACGTAGACTGCATGAAAGCACCATGAGCAGCCCAAGCCAGCCGCTTCTCCCCAAAGAAGGTGTAGAAGGATTAGAATCAGTCGTTAGACCCAGGACTACTCCAAGAATCGAAAGACCCAGTCAAAGCTGGTTGTGGGAATGCCTGCCGTGTTGTTTTGGAGGCAGCGCTTAACTTACGCATAAGGCATAGAGCCCGCCTTATAAACCGCAATCAACTCCTTGGCCACATTGCGGTTACCGCCATCGCAGCTAATCGTGCGTTGCACTTCAATTTTATAACATCGCGCATTGCAATATAGCTTGCGTGTTACCGGCGTGTTGTGGTTTGAAATCACTACGCTCACCCCTTTATTAGCGGATTTTTCGGCCAGGCTCGCTAGCTTTTCTTGTTGTTGCATGTCAAAGCCGGCGACCGAATAATCCGTAAATGAAGCGGTTTTGGTTAAGGGCACATACGGTGGGTCGCAGTAAATCACGTCGCCCGGTTTTGCTTTAGTAAACATCGTGGCAAAATCAATGCAATACAGTTTCGCGTTTTTCATTTTAGCAATGAAATATAGCATTTCTTTTTCGGGGAAATACGGCTTTTTCATCTTGCCATAAGGCACATTCAAGCCACCTTGGCGGTTATAGCGGCACAAGCCATTAAACCCGTGGCGATTAATATACAAAAATAAAGCGGCTTTTAAGCGCAAATCGTCGGTGGCGTTAAACACATCACGCGTCATGTAATAATTTTCGCTGGTATTATATTTTGGGTCAAAAAAGGTGTGGCAGTAGTCAATAAACGTTTGTTGCTCGGTTTGCACAAAGCGGTAAAAATTAATCAAATCGAGATTAATATCATTTAATAAGTAGCGTGAATAATCGGTGTTGAGAAACACTGAGCCCGATCCCATAAACGGCTCAATGAAGCGCGAGGTTTCGGTGGGCTTGGGCAGCCATTTTTTTAGGCGGTCCAACACCCGATATTTGTTGCCCGCCCACTTTAACAGTGAACGCGTGTGGCGATGTTGAGTCATGCTGTGTCCTTTTAAACAGGTTGGAGTATAGCAAAGCTTGAATCAATCGCGTAGGGGTAACCAGCCGCTCATTAAACGAATTTTAAGGCCTGTGTTCATATTGCATTAAGAATGATAATGTATAGTGTTGGAATAACCAGAAATGTGGGAAACATCATGCCTAGTTCAGATAGATATGTTGTATTAAATTACAATTTTACAAAACAAATTTTTGGCAGCACTATCGCCCAAGCCCTTATCAACGTCTTTTGCACCATGCTAAAAAGTAACGATACGACCTGTCTATTAGCACCTGAAAGTTTCATGCGTGCTCAGCATCCAGACTTAACAAAAGGACTATCACCTGATAATGCAAAAACAGCACAGCCATGGCTGCTGCCTGGTGGCAACTTAGCACAATATAAAATACTAGAGTCAATCCCAGAAAACGTCTCAACCGGTGTGATCGTTTGTCAGTTTATTAGGTCGAAACAACCTGAAATCACTAAGAATAATGTAGTTATTGTTTCTATATCTAAAAGTGACCCCACCGCTATTGCAACCTCTTTCATTCCAGCACCAGGAGAGTTAGCATTTCAACTAGTTAACATTCTTAATTTTCTTGGTATTGCTCTTGAGGCGAACATTCCTGTCGCACAGCAAGAACAACATTACGCTAAAGCAAGCGCCCTGCTAGTAAACGCCGAATCCCAGTATAAAAAACAGTTCGACGTGGTCCCCGCTATGGGTCCAGCTCCAAAGCCTTCCACTTATATTCTGTTCATTAATCGCATATTGGAACGAACGAAGGCTCACCCGATTTCCAGCACAATTCACAGAGAATTAAACAGTATAATAAGTGCACTTCAAAATAAGAGTTTATCTGCTAAAGTTAACACCTTACATAGAATCCTTTTGATCTGTCTTGCTAAACGAAGCATCATCAAAAAAACTGACTTTTTAGTAGTTACCTGGCACCGTATTAGAAAAAGTTCTCACGTTTCTATGTACACTGCGGTCATCGCAGGGTTGCTGAACGACGTACGGCACCTCAGCATAAAAGAAGATTTAAACCTTCAGAAAATTAGTCCTATTTATCCGCGCCATGTAGAAAACATAATTTCTACGATAGAGGGTCCTCAAGATGCTCGAGGCCAGCAAAGCGAACTGAGTTTAGGCATCCTGGCTCTAGAAAGTGATGCTACTTTCAGCGAATAACACCTGTTTTCAATGAAAATGTGTTTATATTTACAGACTAACCGCCCACATAATACTCCCTTAACCTTAACCGCGTAGAATACCTAGCATGAATTGGACATCTCATGCACTCACGCACCCAGGAAACTTGCGCACCACTAATCAGGACGCTTTTTTCTGTCATGATCAGCACGCCTTATGGGTGGTTGCCGATGGTATGGGTGGACATGATGCCGGTGAAATTGCTAGCCAAACGATTGTGCAATCATTGGCTAATTTAACCCAATCAGGCGCAGCCAACACCACGGTGGCCAACATTACCAGCATGCTGGAAGATGTGAACGAGCAATTGTTTGCGCAATACACGGCGCACCAGCGCTTGGTGGGCAGCACGATTGCCATGATGCAAATCAAACAAGACCAATGCTGCTGCATGTGGGCGGGCGATAGCCGAATTTATCGTTTACGCGCCGGGAAATTGCAGCAAATCAGTGTTGATCATAGTTATGTGCAAGAATTAATTAATCAAGGTGAGTTGTCTGAAAAAGACGCCGCCAATCATAAAAACAAAAACGTTATCACCCGAGCCATAGGCGTTGCCGCCACTTTGCAAATTGAGATTAAAAATATCACTGTGCAAGAAGGTGACCTGCTGTTGCTTTGCAGCGATGGTTTGTATAATGAAATAGAGGCCGCTGAATTAGCGGCTATTTTAGCCTTTTCTAGCGCGAAACAGGCCGCAGCACAATTACTCGAGCTGTGCTTATCGCGTGAAGCAAAAGATAATGTTAGTTTTGTGATTGTGGAGGTTCAATAATGGACGCCGTACTACGTGAATTAGATATCAATGTCATGGCCAGCCCCAAAGCCATTCAAGTGGGCAGCGTAATTAAACAACGCTTTGTACTAGAAGAAGTTATTGGCGAAGGTGGCATGGGCACCATTTATAAAGCCCGTGATTTACGCCGTGAAGAAGCCAATGCCGACCAGGTGCATGTGGCGATTAAAATAGTCAATGACAAGCTCAAACAACATCCTCAAGCTTTTAGCGCATTGCAGCATGAAGCCAACAAAGCCCAAGCACTAAACAATGATCACATTGTGCAAATTTATGATTTTGACCGCGATGGCGATACCGCCTATATTACCATGGAGTATTTGCAAGGCCGCACGTTGGACAAACTCATGAAAAACTTTGCCATACATGGCCTAAGTTACCCACAAAAGCTCGCCCTAATGCTCACCGTGGCGAAAGCCTTGGCCTATGCACATGAACATAACTGCGTGCACGGTGATTTAAAGCCGAGCAATATTTTTATTACCAACGATAACCGCGTTAAAATCATTGATTTTGGCTTGGCAAATGCCAGCACGGAATCTGAAGCGCCAAAATCAGCAGTCAAGGCCGTTATGCACGCCTATACCCCGGCTTATGCTAGCCAAGAACTTTTAGCCGGCCACCGGCCTAATATTGCCGATGATGTGTATGCTTTCGCCTGCCTGGCCTACGAATTTTTAGGCGGCTCCCACCCTTATCAAAAAATGTCGGCACTTGCCGCAGCCGAGCAAAAACGACAGCCCAAGCCCATTCAATATATGCCCAAAATTCAGTGGCGAGCTTTGCGTAAAGGCCTACAAGTTACAGCCACAAAACGTAAGGTCTCTATGCGAGGGTTAATAGCCGCCTTTAGTGAAGGCAAAAGCATGCCTAAGTGGGTTTGGTGGACGTTAGGTGTTGTAGCGATTGTAATCATGGCCTACGTGGCTAATCAGTTAGACCCTATCATTTAATTGACGAAGCAAACGCCTAAATAACCTAGCTATCAAAATGTGTTTTTATCACGCCGCGTACTTTTTCAACCACCTCAGCCTCTTGCTCATTTTCGGCGCTATACTTATCCAGCAAGGCCATCACCGTTTCCAGTGTTTCACCCACGCTTTGCGCATTGAAACTGCTCATTACGTCCACTTCATCGGCGGGCGATTCACCCAGTAAATCAGCAATGGCTGCTTCATTATCACTTTTAATATTTGTACCCAGATCCAGTGCATTGTCGTTAGACTGACCCAGCCCGGCAATGAGGTCATCGATATTCACGTTATCATCTTGAAAAATACTATCTTGGTTAGTTTGTAACTGATTAACTTCCACATCCAACAAATCTGAAATATCGTCATTGTTGGCCAACAGCGCTTCTATATCGTCATCAATAGAAGCTGCGGAGTCAGTACCACCGAACGCAGCAAAGGTCTCCGCCTTACTCGCCTGTATTGCTTGACCCAGCAAATCAACTTGCAAAACATATTCGCCAAAGCGTAAACGCTCGCCTTGCAATAATTGTTTGGTATTACCTTTACCAATGGCAATGGTTTCTGAATTCACAAACACACCATTGGTGCTCACATCTGTAATAAAATATTGCTCATCTCTAAAGTGAACCAGGGCGTGCACCTTAGAAATTTGATTACTTTCATCAGGCAATTGCAGCTCACAATGTTCGGCACGCCCAATGCTACCGCCCATTTGTTCAAAAACTTTTTGAGTGTTTTCTAACACCCCATCCTTAGGTTGGTTGATAACTTGTAACGTTAATGCCATTATTTAGTCTCCAATTTTGCCGGTAAGCGAAATGCCGGGAGTAAATCTGCTGCAAAAGGGTTAATTGCACCATCAACCGACAGCTCATAACGAACCGCCCTGCTTTTACTGCTAAAGCTAACACTCACAGCAGAAGAGCGTGGTTTTGATGCCATTTTGCCTTGAGAAAATAGCTTAAAGCTACCCCAAGCACCCTTGCCACTATAAGTTTGGCTGCGACCGGCCAAATCGGTTAGAGTCAGTGCATAACGATTTTGCCCGCCTTCACGTGGCCAATTAAAATCAACCGTGCGCTTAGGCCCATGGCGATACGATAAGCTTTGGCCGTTTAAAGACAACTGCGCTGACGTTAAATAAGCACTTAAGCTTTCAACTTGTAGCTTATAGTTTACGGCAGCTGGCTTACCTTCTTCTGTAAAAAAGGCTTGCTGAATATTGTTTGCACGCTGCAATTGTTTTAAAAATCCATCACTTAAAGGTAGCGTTTGGCCTTCAATTGGCTTCCATTGCCAAACCGGCTTATCGGTATCAATAAAGGGTTTTAAATACGCATTAAAAAAGGTATCAAACTTGCCATTTGGCTCAAAGAACTGGCTAAACTCGCCCAAGCCCACCTCTGTTTTAGCATCCGGATAGAAAGGATACTGATTATTGACCACCGCATTATACTCAGGCAATAATTTTGCACTATACTGCTGAGCAATATAATCACTCGCCCCAGAAAGCATCGCTGCCCAAGTATAATTAGCTACATTGGTTAACCAACGCTGCACCGGCTGTGGCGCAGCTTTAGCTTGCACCATTAATTGTGTTAAAGGGTCGGCTGCCTCGCCGCCTTCAATGTGGGCCAACACCGCTTTATAAGCTCTTTCGTTTGAGTTGCGCGCGCTGTTAATGTTGCCAATATAAACATTTAGCGCATCTAAAGCCTGCATGATTTTATCTAAGCCCGACTCAGCCTCTTTACCCTGACCGCCCTGCATAAAAGTATTAAGCTTGGTGAAGTGCTTGCCCACCGGTGTTTGTTCTAAAGGGTTTTCAAGCGCAGCAACGGAGCCTTTTTTCTTGCCGCCTTTAGGTTTAAATTTGCGGGCTTTACCCGTTACTTTTTTTAGTGCTTTAGGTTGCACGGCTTTGAGCAATTTTTTATTATTTTTCAAGAATTTTTGTGCGCCAGCAAATCCACTGGAGCCATTCGCCTCAGGGTTAAGCTCGGTGTTGGCTTTAACCGTATTTAACACTTCATAAAGCGGTGAGCTACCGCCGGCAATGGTAGACAAAAAAGTGCCGGCTTGTTTTAAGGTGCTAAATTTTGTAATGTCCAAACCTTCCAACACTTGTGCCCATTCGCTAATATAATCTTGCATATAAAAGTTGCGCACTTGCTCAGCCACATTAGAGTTATCGCCTTCATCGGCCAGTGATTTTTTCGCATAATCACCCAACACCCAAGAGCTAAAGCCATCATTTTCAAGCACTTTTTGCAGTTGCACTTTATATAAATTGGTAAAACCTTTTTTAGAATATAAGGCTGGCACATTAAGATCAGAATCATCACTGCCAAATACAATGTTGAAGCCCAAATTCAAGCCACTGCTGATATATAAGTGTGAACCTTTCGCCACCATCGCCAACTCTTGGAGCTCAAAATAATCACGCTGTGCTTGCGTGGTGTGACGCAAGGCGGCGCGAGATTTTTCCACCAAGTTTTTGTCAATCGTAATCGGTTTAATTGGCATGCTGACAAATGCGGCCAAATTATTCGCCAAAGAGGCCACCACACTCGGCTTATCGGCATATTTTTTTGCCCAAAAGCTATATAAATAGTTTTGTAGAAAATCTGCATTCAATTTGTCCGGATTAGCGAGCATTAAATACACACGTAAAGCATTATAACGATGGTTAGGTTTCAACTCTTTTTGTTGCAACTGGCCCACTGCCGCATCGACCACATAAGGGGTGAAATAAATGGCCAAATTTTGCCGATAAATTTCTTCGGCCACACTATCAATTTTATAGCCTTGATACATTCCCCAACGCATAGCGCGTGGATCTACTTCAGGGCTAAAGGCTGCACGCATTTCATATAATTCGTTGAGCATAGGCAACACAGATATCAAACGTGAATTCTTAGCTTTAAGGCTGGCAGGAATAGACTGAAAATCAATAACCGACTGATCCACCACGTTTAACTGCTCTTTATTAAGCATGAAGCTGTTGGCGAATAAATAAAGAAACAATAATGATATTAACCCCGCAAAACCAAAAGCAAAACAACGCCAAGCAAACTGACGCTTTTGTTGCAGCGCGTCAAACAACAACACGCCTTTTTCGCGGAACATTACTTGCTTAAACAAGCCGGCGATGAAGAGTGCTTTACGGCCCTGTTTTTCCTGCTCATTCACCACTTCAATGCCGTAATTTTTTTCACTGGCTTGCTGCAAGCCATTAAACGGCACGCCACCTTGTAAGCTGGAGGTGAAAAACACCCCGCGCACAGCATGCGGCTGCTGATAATGATTCGACTCAAATACAGCGGCCAAAAAATCTTGTAAGGTTGTTTTAATACTACGCAACTGTGTTGGAAAATTGTAAGACAAAGCAGCCTCACGCGAATCGGCACTGTTTAAAACCGCATTAACACTATACAATTCCAGGCGTTTAACCAGCGCATCATACGCCGCATCAAACTGAGTAATACTGTCTTTTTTTCTTAACTCAAACGTAAAACCTAAGGCTTGCTGTTGTTGCTCAGACGTTAGCGCAGAGAAAAACTCATCAAACCCCGAGAGCTTATCTATTTTCGTAAACGTTACATAAATAGGGCATTGAATACCCAAACGGCTATTTAATGTTTGTAACTGTGTACGCCACAAATGCGCAGTGGTGGCACGCTGCTGCTCGTTTTGTGCTAACAACTCGGCAACATCCAGACACAACACCACACCATTTAATGGCTGACGACGGCGATAGCGTTTTAACAAGGTCAAAAGCTCACCATAAACACGCTGTGCAACCGAATTTTCTTTTGTTTCAGTTAACAGCTCATCATGCGTGTCGATAATGACCGCTGATTTGCTAAACCAAAACTGGCACAGTTCATCTTCAGCCTGATCAAGTTGTTGATATGATTCGTTGGCCACCGGGTAAGGCAAGCCAGAATTTTTTAATAAGCTAGAGCGCCCCGATTGCGGTGCCCCCAAGGTTAAATACCAAGGCAAGGCATAGGCTTCGCGCTTAAAAATTCGCTCGCCCCAAGAATCTTTTGACATAACGTCGCAAGCTTTTGAAAAGTTAACATCTAACAGCTCTAGCGCCCGCGCAACTTTTTCAGGGTCGGCATCTTCATCGTCATCTTCACCGGCTCTGCGCGCCAATACAATATTGATAATAGCCCACGCAATTACCCACACTAAAATAATAGCCAAGCGCAGCGCTTTGCTGGCAAAAGGTTGTGCCGAGCCAAACTTCAATAAAGGTAAAGCAAACCACGTGATGCAAACTAAGGCAATTAAGCCTAATAACCACCAAAACCAGGCCTTTTTGAACACACTAAAAATTTTTGTGAAAAATGCTTTCATGATTCTGCCACCCTGCTACCGTCTGTGCTCTGCGTGTTCTCAATGATAATTGAGCGGAAATTTTTCATTGTGTCCCCGGCATAGCTGTTAAGCACAAGCCTAAAGACTGAAAAAGCCAAAGCTAAACACACCAACACAATACAACACAAACGCAGTACAGGCACACGCTTCACCGTATTCACCTGCTCAGCATCCAAGGTTGTGAGTTGTGGGCTAAGCTCCACATTTTGTTCGCCGCGCTGCTCAAGAATTTGTCGATATAAAGTTTGCTTAATGCTCCGGAGCTTATCGTTGCCACCTTGAGTAACACGATATTTACCCACAAAGCCTAAAGCCAGGCAGATATAAAGTAACTCTAATAATTCAGCATTAATTGAAGGTGTTTGCTGTAACTTGGTTAAGATTGCAAAAAATTTCGCACCGCCGGCGCTGTCTTGATGAAACGTGGTTAACAGCGAGTGCTCCGACCAGTTACTGTTTGCCCCCCAGGGCGTGTCCAGCACAAACTCGTCTAATACCGCGCATAAAGCATAGCGCGCCAGGGTAACCTGACTTTCTGCGATACCGTTATTTTTGGCTTTTACCTTAAAGGCTTCAATTTCTAGCGATAAGCTTTGGCGTAACTTTGCCAAATCAATATTCACATGCGGGCGACGCAGCTCAGCCGCAATCGTTAATATAACAGAGGCCGTACCAACCAAGTCGTTACTTTGCGCACCAATAATTTCTTCAGGCAACACCGGCGCACTGCCTGCAACAGCGCTTTGTTTTTTTTCAGGCACGGGCATTGGCCCAAGGTGCACCACCGTGGCATCTTCATCGCTTACAGCACTATCCGCCGCAGGTGCTGGCGCGGCGCCAGCCAAATTGTCATTTATTTTTAATTCTTCTTCTGACATTGCGTCCTATCCTTTGTCTTACACGCCTCTATGCACTGAATAGACAGCACAAAAAAAGAGGCTCCTAGCTGCTTTTAACAGCCCAAAATTCTAATTCTAACCCAGGAAAATCACCACTCAGATGAAAGGCAAAACCGGCTGAGTCTTGCATATACTTCCAAAATGGCCCCTTGGCTTCCAGTTCAAAATAGGTAAAGCCGGCATGATAGGGCATTTCTGGTGGTGCCACCGCCATTGCTTCCAGTGCAATACCCGGTATTTGCACATTAATTAAGCCACGAATTTTTTCTAGCGGCCCAATTTTAATTTGTGCAGGAAAACGACTACGAAGATTGTCATTCGACATGTCTGCTTTCACCGCCAACACAAACTTCGCGTTGTTCAGCAACATTTTGTCTTTAAGCATCGCCACGCGAATACCTTGCTTGGCTGTTTGCAACGCCAATGGCACCGCCGTTTGCTCCAACACCACACTTAAGGCTTGGCGCAGGCCATCCATCACGGGGGTAAAGCTTGCTGCTAAATCGTCTTGATTATAGGTGTAATCATCGGTTATGCGTTTTTCGGCGCTGGTAACCGTGCTCAATTCGCCCAGTAACTTCAATAATTCTTCGTAAAAACGCTCTGGATGTAAATTCTTTAGTTTTGACAAATGCTTCAAAAATGTTTCATAGCGATTCACCAATTGCAGCAACAAAAAGTCGAGCATAGATGACTGACCATTGGCATCCGGCTTCGCCACGCGCCCCGCTAAATCTTCACCGCGGTTGTACAATAAACCCTGCAATTCTTGCATAAAACCGGTAATAACAGGCGACACATGGGTGTCTAAACAAGGAGGAATAAATTTTGCATCTAAAATAATGCTGCCGTCCGCACGTTTTTCAATCACTTTCGCAATAGGCAACACGGCAAACTGGCTTAAATCGTCTTTATCGGTTAGCAAGCGTAAATGTAAACGGCCCACATTAATAGGCACGGCTTCTTGCTCATCTGAGGTGGTGTCACGCACTTGCGTTTCTTTTGCCACATAGCGGGCTAAACCTGCCGCGCCTGCCATCGCTGTTTCCACACTATCGACACCGCGCAAAGGCACGGCCAGATAAATTTTACTGTTGTGTAAATCCGCGGCGACTTCTAATAAGCTAGGTGGCTCGCAATCAATGTTAGTATCAAACAAGGTTCCATCTGGAAAAATACCCATGCATTCATTAATGGCGACACGCCCTAAGGCTAAATGCTGCTGATCTAAGGTTAAGCGTGAAAAACCAAAAGGATAAGACATCAACATGTCTAAACAAGATTTTATCATTCTTTCGCTATAGCGATCTTGCTGCTGAAAGTGATGATGACGTAGGAACATCCCCTCCGACCATACAACTTTATTCACTTTTGACATGCTTATTTTCTCCTTATTTTACGTGTTTAAGCACTTCATAATTCAAATTCGGGCCACTTTGCTTTTTACTCAAGTCATCAAGGCTGGGCTTATCGAAATCAGGGGCTTTAATGTCTAAACCCGTTTTTAGCACACTATATTGCCCAATACCGCGTTGGGTGAAGCGTAACCGCACTTTTTTGCGACCAAAGCTAAACTCAATGGGTATAACTTTGCGCCATTTTGTATTGTTAACATCATTATATGCACCCACAATTCCAATGAATTTAACGCCTGATTTTAAGGTTAATGTTAATCGCGCTTCGGTACCCGGCGTTAAATTTGCCTTGGAAACGGCAATAAAATCATCGCCCAAAGTTTCTTTGCCCTTGTCATAGAGAGAGAAAAAATCTGCGCCATCAAATGCTTCCCTGCCTTTTAATTGGTAAAAAGACACCGACAACGGCGAAGGACGCCCTCGATCATTTGGATTAAGCACTTTACCCGTTTGCACCATAGCAATTAAGCGTTGCTGAGGCAATACCGACGTCAAAGTTGAACAACTGCTGGCCAGTACCACTAGCAACAGTATCAATAAACTCGCTGATAGACGCTTCATCACGTTCATTCTTGTATTCCTTAATCCATTTGTCAATTTCAAGTGCCTATTGTATAGTAGATAAATTAAGTGAACATTAATTAAATATTAAATGTGTGGGTTAAATTGCAGCAGCCTTTATTGGTCAGGGGCGTATCTGTAGCTTTTTTGTCCACCCAATTAATATTACCTTAATAAATGCTCGATATAATGCCAAGCATTCTAAAGCACAATACACCCGCGGCAGAAAACACTGAAACGAACGGACACACTATGACAGTTGAAAACATACTACAATTAGATGATTTATTAACGCCAGTGAGCGAAGCACAACCCGCAGGCATCGATTTACGTGAAGATGAATCGCCTGATTCTATATATTATGCATTGAAAGATGCGCGCAACAACGCTAGAGCTATCGAACGCAACACCTTTCCCGGCGATGACAACGAAGATCATCCCGAGAAAGAGCAATGGAAAATCATTTCAAAGCGCGCACCCGAAGCGCTGGCTCAATCAAAAGATTTAGAAGTGGCTGCCTGGCTAACCGAAGCACTCATTCGCCAACACGGCTTTGCAGGCTTAAAAGCCGGCGTCCAGCTAATTAATGGTCTAGTGCAAAATTTTTGGGAAGGCTTATACCCTATGCCCGATGAAGATGGCGTTAGCACGCGCGTTGCCGTATTAGTAGGCTTAAACGGCATTAACAACACCGTTGGCACCTTAGTAGCCCCCATTAACACAGCAGCATTAACCAGCGATGGCAATTATTCATCGTGGTCATATAGCCAAGCACAAGAATTAGATAAGCTCAAAGACCCGGCACAGAAAAAGAAAAAAATGGCTAGTGGCAGCGTGCCGGTGGAAACCATCAAAAATGCCGTTAAACCCAGCCAAAGTGAGTTTTACTTTGAATTAGATAGCGACATAAGTACCACTATTGAAGAATTTAGCGTCTTAACCGACAAATTAGACGAGCTGTGCGGTGATGAGGCCCCACCCAGCTCTAATATTCGCAAAAGCTTAGAAAGCGCGCAAAAAACCTTAAAAACCATCGCCAAAGACATTCTAAACCCAATAGAAGAGCTGATTGTAGATGAAAACAGCGAGCAAGAAGATGACGCGAACACAGAAGATGCCGGCAGCAATAGCACCGAGTTTAAGCCATCTGGCAACATTAAAGGTCGATTAGAAGCCTTTAAAACCCTACAAGCTGTAGCAGAATTCTTCAAACGCAGCGAGCCACACTCGCCGATTGGCTATACTATAGAACGCGTGGTACGCTGGGGCGACATGAGTTTGCCCGAATTACTGCAAGAATTAGTGCCAGACCCACAAGCCAAAGACTATTACGAAAAACTAGTCGGCTTACTGCCACCGCCACCGGCCCCGGCAATGATGCCGCCGCAAGATGGCATGATGTCGCAACCTGGCGCAGACCAATACGGCGGCGGCATGGATAATGGCATGGGAATGGACAACGGCATGGGCGGCGGACAGCATCCAGGCGGCGATTATGGCGGCGGTTATGATAATCCGCTGTTTAAATAAAGCTTTTTAACCTAAAAGATGCTCACTTTAAGTCCAATTCCTATATTGGACAACAAAAAGCTACTTTTAATAACATAGATTAAATATAATCACTTAATAAGCCCTTAATGTTGGGGCAGTACAATAACTACAGTTTCTATGGCAACCCATGGAAGGAAATAGACAAACAATGAGGATATAAAAAATGGCTAACAGCGCACAAAACAAACTGGATAAAACTCGTAAACCCCGTATTCACATCACGTATGATGTTGAAACCGAAGGCGGCAAAGAAAAAAAAGAACTGCCTTTCGTAGTCGGCACCATGGGCGATTACTCTGGTAATGCCCCCACTAAAGAAAAGAAAGCCTTAAAAGAGCGTAACTTTGTTGAAATTGACAAAGATAACTTTGATGATGTTATGGAGCGTTTAGGCCCAGGCGTGACCATGAAAGTGGATAACGTGATGGAAGAAGGCGACAAGCAAATGAAAGTAGACTTAGCCTTCAATAAAATGGAAGACTTTGAGCCCTTAAACATTGCCAAACAGGTTCCAGCCTTAAAAAGCTTATTAGATGCCCGTCAACAACTTGAAGAAATTTTAGGTAAAGCTGATTTATCAGAAAACCTAGAAAACGTGTTAGAAGACGTGTTATCAAACAATGAAAAATTGCAAAGCTTAGTTAACGAACTAGGTACAGACACAGTAAGCACGGAGGATAAATAATGAGTACTAAAACAGCTAATCAAAATTCCACTAGCGAAGCGGTTGAAGAATCCAGCTTGCTAGAGCAAGCCGTTGCGGCAACACGCAACACCGAGCGCAACCGCGCCGAGCAATTGCTGCAAACCCTGACCAAAGAGGCTATGGCCGGCACGGTTACCTGGAACAAAAACTTAACCGCTACCATCAATGACGCGATTGCTAAAATTGATGAGCAAGTCTCAAAGCAGTTAACCCAAGTATTACACGGCGAAGAGTTACAAAAACTCGAAGGTTCATGGCGCGGAATGCACTACTTAGTTCGCAACACCGACATTAGCAGCGTGCAAAAAATTAAATTGTTTAACGCCTCTAAAGAAGACATTCAAAAAGACTTCAACAAAATTTTAGAGCCAGAACAAAGCGCCCTGTTTGACAAAATTTACGAATCAGAATTCGGCACCCCAGGTGGCGAACCTTATGGTGTGCTAATTGGTGACTACGCCTTTGGCAACACCAGCAAGGATATCGACTTCATGACCAAAATGTCAGGCATTGCGGCTACCGCATTTACCCCTTTCATTGCTGCTGCAGCGCCAAGCGCCGTGGGTATTGACACATGGGAAGATTTATCTAAACCTAAAGATTTAGAAAAAATCGCCCGTTCATACGAATTTAGCCAATGGAACAACTTCCGTGATTCAGAAGATTCACGCTTTGTAACCTTAACGATGCCACGCACCTTATCACGCCTACCTTTTAATGATAAAACCAACCCAGCGGATGGCTTTAGCTTTAATGAAGTAGAGTTTGACCGCAAAGGTCATGCTAAAAAAATGGGGCATGACCAATTTACGTGGATGAATGCAGCCTATGTTATGGGCGCAAAAATCACACAATCATTCTCTGAAACCGGCTGGTGCACAAAAATTCGTGGTGCTGAAGGTGGTGGTAAAGTCACAGGCTTACCAACATTTGGTTTCACCACTGACGATGGCGACACAGACTTAAAATGTCCAACTGAAATTGCCATTACAGATCGCCGCGAGAAAGAGTTATCAAATTTAGGCTTTATGCCATTATCGCACTACAAGAAGACGGATTATGCTGTATTCTTTGGTGCGCAGACGGCACAACGTCCTAAAGTTTTTGAAGATGATGCCGCTACCGAAAATGCTGCTATTGCCGCTAAACTTCCGTACATGATGGTAACATCTCGTATTGCACACCATGTTAAAATTATGGGTCGTGACAAAATTGGTTCAATGGCATCTACCGCGGATATAGAAGGCAGCTTGAACAAATGGATCAGCAAATACATTGACACAAATAAAGATGCTGGTGCTTCAATACGTTATTCATATCCACTTGCTGAAGCTAAAGTCTCTGTGGAAGAAATTCCTGGAAAAGTTGGCGCCTATCATGCCGTTGTCTGGATGAAACCATGGTTACCGCTCGAAGAATTAAGCACTTCATTACGCTTAGTTGCGAACATACCTGGCGCAGCCGGGGGAGAAGCAGAATAAATATTTCTGCATGAATGTCTAAGAGGTGAAAGGTTTAAAACAACCATCACCTCTTAGCTTTATCACTATGAAAACATTACATATCATATCAAACCTTATTAACCAGATTGACATCAAATTCAAGCGTCAGCTTGGCTTAATTATTGAAAATGATAAACTACAAGAACTTCAAATCATCTGGAATGAGCTGAATTTACTCACTCAATCTGTGAGTGAAAATTCTAGCGTTATTATTCAGCTATTAAATATTAACAAGAAAGAACTCACCAAGGATTTAAGCACTAATCTTGAAGTCGAGTATACCGCATCTTTTAAGCATGTTGTTGAATCTCATCTTGGTATGTCTGGCGCCCCCCCCATAAGTCTTTTAGTTGGCGGGTATGATTTCAATATAGACAATAAAACAGATATACATTTATTAACACAGCTTTCGGTCTTGGCATCATATGCATTATCCCCCTTTATAAGTAATTGTGATTTTCCACATTTAGCAACAACAAATAATTATATAACCGGTGTTTTACAAAAACTACATCTAAACTCCAATATGGCATGGCAAAATTTTCGGACAAGGCAAGACTCTAGATTTGTGTTTCTATTAATGGGCACAGCTTCTTATTCCGGTGAGTCAACGATCAATTCTGACTCCAGCTTAAAATCACGAGCAGCTAGCCTTGCGACAGCTCAGCTTATAAAATCATTCAAAGAAACAAGTTGGTTTTTAGAAATCAATGGTAAAATAGTGTTGCCCCCTGAAATCACTAAGCTATCCACTGAAAAAAAACTAAAGACTCCATTCTTAATTAATGCTAAACAATCTGAAGAGGCGTCACAGTATGGAATAAATTTTCTGGTCCAAGAGAATAAACAAAGCCCCTTAAGCCTATACAATTTACAATCTGTTCATGCGTCAACGGATAGAAACATATTTTTATTAGAGCATCTTACAACCGCCTGCCATTTTGGACACTATATTAAAGCAATTGCTCAAAATAAAATTGGTAGCTTAACAACCGAAACTGAATGCCAGGTTTTATTACAAAAATGGCTCAACAAATACACCGCCAATACCAACACCCCATCATCAAGAGCAACATATCCGCTGAAATCATATAATATCAGCATAATGTCCGTGCCGGGTAAAGTTGGACATTTCAATTGCAACATTTCATTAGAGCCACACATGAAGTTAGATAGTCTAACAACAAAAATAATTCTAAATTCTGAAATATTAGTGAATAACTTAATATAATCTTAAGGTTGCTAGGCTATAATACTTTCAACAGTTAGGAAATGGTTAAACAAACCTACTGTTTAATTTGAAAACAATAACTTAATTAAGAGGAATTTAAATATGTCAGAATCAACAATCCGTGATATAAACACATTATCAACTACTTACCAAGGTGCTATCCAAGATTTTGGACAAGCATTAGCAGCCAACGGAAGCAATGCAACTATCGGCGATATCGCTGTTACAGGTGCATATATTGCAACTGATGGCTATGCTAGCGTACAACTAAACAGCGAAGGCAAAGCCATCGTCACATTAGACGTTACATGTGCGGCACAAACTGCTGTTGTAGACCATTCAAACTACAATGCTGACACTATGAACGAGAACAACAAAGAGATGGCTAAACAAACGGCTGAGCTTCTAGCTTCTTTAGTAGCCCTTGAAGGCGCCATCTCAGTTAGCCCTACCGGTCAAACTGATACTGATATTAACCTAGCTAATGCAAAGGTTACCGCTAAATCAAATGGAGCACAAATTACTGTGCACATTTTTGGCGAGCTAGAAAGTGGTAAAGTATACGATGACTCTGCTAAATTTGCAGCAGTTGTTGGATAATCTAAATCATTATTAATTAATGATAAACCAGCTAACAAGGGAGTCATTTGGCTCCCTTGTTATTTAATTTTAAATTACTATGTACAACATCCTCGAAAAACTCAACACTTCACCAGAAAAGCTTGCACTGCAAGAATCTGTGCTGCGTGATATTTCTAATTTATTAAATTCGAAAAAATACAGGATACAACTCAGCAATTACAGTGAACTTGAGGAATCCATCCTCTCTTATGGACTAACTGAACTCTCCGATTCCAGCAGTAATTTTCGAGACTCCTGTGAAGCCTTGTCAAATCAGGTACGAGCAACGCTCCTCAATCATGAGCCACGCCTAACCAAAGTAGAAGTTAAGATTGTGAATACCTTTGCCAGCCATGTTAAACTGAATATTTCAGCCACTTTATTGAATAGACCTGAGTCTATAGAGCTAAAATTTGATACAAATTATGAATTTAGTGGTCAACAATTTGACTTTATGACCGAACAGCGGCCCAGCTGAAAAAAAGCAAAAGCTCACCTCTTAAAACTAACGCACAAAAACCAACGCCTCACCATCTGAGCGCTGATTATCAAAACAATATCCCAGCCCATCAAACGCCTGTAATCCTTCCAGAGTCTTGCAACGCTCTTGCACTATAAACTGCACCATTGCACCACGGGCGCGTTTGGCGTGAATACCTATGGTTTTGAGTTTGCCGTCTTGGTTTTCTTTAAAATCGATTTTTATAATCGGTTTTGCTAGCTGTTTTGGGTCTATAACCGAGAAATATTCGTCTGAGGCTAAATTAATTAAATATTTGGCTTTCACGTTTTTCATGCGCTGGTTAATTTCTGTGGTGACCGCTTCACGCCAGAACTCATATAAATTCTTGCCCACGGGGTTGGCGAGCTTTGTGCCCATTTCCAGGCGGTAGGGTTGAATTAAATCCAGTGGTGATAACACGCCGTATAAGCCCGATAATATGCCTAATGATTTTTCGCAAAAGGTTAATTCTTGTGGGGTGAAACTGTCGGCTTGCATGCCTTGATAGACGTCGCCTTGAAACAGCAGTATGGCTGGGTAGGCGTTTTTGCAGTTATATTGGCTAGCGTTAAAATCTTGGTAGCGCATGAAATTGAGGTAGGCTAATTTTTCGCTTAAGCGCATAAGGCTGGCCAATTTATCGGGGCTGGCGTCTTTGAGAATATTCACTAGGGTTTTGGTTTGTGATTTGAAGGCAATTTGCGTGGTAGCGCCATTATATTCAGCGGTTGGCGCGAGTTTTTTGGCGGGAGAAATAACGGCGTATAGCATAGGGACCTCGTTTTTGAAGGAGTAAAAGTAGTAAAAATTGTATTATGGAAGGATAACATAGTTTTTAGATTGCCGCGTCGCTACGCTCATTGCGACCATCATGAGCCCGTCGCCGAACTCGCGACCACCACGAGCCCGTCGTTGCGAGGAGCGAAGCGACGTGGCAATCTCATGAATTACACTGTAGTCTAGGGGATTGACCTGTGCCCTCGGGTGCACGTCGCTTCTCTCCTCGCAACGACGGAACGAGACGAGAGGGAGGGCAACAATTTAAAATTCTTTCCAATCAGCCCTCTGGCTTTTGACGCAATTGCTTCTTCTGGCTGCGTTGCTGCTTTTGCTGCTTACCCTTGCGCACAGCAGATTTTGACACCTTGGTTTTGCGACGCGGCTTGGGCACATGCTCTGCGCGCGCAATAAACTTCATCAGCCGCAGCAATGCATCTTGACGGTTGGCCACTTGAGAGCGAAAGCACTGCGCTGAAATCACCAGTTCATCTTGCTTATTAATTCGGTTGCCCACCAAGGCCCGCAAACGCTGTTTAACGGCTTCACTCAGCAAAGCGCATTGGGCAATATTAAAATGTAACTGCACCGCCGATGAGGTTTTGTTCACATGCTGACCGCCCGGGCCAGACGCACGGATAAAATGCCAGGTTATGTAGGGAAAAAGTTGCTCTGCAATCATGTTGGTTCTCATTGGGTGGTCGTTAACTGTGTTATAGGGTGGTTATTTAAAGCAGCAGCACTAACACGACACGAAGCTAGGCGCCTTTAGGCATCATAAAGGCATAAGTGTCTGCCATAGACCCTGGCTTCCATAGTTTTTGTTGAAGATACCTTATTAAATTATCAGTCGCGTTAACACCCGAAAACAACAGAACATAGCCATTTCCATACGCATAATACAAAAATTTTGTTATTGACCACCCATGCCTAACTTCAGGTAAGCTATTAAACAACAACCACTTGTTCCCGCATCTTACAATGCTCACCACATGCCCTTGTGAACCAATAATATAGCCTAAAGATGGAAAGACCTTGTCTACGACACCACTAGGCAACATAAATTTAGCAGTAGACTGGGAAGTGTTATATACAAGGGCTGATCTCTCACCAAGAAATTTGCCTTGTCCCTCCAAAAATTGTTGTAGATATGCGTTACCAACAAGATCAAAAAAACCAGATTTGGGCGCCGGCGATAAAATTAAATTCATTTTGTTTACAGGAGCTCTTGCATGCGCATTAACCATGATAACAAGCTCCTCTTGAGTGAAGGACTGTTTGTAAGCCGCTAAAACTGGCTTTGCTTCTTTCGCAACGCCATCCCACTTTTTACAAAAAAAAGCGTGACGCTTAATTCCTGCATCAATAGCCTCATCAGCAAACACGCTTATTTTTTCAAGGAAAACCCTATCGTGATCGCCATAGTCAGCTGGCCACTCCTCCAAGGGTAAAATTCTGCGAAGAAATTCCAAAGAAATAAACACGCAAGCATACGCGCCATAGCGTTCAAACGTAGGCATATCGTCAGCTTTCTTACATTGATTTGTTCTTAAGGTCCTACGATACGTCCTACCGTAGCCTGGTTCCAGTTCCACCATGACTTTACCCCACCCTTCTCTTATTCGCTCAGCGTACTTTGTAAGCGCACTATTATTTTTCGCTATCTTACCAGCAATAGCACCCTTATGGGTATAAAAATGTACGTCACAGCAAGGAACCGAGGATTCTCAAACAACCATTAAAACTATTTTAGTTGTATATTGTCTATTTTTTGCAGTCACCACCCTTTATTCACATTATTTTTACTCTCAAACCGTTAATCTAGCCTTAAGACTCACACTATATAATATACTCCTTAATCACCCACAAAAGAGTGGGCTACATGGATAGGGTATGGATAATAAATTTTTAAATTACTACAATAAAGAGCTCGCTTATGTGCGACGCTTAGGCGCAGAATTTGCCAAGCAACACCCGAAAGTAGCGGGTAACTTGCGCATGAGCGAAGATACTATTGAAGATCCGCATGTTTCGCGGCTAGTTCAATCTGTCGCGTTTCTAAACGCCGGGGTGCGCGAGCGCCTTGATGATGACTACCCCCAATTAGCCAGCGCCTTATTAGGCGTAATGTACCCACATTACCTAGCGCCCTTGCCTTCCATGGCGATTGTGCAGTTTCAGCCCAGCTTTGGCTTAAACGAAAAAGACGTGGTACCCAAGGGCCGCTATATTGAAACTCTGCCCATTGATGGTGCGCCAGTGCGGTTTCGCACTTGCTATGAAACTGATGTTTGGCCGGTTAAAATCGCGCAAGCGCGCCTGTTTGGCTATAACCAATCGGCGCCGAAGCTAGATGCACACACACATTACCCGGGCGTATTGCAAATTAGCTTGCAAACCTTGCGTGAAGATATCCGCTTTGCAGAGCTGGCCCCCGGAAAACTGCGCTTCTTTATTAAAGGTACGCCGCAGCATGTCTATGCCTTATATGAATTAATTATGCGCGACACCGCTGAACTGGCCATTGCCAAATCGGCCAACGACAAAGACGTGGTGCGTCTAGATAAATCACACATCAAAGCCGTTGGTTTTGGCAAAGATGAAGGCATGCTGCCCTATTCTGCGCGCTCCAATATGGGCTACCGTTTACTCAGTGAATTTTTTACTTTTCCCGAAAAATTCCTCTTCATTGATATTGAAGGCTTAAGCGCTGAAAATCTGCAAGCCTTTGATAACAAAATGAATTTATATTTTTACTTACAACAAAGTAATAAAGATTTAGAGCAACACGTCACCGCCGAAAATTTTGCCTTGGGCTGCAGCCCGGTGGTGAATTTATTTCGCAAAACGGCAGAGCCGATTAATTGGGACCACACTAAAACAGAATATCGCGTAGTGCCCGATCATCGCCGCCAAAAAAGTTACGAAATTTATTCGGTCGATGAAGTCAATGCCATTGATTCTAGCGGCAACGCCCGCGAGTTTTTGCCTTTTTACGGCATAAAGCATGCAAACCGCAACAATGAAGAGCAATTTTGGTTTTCGCGACGCCATAACGCCAACAATTATGTCGATAGTCATGACAGTGGCACCGAAATAGAGTTATCGCTGGTCGATTTAGACATGCGACCCTCAGAAATTGATAACTGGGTCATCAGCAGCACCACCACGTGTTGTAACCGCGACATCCCTAACCAATTACCGTTTGGTGGTGGCGAGCCCTATTTGCAATTTACCGAAGGCAGCAGCAACATTGACAGCATTGTTTGCTTAACCGCCCCCACACCCACGCATCGCATACCGCTTGGCGGCGAAAGTGAATGGCGTTTAATTTCGCACTTAAGCTTGAATCAATTAAACATCACACAAAATGAAGAAGCCGCAGACACCTTGCGTGAAATGTTGCGCTTGTATGATTATGTTGATTCTGAAGAAACACAAATGCTCATCAACGCTATTGAAAGTGTCACCAGCAAACGCACCATGGCACGCGACCCATCAGGGCATTTGAATGCCTTCTGCCAAGGCGTGGACATTAGCGTGGAATTTGATGAAAATAAATTTGCCGGTAGCAGTACCTTTTTGTTTGCCAGTATTTTAGAGCGGTTTTTTGCTTTATACTGCTCCATTAATTCGTTCACCAAAATGAGCGCTTACAAAAAAGGCAAACGCAAAATCATTCATAGTTGGGAAGCTCGAAATGGGGAGCAAGCGCTGGTTTAAAGCAGCTTTTAGGACACCATGAAACAACATTCACTCACAAATCAGCTTTATAACGCGCCTGAACTGTTTCAGTTTAGCCAAGCCGTGCGCCTGCTGGATGCCATTAACCACGAAAAAACGCGCACCAAACCGCAATGGAAACAGTTTCCAGTGGGCTATGACTACGCCCAACAAAAAGAAACCATTCGTTTTAAAGTAGACCCCGCCTTGCGCTATCCCGATGGCGCCGTGAGCCGGCTGAGCGAAGCTAGCTTTGATAGCAACAAAAACAGCTTAAATGCCGCACAGATGCACATTACCTTCATGGGTTTAACGGGCCCCTCTGGCGTGCTGCCCATGCATTATTCGGAAACTATTTTAGAGCAAAATCGCAACAAAGATTATGCCATGCGTGATTTTTTTGATTTATTCAATCACCGCGCCGCCTCCTTGCACTACCGTGGCTGGGAAAAATATCGAGTGCAATACAGTTTTGAGCGCACGCGCCGTGAAGGTAAACGTCATGATCCACTTACCCATGTGATGGAAAACCTCACGGGTAAAACACAAGCCACACAGCATATTTCTCAAGACACCTTATTATTTTACGCCGGCTTACTGGCCAATCAAACCAAAACGGCCTCAGGCTTAGAAGCCATGTTAAGCGATTACTTTGCCGTGCCCGTTAAATTAAAACAATTTATCGGCTCATGGATTAATTTACAGGCCTCAGAATGCACCCGCATGCCAAGCAAGGCGCAACCTAAAGGCCAGTTTAATGCCTTGGGCAAAAACACCATTGCCGGGATGCGCGCCTGGTACAGCCAGGGTAAGTTTCGCTTACAACTCGGCCCCTTATCTGACACAGAATTTAAACAATTTTTACCCGGCAGCGATGGCCTTCGCAAACTAAAAGAGCTAACCAACCATTATATTGGCCCGGAGCTCAGTTATGATATACAATTAATATCAGCTGCGCAGCATGCACCACAGTGTCAACTTAGTAAAGCACAAGCTCCACAGTTAGGCTACTTTACATGGCTCAAGGGTGAAAATGGCGGGCCACTGCAGCATGATAAATTGATCTTAGTATAGGGACTTTACGAGAAAAATATTTTAGCAACATACTTTTCATATACTCCCATAATCATAAAGATCTTAAGGTCTAGTTAAGTTTCATCGCGTAAACTACTGACCATAGTTAAATACATTGGCAATAAACACAAGGAACCAACAAAAAATGGCACAATTAAATTTAAAATCACTCATTGGCAAACTCGACCAAACTTGTCGCAAATCATTAGAAAACGCCACCGGCCTGTGCCTGTCGCGCACCAACTACAACATTGAAGTTGAACATTGGTTATCAACCCTATTAGACGTGAGTGATAGTGATATTATGATGCTGTGCAAACATTACGGCATTAACACCGTGCGCTTACAAGAAGATATTACCCACGCTATTGATAAACTGCGCACAGGCAACGCCAAAACCCCAGCGCTATCGCCCGACATTATTGACTGGGTGCAAGCCGCTTGGTTAATTGCCTCACTAGATTACCAAAGCCCACAAGTACGCAGCGCCCATTTATTGGCCGCCTTAGTGTGCGACGATTTAATGGCGCGCATTGCGCATCAAATTTCCAACGAATTTGAACGCGTTAGCCCCGAAGATTTAAAAGCTAATTTACCCGAATTAATTGTAAACTCTGCCGAAGCTGGCAACGCGCAAACCCCGATGCAACAAGAAGCTGGGTTAGCGAGTGGCGGCAAAACAGAAGCGCTAAACCAATACACAGTGGATTTAACCGCCGCTGCTAAGGCCGGGAAAATTGACCCCGTGCTAGGCCGTGATGCTGAAATTCGCCAAATTGTCGACATTCTTACTCGCCGTCGTCAAAACAATCCTATTCTCACCGGTGAAGCCGGCGTGGGTAAAACCGCCGTGGTCGAAGGCTTTGCACTACGCATTGCCAAAGGTGATGTGCCGCCCGCGTTACAAAACGTTTCTTTACGCAGCTTAGACTTAGCATTGTTACAAGCCGGTGCCGGCATGAAAGGTGAGTTTGAAAATCGCTTAAAATCGGTAATTGCAGAAGTGAAACAATCCCCCCAACCTATTATTTTATTTATTGACGAAGCCCACACCATGATTGGCGCCGGCGGTGCCGAAGGCCAAAACGATGCAGCCAACTTGTTAAAGCCTGCCTTAGCCCGCGGTGAGCTACGTACCATTGCGGCCACCACCTGGGCCGAGTATAAAAAATATTTTGAAAAAGACCCGGCATTAGCGCGCCGCTTCCAAGTGGTTAAAATTGAAGAGCCCAGCGTCGATAAAGCCATTGAAATGATGCGTGCAGTGGCAGCGTTTTTAGAAACCCATCACAGCGTGCGCATTCTTGATGAGGCTATTGAAGCTTCTGTGAAGCTGTCAAAACGCTATATTCCTGGTCGCCAATTACCCGACAAATCAGTCAGCTTGCTTGATACCGCTTGCGCCAAAGTCGCGATGAGCCATAGCGCCACGCCGGCGCCGATTGAAGATGCCCAGCGTCGTTTGGAGCAAATCACCGTTGAAAAACGCATTCTTACCCGTGAAAATGTTACCGGTGCCAACCATGACGAACGATTAGCGAACTTAGACACCGAGCAACAGGCTACTGAAATTTTATTAGAAACCCTCAACGCCCGTTACGAGCAAGAAAAAGATTTTGCGACCAAAATGCGTGAGCTAAGAGAAAAATTAGAGCAAGGTGAGCACGAATCAGATGACGAACAAGCTGCATTGAAAGCAGAACTAGCCAAGCTGACCGATGAGCTCAAAGCGTTACAAGGTGATGAACCCTTATTGCAAGTGTGCGTTAACGCGCAAACCATTGCCGAAGTTATTGCCGGCTGGACAGGTATTCCAGTAGGGAAAATGATGAGTGATGAAATCAACGCTATTCTCGACATTCAAAAAAGCTTAGGCAAACGCGTGATTGGCCAAGACCATGCGCTAAAAGCCATCGCCGAAACCATTCACGTTTCACGCGCAGGTCTTGGCGACCCACGCAAGCCAGTGGGTGTGTTTATGCTAGCGGGCACCAGCGGCACGGGTAAAACCGAAACCGCATTAGCCTTAGCGGAGCTGCTATTTGGTGGCGAGCAAAATGTTAGCGTGATTAACATGTCTGAATTTAAAGAAGAGCATAAAGTATCATTACTGGTTGGCTCACCTCCAGGCTACGTGGGCTTTGGTGAAGGTGGCGTGCTAACCAATGCCGTACGCCGTCGCCCTTATAGCGTGGTGTTATTAGACGAAATGGAAAAAGCCCACCCTGGCGTGCAAGAAATATTTTACCAAGTATTTGATAAAGGCATGATCATGGACGGTGAAGGCCGCGAAGTTGATTTTAAAAACACCGTGATCATTATGACCACCAATGCCGGCACCAAATCGATTATGCAAGCCTATTCTGGCCCTGAAGAGAATATTCCAGAAACCGCTGAAGAATTAGCCGAGCGCGTGCGTCCTGAGTTATTACACACCTTTAAACCGGCTTTCTTAGGCCGCACCAAAGTGATCCCCTACATTCCTTTAGATGCCGAAGTGATTCAAGAAATTACCAAGCTACAATTGGCCAAAGTAGAACAGCGTATTAAAGAGCATTACAACGCCGACTTCACCTACACCGATAAAGTGTTAGACGTCATTACTGCCCGCTGCCAAGAAGTGGAAACCGGCGCGCGTAACGTTGAGCATTTAATCAGTGGTAATTTGCTGCCCGCGCTATCAGCCGAATGCTTAAGCCGCATGGCAAGCGAAGAGACGATTAGCACGGTGAAGATAGATATTGATGAGGATGAAAACTTTAGTTACGATATTAACTAAAATGATTAGCTTTGCTAACGTTCGCAGTAAGCTATGCTCGTAGCGAATGAAATTCAGGTATTTATCAGGGCTAACGCACTATTGAAAAAAAGCACGTCGTTGCGAGGAGCGTAGCGACGCGGCAATTTTCTGCAGACAATTGTTTTCTTAAAATAGAGCACGGCAATGGCAGGAGATTGACCTGTGCCCCCGGATGCACGTCGCTACGCTCCTCGCAACGACGATATGGGAGGGAAAGTCATGACTTAAAACTCTTCTAGTTGTATTTTGTCTATTTCCTAAAGCGTGTACGCCCTGTAACCTATACGAAATTATTAGCCCCGTTAATTTTTCCTTAAGCCAAGGCGTCTATAATATCGTCAATAAGTAACAATAATGGGATGTGAGCCATATGGCTGAAATAAAAGAAATTAGTGGGTTTCCGTGCAAACGCTCGTACATCCTCAAACTCGATGGCGAAAACGTACCCGTTGATAGCATTGAGTGGGAAGGCAACCTGGACCCCAATATTGGCGAGCTAAAGCAAGAATGTAGCATGATCATACGCCACACCAATCCGAAACTGTCGATGGCTGATCTCAAAGAGCCTTTCACTTTTATCGTTCAATTCAGCACGCTTACTCCTGTTGAACTAGGCCCTTATAAGTTCGAACAAACTCTTCAGGCCGACAGCGTTACCGCATTACCCTTTAAATCACCCTTACCAGATGGCAAGCATTTTTATGCTTACAAAATAACCGCTAACCATCATGGTTTTACCCATGAGCAATTAGCCTTACGGCGTAATAAAGTCTATCAAGGTGATATTAAAACTGTTATTGGGGCCGTTCTTGAAGACTGCCAGTTAACAGCTAAGCAATACAACTTAAATCTAAACTGCTCTACGTTTACGAGTGGCGAGCGCTATTTCATGCAACGTGGTGAAACTTCTGAGCAGTTTTTACGAACTATTTTGCAAAGCTTTGCCGCAATCATGTACCGGGGGCCAGATAATGTCATTCATATTTTTGACAAGCCAACGGGGTTTAATAGCGCAAATGTAGAGCTCAATGCTCATTACGCGCCCTTAACCACCGAATCGCCACAAGCTAGCCATCAGCCTGCCATACAGATTTACCGCTTTCAAAAAACATTGCGCCAAGCGAGCGTGTTGCAAACACGTTATGCGACTTCGCCAGCAAAGAGTAAACAATTAAACTCTGGTAGTTCCGGCGCCAAACAAGATGCTAGCCATCAATTTGTTAGCGCTGATAGCAGCCTTGATACGGAAAATGCAAACAAATTAGCTGAACGCCTTCAGCAAGCCAACATTTATAATGAAGAAACATTTACTGGCGTCACCACGCTACCGCTGGCACTGGGTAACCGCTACATTGTTAATGCAACCCATATTAACGAGACACAAGAAACTATTGAGCTTACCATTGTGAACCTGAAAGCCGTACAAAGCTGTGTTGGTAACATTGGCGATAAAAACTTAGAAGCTATCATTGGAATACCAAACGGCACCGTGTTTTATAAGTTCACTGCCATTCGTGCCGATAAATTGCCCTCAAGCTTACCCGATTACACGCTGCAACCGAGCATTAGCTTGGCTGGTGTGGTATTGGGCAACGATGGCAAAGAAACCAGCAAAGGCAATGCCGGCGAGATTGTGCGCCTCGGCTTATTCTCCGGCAACACACGTGAAGCCAGCACCTTTGCAGATTCGCAGATTATTGAAGTGTCTCGCCACGAACAACCCGTGTCGTTTAGTGGCTCCATGCCTGTGCCTGGCACCATTGTGGAAGTCAGCTACAACCCTAACAGCTATGATTTTGTGCTCGGCGGCGTGCTGAAAGAAGGTAAATTTATTTTAACTACTCGCATTCAATGTGATGACAATGCCACTGAGCAGAGCATTGCTTATATTGAATTAGCAGGCAATGAAGTCTTTTTAATAGTTGGCACCAAAAAAACCAAACTCAGCTTGAGTGAAGCCGGCATGTTACTTCAATCTGAAGAGAAAAATAAACTTATCTTTGGCAAAGATTTTCAGGTGGAAACCCCTGATGGCAAGTGCTCTTTAGAAGCTAAAAGCTATGGCGCGAAATTTAGCAAAATGGACACTTCGGCAACAAAAGTTACCTTTAATGGACTTACGGTTAAAAAATGAAGCATTTACACTTAGAGCTACAATTCCAAGACGCTGATTTTAAGCGCCTAAAAGATGCTTGGCAAGCCTTGCTGCAACGTCACGCCTTATTGCAATGTGCCAGCACAGAGCCTGGTGTGCACGCCCAAAGCAACACTGAGTATGAGATAAAACTGTACGATTTAAGCTTGCAGCCTGCTGACAAAATTGCGGCCGTGCAAGATCGCCTGCGCCAGCAAGAAACCCCATTAAATGCCAACACTTGGCCTTGGTTTGATATTGCGGCCACGCGTTACGACTCTGGCGATATTCGTTTATACTGCAAGTTTGCCCGCGAAATGTTAAGTGCTGAGCAATTGTTTTATTTGCAGCGTGAGTTAATAGCCCTCTATCAACAGCCTGAATTAGCGCTCAAATCACTGACCTTAACCAAGCCCGAAGTGCCTACGCCGCTTAATGAAAAAGCCTATTCGCTATACTATCGGCATTTGTTTGGCCGTTTAGATCATACCTGCTTAACCAATTTACGCGCACAAAGTGCGGAACACAATGTTTCGCTGCCCATTGTGCTGCTCAACACCTTTAGTCAAGAATTAGAAAAGCAAAACTATTCGTATCCGCTACGCATGAGCTTGGCAAACCGTTTCCCGTTTTACCCTTTTATGTACGATCGTGCCTGCTTTGCAACCTCTGTGGCCACGTGTGACATTAAAAGCACCCAGCCTCTTAACGTATTGCAAAATTGCACAGACATTGAAAGCCACTTGCGCCAAGCTTCGCTAAAAATCACTCCCGACACGGTTGATGAGTTAATTAGCTTGCCCAAAAATTTAGACGCTATGGCGCTGTTTTCTTGCAACCTAGAACAAGACTTGCCGACAGGGCCTATGTTTTCGAAATTACCCGATATTATTTTTTGTAATTTCAATCTGCCCACTGTCGATATTGATTTCAATGTTTGGGAGCAAGGCGGACAATTACTCTATCGCTGGACTTACGCCAAAGCCCTGCCGCAAATTGATAGCAGCATTACCGGCAGCCTTCTCAATCAAGCTTATGCTGCCCACCCAGAATTAAAAGAAATAGTCGCCAATAATGAATCCGTCAAAAAAAGCAAAACCGGGCCACTTAAAGCCGCGGCATTAGTGTTGGCAGGCGTTGCCGGTGCCTCACAAGCTAAAGGAAAATTAAAAAGCAATATACTCAAAGCGGGCTCCGCCGTCTCTGCTGGCGTATTGATTCAACAAGCCGCACAAAAAAATTCCAGCATGGATGAAGCCTTCGATTCTATGGGGCAAAACATGTTAGCCATGTCAAACCATAAGAATAAATGGAATCAAGAAGACGCCGAGCCAAAATCTCAAGCCCAGCAAAACCCAGACTCAGCCAGTGCGTTGGCCAGTGGCAGTACAACGGGAGTAGCAGCGCTAAACAATGATGATAACGCGTCAGAAGAGACGATTGATGCCGTAGGCTATAGCACGGCAGCCAGCTTACTCACCAAGGCTATTCAAGATTTACAAAACACCGACAACAGCCCAGCAGAGCTACCCGAAGCACCGCAAAGCAATGAACTGCAAGATATGCCGCCTGAAGAAATTGATGCCGCCTATGATGATTATTCTGCCCGTGTGGTCAAAGCGCATCGCGCTCCGTCAAAATCAGATTTAGCACAAACCGATATGTGTGCGCAATTTTCCGCCATGACCGGTGATTTAGGCCCTAATGCGCTCGCCATGAAAGATGATTTAGCTGACATGGGTAAAACCATGGATGGCGTTTCCAGCGCCATGGCCAAAGGCGACTTAACCGCAGCCGGCGCAGGATTGGATACCCTAGGCATTCAACAACCCGCTGTCATGGCCAAAGCAGCCAACCTTAGCCCGCAAGCAGCCATAGAAAAAAACCCACTTTCCGGCGCGGTGGAACAAATGATGGATGCCTCAACAGCCTTACAATCTACGCCCGATGAAGCTTGCTTAAATGGCTTAGATGAAAAAGTCACTGAAGCTGAAGCCTGTGTAGGTGGCCTGGAAGAAAAAATTAAGGTTGAAAATGCCAGCGACAAATTAATGGAGGCCTCGAAATACAACGAGGCTGGCGATGCAGCATTCAATAACCCGCAAGTACAAAAAATTAAAGCCGATGCTGACACCCTTCAAGGCAATATAACTGAATACAGCGGCTATTCATGCCAATATATTACAGAAAATTGGGAAGAGGTTCATGAGAAGTTAACCGGGCTAAAAGCGAAAGCCAGTGACCTGGCCGAATCTGTCTCAGCTGTTCCGCTTGCCACGCTTACATCACCGGTAAATGCCGCGGCTGACTCAATCAATGAAACGGTTACAGCCATCAATGCCCGCAAAGAACAATTAACAAGTATGCAGCCTGATATGGCCATGCAAGACTCACAGCTGCAAGGCTTGATGCAAAAGTTAGACACCCAATGTGATACCTTTGCACAAAACGTGCAAGGTGGCTGCCCTATTTGTTCAGCTAGCACACCCAACGGCCCTAGCCTGCCCGGTTGTGGACATAACCACGCCGATGCCTTAAGCACCACAAACTCTCTGCAAATGCCAACCTTAATGCTAAGTAATATTATTGGCGCGTTAGACGTGCTCAAAATGCCTTCTAACTTAGTAAACCCATTAGCCGGCATTGTTACAAAACTTGGCTCACTGTTAGCACGCATGCAAGCTCTTAACCCTTTAGCTGGCCTAACAGGCTATGCCGAAGCCTTGGCGCCAACGTCCGGCACACCTTACCCAGCATTATTATCTACGACCAGCGCCATGCTACAAAAATTACTGAGCCAGCACGATAAACTTTTATCTTGTGGCGGCTACAATGCGCTGCAGGCCCCCACCTATTTAGAAAAGGCAAACCAAGGCCCCGGTGATGTACAAGCTTCTACTGGCAAAAAGCAAGAAAGTTGTCGCCAATTGGTCGAAAATTCTCAAAGTGATTTAGATAGCGTCAAACAGCGTTTAACCCTGTTGGCCGAAGGCAATGATACCGATGGCACCAATTCACGCTTAGATAGCATGAAAGAAGGCATGAAAGCAGACGCAAGCTCAAAAGCCGGTGCGCTAACAAGCCAGAGCAACAGCAAACTCAACAGCTATGTTGCCGCCGGCATTTCCAGCTCAAAAGCCAAAGCCTTGAGCTCGGTAGAATGCTGGAAAGAAATGCAATTGCCACAAAACAGCCTGGGCAAACCCGATGAAATGCTGGTTTCAGGCTTTCAACTCATGTGCCCGTCTGCTCTACCGCCCAAGCCGACTAAAATCATGGTGCCACCCAATAAGGTAGAAATTAGCAACAAACCGGTACTGCTGGTTAATCCGGCACAACCTTTGATGCAAAATATGGGGCAATGTATTAAGTTTGATAAGACTAAGCCCATTCCTTGCTGCTGCACGATTATGGCTTCTGGCGGCTCTAAAAAGACGGCTTTGCTTGGCTTAAATGTCGCCACAAAAGCCAGCACGCAATTCAAATGCGCGCTAGGGGAAACCTTAAAATTGGTTGATACGGGACAGACTGGCAAAGATAAAGTCACCACGTCTTAACCACTTTCCAAAAGCCCAGCCTGGCAATTTTGCCCGTCATTGCAAGAAGCGCAGCATAGCTGCCACGGTGGTAAAAGCTTAACTTTTTTGGCTCAATGCTTTCCAACAAGCACGCCGTTGCGAGGAGCGCAGCGACGTGGCAATCTCCCCGTCCTTAAGTCGCCAACTAATCTTGACGTAACTTAGCCGAGGTTGCCATGGGCGTAGGATATTTCAACACCACCCAATACGACGACACGACAAAGGTAATAATCGTACAGGCTTGAATTAAAAATGACGTTTTATCACTGATCATAGAGTTATGCCCAGCTAAATACGCCACCAACAATGAAAACTCACTCGCTTGCCCTAAGCGCACGCCCACTTCCCAGGAGACTTTTTTGGTTTCACCTTCGCGCACTAATAATAAACGGTAAATTAAGGGTTTCAAAAACAACGCACCGGCAGCTAAAATTATCGCCGGAATAATCACCACGGTAATATAGGCAGGGTTAAAAAAGGCGCCGACGGAGAAAAAGAATGCCACTAAAAACAAATCGCGCAACGGCTTTAACGTTTCAGCAATGTACTGGGCAATAGGATGCTCAGCCAAGGCAACCCCGGCAATAAACGCCCCCACTTCACCAGAAAGATGCACCAAATGCGATATTTGCACTAACAACATGCACCAGCCAATAGAGAGCACCCAAATATATTCTTGCATGGTGTCAAATTTAGCCAGTAATTTTAGCAACACATGTCGAACGAATAAACTTGAAAAATAAAACATCAATGGTAAAGCCACAATGGTAATCGCTAATTCTTTCCAATTAAATTGCTCGCTGCCACCCGCTTTTAAAAACAACAACACCATAATCGCCAACACATCTTGCAACAGTAAAATACTGATCATCACTTCGCCGGTGTGTTTGTGATGCAAAATAGTGGTGGGCAATAATTTCAAACCGATAATGGTGCTTGAAAACATCATCGCCCCGCCTAATACTAAGCTTTCAACTTGCGTATATTTAAACGCCAGCCCCACACCATAACCAATCACCGCAAACACAATGGAACTCACCGCTGTTAACAACACGGTTTTTCGCAGCAGCATAATTAAATTTTTAGGCTGTAAATGCAAGCCCAATAAGAAGAGTAAGAAAATAATACCAATGTCGCCGACTTCTGAAATCAAGTGCACATTAGAAATGATTTTTAAGCCCCATGGCCCCAGCGCCGCGCCTAAAATCATGTAACCCACCAGCAAAGATTGGCGCGTCATCATGGCAAACGTGCCCAAAATGGCCGCCCCAAAGAAAATGACGAAGATAATATATAAGGTTGAATCGTGTCCCATAAATCTACTCTGACTGAAATTTCGCCCAGTATACGCAAAATATCGAGATTATTAAAGGCCATTTGACAAGGGAGGTCGATTACGTAAAATGCGAATTAAGCATTAATTGGTATGTCACATGCAATTTCAGCGCCAACCTAAGCAACTTTACTTGCTCTTCTTTACTGAATTGTGGGAGCGTTTTGGCTATATGTGTTTGCAAACCGTGTTTGTGCTGTACCTAAGCCATGCCTTTCATTTTTCCGATAACAGCAGTTACCTTCTTTTGGGCGCTTTTGGGGCTTTTCAGTGGCTCACCCCCATGCCGGGTGGTTATTTGGCCGATAAATTTTTAGGGTTCCAGCGCGCAATTATTATCGGTGGCGTTATTTTAGCCCTTGGCTACCTTGCCTGTGCAATGCCTAGCCAGGCCTGGTTTCTGGTAGGGCTGAGCATATTAGTGCTCGGTAACGGCTTATTTAAACCCAATGTTTCTAGTATTGTTGGCACACTTTATGAGCCCGCCGACCCACGACGCGATAGCGGCTTTACCCTTTTTTATATGGGCATCAATCTTGGCACCTTAATTCCCCCGCTGTTCTTGGGCAGCTTGGTGGCACATTGGGGCTGGAGCTGGGGCTTTATTATTGCTGCGCTAGGCATGGTCATCAGCTTAGCAACCTTCATGCTGGGCAAAAAATCCTTAGGTCAACGCGGCCGTTTACCCGCTGATAGCATACTTAACACCCTGCGCGGACGCCGCCAATTTAACCGTGTTTTTATTGTGGGCATTTTAGTTATTGGCGCCTTATGCTTTTTTGCCTTAGAGGTTCCCAAGCAGCTAAACTACATTATGCTGGTAGCCACTGTATTTATAGCTTTTTATATGGTTAAAGTAACGTGGGCGCTGGAACAAAAACAGCGCAACAACATGCTGGTTTGCATCACACTCACCTTAATTTCCATTGGCTTTTGGGCCATTTATATGCAGTGTTTTTCTTCTTTTATGCTATTTGCCGACCGCAACGTTAACCTGCATTTATTTGGCTTTCACATCACCGCCGAATTTACCCAAACCTATAACTCTTTTTTTATTATTGCTCTATCGCCACTGCTCAGCTTCATGTGGCCTTGGCTAGCGCGCAAAAAACTCAACCCATCCTACCCCACTAAATTTGCCTTTGGCACCTTGTTTATGTCCCTAGGCTTGCTGCAATTAGCTTTTTGTGTCAAAAATTTCAGCCCGAGTGGTCTAACCAGTAATTATTGGCTAGTGTTAAGCTACTGCTTGCAAACCATCGGTGAATTAGTGCTCTCGCCCGTCGGCTTAGCCATGATCACCGCTTTAAGCCCTCCCAAATACGTGGGCATGATGATGGGTGTTTGGTTCTTGGGCATTGCCGCCGCCAACGCCATGGGCGGCATGCTAGCCACCATTAGCGACGTGCCAGCTCATAGCAGTTTATTCCAATCACAAGCCATTTATGCCCACGCCTTTTTTGACTATGGCTGGATAGCCCTTGGCGTAACCGCTGTGGCGTTTTTGCTGATTTCACCGTTGAAAAAAAGAGTAACGCAGTAATAGACTGAAAAGAAAACCAAGGCAAACGCGCCTTAAAAGAATATACGCAATACAACTAAAAAATTTCAAAATCCGTCGTAGCGACGGACTTTTTTTCAAACGAACAAATAGCGCCTACGCCCTGAAAAGAAAACTTTTTTTCTGGTTATCTTAAGATTACTTTAAGCTTCGCGCGGTATTATGGCGTGTAAATAACTTATAGTCCCTTATGCGCTTAAAAAACACCACAATAGCGATGGTATCCGTACTCATCGCCCTCTCTATTCTCTGCTTGTTGGCATGGCGCTACACGCACCAGAAGCAAAACTTACGTATAAAAAACATGGCCCATAATGGCTATGAAATCAGTTATTTCACCACAGCAGAAGGCCAACTATTGCAGGCCAGCAGCTACCTTGGGCAACAGCAAACCACCGTGGTGGAGGTTGAAAGCACGGCTATTTGGGAAAACACGAAATACGACGTTGCCATTGGCAACCATAAATTAGGCCAGGCTTACTGCAAAGCCACCATTGTGCAACCCGCTTTTGGCAAACAGGCTAAATTTACTCAGCATCAAGGTCATTGTCACACCTACCAGACGCCAGATGGTGAGTTAAGTCTAGTGGTAAGCGATACTTAAACCTAAATTCGGTAGTTAAAGGGTAGGTGATGCGCTTCTTGCAAGCACATCACCTCAGGCAACAGCCTTACGTTGCTTGCGCTAAACGCTCGGCACTGGCCATAATTTCCGCTTTAGCGGCTTCTACATCGGCCCAACCTTCTACTTTAACCCATTTTTCAGGCTCTAAATCTTTGTAATGCTCAAAGAAATGTTCAATAGATTTGATTAAGCTCGGGCTTAAATCTAAATAACTTTGCACATTGTCATAATCTTTGCAAAGCTTGCTGACGGGTACCGCTAATAATTTGGCATCAGCACCGGCTTCATCGGTCATTTTCAGCACGCCTACAGGACGGCAGCGAATAACAGAGCCCGCAATAAGCGGTAAAGGCGCAACCACTAACACATCAACCGGATCACCATCTTCTGACAAGGTTTGTGGCACGTAACCATAGTTTGCTGGGTAAAACATGGCGGTTGTCATGAAGCGGTCTACAAATACAGCACCGGTATCTTTGTCAACTTCATATTTTACAGGTGGGCTATTGGCGGGTATTTCAATGACCACGTTAATATCGTTTGGTAAATCTTTACCTGCGGGGACGTTTTTTAAGCTCATAGTTTAGGTTTCCTTTTGATTTAATAGGTTTAAATTAAGCTGCGGCAGAACCAGGCATGCAATGAATACACTGATCGCCACGTTTATACTGGGTTTTCAATTGTTCAGCTTGGGTCACAAATTCTTGGCATTGCTCACATTGGGTTAAGCCGGTTTCTTCGCAATCAGGCGTAATGGCGGTGCGAAAATCAAACACAAAACAACTGCCTTTATAATGTTCCCCACCAATTTCTTGAAAATACTTAATAATGCCGCCTTGTAGCTGATAAACATCTTTAAAGCCTTTTTCTTGCAATAATAAAGCGGAGGCTTTTTCACAGCGAATCCCCCCAGTGCAAAACATCACTAACGGCTTTTGCTTGTCGGCGGCACTCACTTTGTCGGCAGCGCCAGCAAAATCACGGAAGCTGTGGATATTCCAATCAACCGCTTTTTCGAAAGTACCCAGCTCAATTTCATAGTCATTGCGGGTATCAAGCAAAGTAAAATCACGCTCTTCATCTAACCACTGCTTCAACTCTTGTGCTGAAATTTCTGGCCCAGTGTAGCATACGGGTTTCACGTTGCTAGAGCCCATAGGCACAATTTCTGCTTTGACTTTCACACGAAAGCGTTCAAACGGAATAGCTGCTGATTCGGTGTCTTTAAACTCCAAATCGGCAAATTCAGGAAGGCTAATGAGGTATATTCTGGCCTGCTCAATGGCCGCAGGTTCGCCTGCCAGCATCAAATTAATGCCTTCCGGTGCCAAAAGAATAGTTCCCATGACATTCATATCAGCAAAAGCTGTATAAAATTGTTCCTGCCATTGCTCACAATCGTGCAAATTGACAAATTTATAAGCAGCTATGTTAATAATTCGTTGATTCATTTGCTTTTCTCTGTTTTTTCGCGGGGTCCTATTATATACTAGTTCTTAAATAAATATCACAACAATAATTGTTCTTTGAGGTAAGGGTGGCATGACATTAAGTGTACGGTTAAAACAAGCTCGCATTAAGAAAAAACTAACACAAGAAGAGTTGGCCGACATCGTTGGTATTAAGCAACAAGCCGTGCAGCGAATTGAAGCCGGCAAAGTGAAAAGCACTAGCTATGTTGTGCAACTTGCCCATGCTCTAGATGTTACCCCCGAATGGTTAGTCTTGGGCGAAACGGCACCAGAGGCTACCAGCCCTCAAGATGCCAACCCGACCACCTTCACCGCGCAAATTCCTTTATTACAATGGCACAATATAGACGCGCTAGGCAATTTGCCACTAGATGCTAACCACCCGAGTTTTATAGCCCTCTTAGCGGGCAACGCCAATCATTGTTTTGCGCTACAAATTAAAGATAATTCAATGTTTGCCACAGAAGCCGGCCAACCCAGCTTTTTGAAAGACGACTACATTATTCTGGACACTCAAGCCACGGCCGCATCAGGACAATATATAGTGGCTAAACTCGTTGACTCTAGCCAGCTCACCTTTCGCAAATTAATCACTGATTCCAACGGGCAGCAAATGCTGCAAGCACTCAATAGCCAATACAACAGCATCCCCATGACGGCAAATACTAAATTGTGTGGCGTATTAACCTTGCGTTATAGTAATTTTTTAGGCTAAACTCTTAGGCCTCATGAAAACACTGCGCACCAACACTTATTTACAGCAATCTCATATTCTGTTCGATTTACTCGCTCTAGTCGCCGGCGCCCTACTGCCTTTGGCGTTTGCGCCCGTCAATTGGTTTTGGCTCGCTTTTGTTAGCACCTTCGCCTTCCTGGTAAGTTTAAGTGACTGCCAGGTTAAACGCGCGGTTTGGCGCGGCGGGCTGTTTGGCTTTGGCTTTTTTATTGTGGGTACTTCGTGGGTTTTTGTGAGCATTCACACCTTTGGCAATACCTCTATTATCCTCGCCAGCATTATTACCTTCGGGTTTACTAGCCTGCTCGGCTCATGTTACGCCCTATTGGCCGGCGTTTATGTCGCCCTGCAAAGAAAGCAGCACTGGATTAGCCCTATTTTATTATTCCCCTGCGTTTGGACCTTGCAAGAAGTCTTTCGCTCATGGTTTTTGACCGGCTTTCCTTGGCTGCTATTAGGCAATAGTCAACTACACACTTATTTGGCTGGCTATGCGCCATTAATGAGTGTTTATGGCGTATCATTTTTAACCTGCCTTATAGCGGGCTTAGCCTACCAAGCCTTTAAAGGCGGACGTACCCGCTTCATTTGCGGCGCGATCATTATCGCCATTTTTGGCCTAGGCTTTGGCCTTGGTAAAATACAATGGAGCAAGCCCAATACGCCCGCCATACACGCCAGCTTAATTCAAGGCAACATAGCCCAAGGCATGAAGTGGAATCCCGCATACCTAGATAACATTTTGCAACGCTATGCGCATTTATCACAAAATGAATGGGGCCGTCAGCTAATTGTTTGGCCTGAAGGCGCGGTTCCAGATTTATTAAACAATCAGCTGGCTTTTTTTCAACATATGAAACATATGGCCAATCATTATCACAGCGCACTGATTACAGGCGTGCCACTGGCTAATCCAAAAACGCAGCAGTTTTATAATGGCGCAGTTAGCTTGGGTGATGCCAAAGGAACTTATCTTAAACGCCATTTAGTGCCCTTTGGTGAATATCTGCCTTTAGAAAACATGCTGCGTGGCTTAATTAACTTTTTTAACTTACCCATGTCCGATTTTTCGGCCGGCCCTGACACACAAACTTTAATTAAAGTTGATAACGTCAACATTGGCACGTATTTGTGTTATGAAATTGCCTACCTTAATTTAGTGCTTGGCGAGCAGCCCCAAGCGCAATTATTATTAAACATCAGCGATGATAGTTGGTTTGGTGATTCATGGGCCGCTGCACAACAGTTACAAATGGCCCAAATGCGCTCACTAGAAACCGCGCGTGATCAGCTAGTGGTGGGCAATAGCGGCTACACCGCCGTCATAAACTCACATGGCCGAGTCGTTAGTATTGCCCCACGCGATAAAGCCTATGTTTTACGTGGCAGTGTGCATGGCCGCACTGGCAGCACGCCTTTAGTGAGCATCGGCTGGCCTATAGAGTTGTTAATACTACTGGCTTTATTTGGCCTTTGTATTTTGCTCACTCACAAACGGAAAAAATAACCTAAATTCCGTGTGATTGCCGAATGTAGATTGGCAGCTAATCCGCCCTTTATAACTGCGCATCACCGCTTGGCAAAAATTCAAACCCAAACCAATGCCACGCTCAGAAGCGGAATAATGATGAGAAAATATTTTCCGCAAGTTTTTGGGTGCAATCCCAGGCCCCGTATCACGCACCACCAACACCGAAGCATTTTTAGTTTGTTCAAGAAAGATAGTCACCTCACCTTTACCTACGTGAGCAATATGCTGCAAAGCATTGCGCAATAAATTAAATAACACGTGAACCGTTAAATTAACATTGCCCATAAAATAAAAACTTTTAGTATTAGCTTGCCAATGCACCCGTGCTTGTTCAGTGTGTGCAAAAGGATAACGCGCCAACGCGGCTTGCACCACCGTATTCATATCACACCTTACATATTGCTCGCTATCTAGCTGGGTGGTGCGATTAATTTTTACCAACAACATATCAATCACGTTAAACGCTGCATTCGTTTCGGCTTGAATGTCACGCGTAGTGCGCTGTAGCAAAGCTAATTGAGAAGCCTGCAAGTGAAATTTAGACCCATCGCTCGCTTGTGCATGTTGGTAGCCTTGCAAAATTTCAGGCAAACACTTTTCTAAACCCTGCATGTATAATTTAATGGTGCTCAGCGGTGTACGTAATTCATGCGCAATAAAGCCACCCGATTGCACCGCGTTTAATTGCTCATGTAAACGCTTTTGCTCTCTGTTGCGATTTAAATAACGTGAAAAAAACATCCCGGTAAATATCAACCATAACATGGTGTTAAAGGTGGCATAACATGTGCACAAGCTCATCGCCAAAGAAATGCTCGCATGATTCTTCAACAGCAGTGCAAACGCTAGTGCCGCCAACATCATCGCCACAAACAAATGCCAATCGGTAACCAACAGTAAAATAAACACCACTAAAACCAAATTGCTCAAGTGGTTTTGCATGTCGGGTTGTTGAAACATGTATAGAAAATTTGACAACGGCAAAACAAAAAACACGCAGGCATAAAAAAACAACGCATAAAAAGGCTGTAACGCTTCTGGCCAACGTGGCTTAAAAAGGAGTAACCCAGCCAATAGCACGCAAGTAAAATGCCGGGCCAAATCCTGGGCATCAAGATGATGCTGGTAATAATATTCCACCCCCAACATTAAGCCAAAGGTTGAAATCAAATAAATACCAAAAGCCGTCCCTGGCGCACCACACTGCTGATAGGTTTCCTCTAAATAGTAATTGAAATTTTGCCACCCCTGCTGCGTGGCGCTTAAGACTTTGAGCATCGTTACATCCAATAAAATTGTGTGGCGCAAGTATAACCCCCTTTAAGCTTTATTAATAATGCATGTTTAAATTAATGCAACATAATACCAGCTCACTCCAAAATAAAAAAATCAAAATAGCAAAAAGCAACGCTTTTTCTCCTTCTCCCCCCACCCAAAATAGGCGTTACAAGCGTGATGAAGGCTACCTTTTCAAGACCCTCGCCGGCAGGACGCCGGCGCGGAGCCTACAAGGACG
>JAWUVP010000005.1:0-16496 GCA_034112285.1 Gammaproteobacteria bacterium
ACCCAATAAGATCTAGAAAGATAATAACGAATACGATCGCGCGCGCCAGTTCCAACCGCATAACACAAATTAAAAGGTGCACAGACAATTTTCCCGGTGCCCCAACGTAAGCTTGTCCAATATTGCCGTAACGAATCAGCAATGCCGGGCCCATATTGAAAGAAACCATAACCAGCAGAAACGGCTGCCACCCAGCCAAGCGCTAGCCCCGTCCCCGGATACCGACGATCCGTAATGTCATTAAACGTTAAGACCGTCATGGTGCCATCAAAAAGCCCACCACAAACACCCATAAATAACATCATCGCTCTAGAGAAAGATGACTCATGTAACGACCAGGTAATTCGGGCGCTCCCCAGCAATGCCGGCAGCATCGTTAGCATCACCTGCGTGAGGTTTAACAAGGCTGAAATAAACCAGCGCATAGGCGAACTTTCAATTAAATTCACACCCGGGACCTCTGTGCCGGCTTGAAAATAAGCTAAATTTGACAATGCCGACGTGCTCAACAAAAATATAATTTGAAATAACATCCACAACTTAGACGCACCACTTTGCCCCGCTGTTGCCGACGCTAAAAATTTAATGGCCGACACCATGATACCAATAACCATCGCCCCCATTAAACCATTAGCCAAAATGTTGGTGCCCTCAGGCAGCAAATATTCACTCATCCATTCTGGCGCGCGCGCACCGGTAATATCATAAAAGTTGTCGTTAAAGCCTTTACCACTCACAATGCCCGATGGAAACGACACGGCAATACCAACAAGCATGCTTAAACCGGTGGCAATAATCGCCCACGCATGATTTTCGCTCTTAATCATTTTCGGCTCCGCGGTGCCAAATAAGGTAAATAACCAAATATAGCCCATGCTGCCGGCGAGTATGCCAGCAATAGACTCCGCCGACCCCTCTGGCAGGGCTTTAATAACCATTGCGCCTTGGGCGAACATTTCCCCGGCATCTTTTAAATAGGTGCCCCCCATAGAAGCCAATAAGGCATTGGACAGCATGCCAAAACGGCTGATAAAGCGTTTCCAGTTTTTATCTGCAGGGCCTGATGGCGTACCTTGGAAAGAATGTAGCCATTCGTGAAGCAGCTTCATAGGATCATTGTATTGATCAAAAGGTATGCAATGATCCGCTGAGAAACTATCGCGAGTCTCATACTCATATGGTCTTCCTGCGGCAGGTTCTTGCTGAGATCTTGCTCTATCCGCATCTTCAAACTCATGCGACCTCCCTGCGGCATGTCTTTTCGGAGTATTCGCCGGAGAAAGACAATAAGTCTCATCATCCGACTCACCTGGAGTACAGTCCGCAGAAGCTCCCAAACCAGCATCGCTGCGAACGCTATTGCTGCGCGATAAAGCCCTCTCGCCGGCAAGGCCAGGCCTTAATTCTGCCTCAGCACGAGGCCCACCAGGTCTCCGAGGGTGCTGAGCTCGAGATTCGGCCAAGCGTGTTTCAAAATCAGTGGGAGGAGGAGCATGAGCAACAGGCTCAGCTCTGGAAGGAATACCGCTTAAACTGTTACACAGCTCTACCGTTGCATTCGTATCCATGCAGCAGCGCTTTAACATCACCATTAAAATGCCACGTAAACGTTCGTTTTCTAGTTCAGCTTTAAAGTGTTTATGAAAATCAAACACGTTGTCAAATTGCTTGCGGGGGTCGTAATTTTTTTTCTTCGCGCGCACCCATTGGTACACTTTATCTAAAATACGTCCCTCATCACCACCTGTTACACTTGGAAAAAAAAACATTGCCGAACCTTAATACTATATATGATTACTCTCTAGATAATAAAATCGCAAGGCGCCATATGTAAAACCCATATAACCTCTAATCGAATTCACTGTCTCCCCACAGTGAAAATATAATACAACTTACTTAAGACTACCTTAAGTAGGCTCATTAATTTGAAAATATTTTTTCGCCACCCCCATATCTCGTTGAATTTGCTCCTTAAGCACCTCAAACGAAGCAAACCGTTGCTCATCTCGCACTTTATGGCAAAAGACGACTTTTAGAGCAGCGCCGTAAATATCAGCATCAAAATCAAACAAATGCACTTCCAGCAAGCTACGCGTGCCATCAACGGTTGGTCGGTTGCCCACATTGGCGACGCCATACACCACCTGGCTGCCAATACCAAAGACCTTTACCGCATACACACCCAGCACCGGGGAGCGATGCCGCTCTAAATGGATGTTAGCCGTAGGAAAGCCAATGGTGCGACCGCGTTGTTCGCCATGGGCCACGCTGCCCAGCATGCTATAAGGCCGGCCGAGTAGACGCTCGGCAGTAACCAAATCGCCCTCTTCCAGCGCCAACCGAATGCGGCTGCTGCTAATGCGCTCGCCGTACAGGCGCTCAGTGGGCAAATTTTCTACCGCAAACGCTTCACTCGCCATTGACTGTAACAGCGCGTAATTACCTAAGCGGTTTTTGCCAAAATGAAAGTCGTCGCCAATAAGCAGATAATTTATGTGTAGGCACTGCTGCAAAATATCTTGCACAAATTGCTCGGCCGGCAAATTCGCTAGCTCGGCGTCAAAAGGCAACACAATAAAGTAATCCACCCCAGTATCGCCTAGTAAGGCTACCTTTTCTTCTAAACGTGTTAAGCGTGCGGGGGCATTGGCTCCCAAAAAATGCTCTTGCGGGCTGGGCTCAAAGCTCACCACCGCACTTTGCAGGCCACGCTGCTTAGCTTGGCCAATAAGCGTTTCAAGCAAAGCTTGATGGCCCAAATGCACCCCATCAAAATTGCCAATAGTCGCGGCCAAAGGGGTGTTGAGTGAGGTTAGATCATTAATAACTTGCATAGCGCTATCCTGTTGCGGTTGTTGCTGTAATAACAGTCGACTCTAGAATTATCCAAGGCTCGACCCCGTTTGACCCGATCCGACTTATTTGCAGAGTTGTTGCAAATTAGTCGGCTTTTTCAAAAAAAGTCTGCAAATTGGCGCTAGAAACGCCAAAAACGCAGGTAAAATGGAGTTTGCAACGCCATTTTGCAGACTTTTTCATGTTTTTTCGACTAATTCGCAATAACTCTGCAAATAAGTCGACATTAGCGCCGCAGACGATAACCGAGTAAAAACAACAAACCCAAATACGCAGCCGTGCCCATAGCCACCGCCATAAACAAATGGCCAAACCGCGCCTGCCAGCCCCACACAAACCATGCGCTATCGGCAACGTGCAGCCAAGCCAGCACGGCCCACATGCCCATGCTGGCTAAGCCGACGCGTAAAAGAAACCACAACCAGCTTTTATTGGGTCGAAAAATACCGCGCCACCATAGGCAAACAAGCAAACAGAGGCTGTTGGTTAACGCGGCTAATGAAGAGGCTAACGCCAGCCCGGCATGTTGCAGCGGGCCAATTAGCGCAAAGTTCATCACGACATTCACCGTCAGCGCCGCCACCGCGATTTTAACCGGGGTTTTAATGTCTTGGCGGGCATAAAAGCCAGAGGCCAGCACTTTCACCAACATCATAAACGGCACGCCAACAGAGTAGGCAATTAAGGCGCGTTGCGTCATCAGCACGTCGAATTGATTGAACCGACCATAATTAAACAAGCTGGTGAGCAACGGCCCCGACAGCATGATTAAGCCAATAGCCGCCGGCACGCCTAGCACTAGCACGCTTTGAATGCCCCAGTTCATGGCCTGGCTATACTCGGCTTCGGCCTTATCGGCATATTTTTTGGCAAGGTGTGGCAGCACCACCGTAGACAGCGCCACACCAAACACGCCCAGCGGAAACATCATGAGCCGCTCGGAATTATAGAGCCAAGAAATACTGCCTTTGGGCAAATACGAGGCAAAAACAGTATCGACCAACAAGCCAATTTGCACCACCGACACCCCAAACAAAGCCGGCAACATTTGCTTGAGCACCCGCTGCACGCCACTGTCACGCCAGCGCCATTTCAAGCGTGGCAGCAAGTTAATGTGTTTTAAAAACGGATATTGAAAAACCAACTGCACAATTCCGCCAATAAATACCCCCCAAGCCAAGGCGGTAATGGGCACCGCTAAATGTGGCGCCAACCACAGCGCGCTGCCAATAATGGCCAAATTCAAAAACACGGGGGTAAAAGCCGGCCCCGCAAAATGATTGTGGGTGTTCAAAATGCCGCTGGCAAACGCGGTGAGGGAAATAAACAATATATAAGGAAACGTAATGCGCAGCATATGGCTGGCCAACTCAAAGCGCGAGCCGTCATGGGCAAAGCCCGGTGAGAAAATCATAATCAAAAGCGGCGCCGCAATAACGCCCAGCAAGGTCACTATAAAGAGTATGCCGCTAAGCGTGCCCGCCACATGATCCACAAACGTTTGCAGCTCATCATGGCCGTGTTGCTGCTTATATTCCGCCAAAATAGGCACAAACGCTTGCGAAAATGCGCCCTCGGCAAATAAACGCCGCATAAAGTTAGGAATCTTGAAAGCCACAAAAAAGGCATCCGTCAGCCCTGTGGCGCCAAAAGTATGCGCCACCAGCATATCGCGCACAAAGCCCAAAATACGTGACACAAAGGTCATGCTAGAAAAAACGGCGGTGGATTTGAATAAAGCTCTGCGCATAGGCCGATTATCACCAAACCCAGCCAGGAACACAATGCCTGCGTGCAAAAAAGACAAAATTTATCGAAAAATCAGCTAGTTACAAAACCCTCAATCCGTGGATAGGATACTTTGGGCTCTGGACCCACCACCACAACAACAGCGCAGTAACCACAGCAACAATCAAAACAATGGGAGTAAATGTACTCGCGATATTATCTGCAAGCTTGGCAATGGGCGGTTTGGTCGATAGCCGATTGTCCATGTATTATTACACCATCAATGGGGATTTTTTCTCCCGGCTTAACCCTCACGATATCGTTTAGCTGAAGCTCGCCAACCCCCACGGTTTTATCAATATCATCGACCACCAGGGTAGCCTGACTTACTTGCAAAGCCAACAGCCTATCGATGGCCGCTAAGGTTTTCCCACGCGCGCGTAACTCGAGCAACTGACCTAAATTGACAAAGTCCAGAATCATAATCGCGGCTTCAAAATACACATGCTGCGCAGGTAACGGCAGAAAACTGGGATAAACACTAACAAGAATCGAATAAATAAAGGCTGCGCTCGTCCCTAAGGCAATGAGCACATCCATTTATAAAAAAAGCTAGCATTGTGTGCTAATACGTTCTTATCGCCAATTGAACCGTCAGCATTAATATAGGCTTAAGCTTAAGAAGCTATACTTGGTGTTAACCTTGTTGCTCCTAAATAAATGGATAATAAAGAGTATGTGTCCGGTACCCAGTACACTAGATGATAGCTATGAAGAGGTCAGACGACCAGATGAGCACGAAGCCGCTGCCGCAGACTCTTCTATAGATATTAGTTTTGAAGCTATAGATTCGTCCGTAGAATACGTTGTGGTTTGGGATTTTTGGGGAGGTTTGACTAGAGCACCAGCACCATCGCCACAACCAGAGTATGGATATCCCAACCCTGTTTATTCTGGCTATGGGGATCAGAAACCAGGAACCTATTTATGTGAAATTTCTAAATTAAGAGGTGACGAACAGGGTCGGCGAATCATTAGACGAGTGAAATTCTACCGGATTGTTCTGCAAGTGTTAGAACAATCCGGTGTTATAAATCTACTTGCTGCACCTGAGCTAGTACAGCCATCTTCGTCAGCATTGCAGAAGTCCAAATTTGAAAATTTATTTGCTTACTTAGAAGACGCCTTTCCAAATCAAAAGATACCCATGCTAGACAAAGCTAAAGCTCAAAACATGGCTGCTCCAATTGGCATTTTGGGTAACGGTATAACTTATCAGCAAAGTTTCTATAAATATTATAAATCGCAACATCCGAACAAAAAAATAGTCTGGGTCGGAGAAGAAAATCCGTGCCCTCATGATGCGGAAGATGGCTTCCAGTTCGTAACGGCGACAGAGATGCTAGATCATATTTATGTCGTATTGAACCACACCATTGGCATGCCAAATGCACTGAGCAAAATGAATTTAGCACTCAGTATCATGGACCCCGAATTAGATCCTGAAACCATTTCACTTTTCCTTGTCAATGAAACGGCCAAGAAAAACCGACATATTTGGGATGGAGACTATTCTCGCTGTTATTTAAGGTCGCAGCTTAGGGCGATTGCTTACGAGCCATTAAATACTCTGACTCATGATAAAAATAAAGATCAGATTTTAAGTTTAAACCACTTAAGAAAAAAGGAAATTGGCGCAACTAAGCTCATCACACTCTCCGAGTTCGAAACCAAACATTTCCTAAGGAGACTATTACGCATTTGTAAAGGATGCAACCTGGAAACTAAATTACTAGAACAGTTTAATCAACCCAAATATACGATGTTTAGAGAATTAATATCGCAAAACGCTGTTATGACCGAAAATGATCTAAACGTATTCCAGATAGAATTACCTGGCAATCTTTCTGCCCAACTGAATTCTATTTTGAGCGATCTCATTATTGTTGCCAGCAGATTAGCTCTGATCCCATTAGCAAGAACATTAAGTGAGATATTACAGAGAATCGAGAACGAAGTTCAAGAACGGCCTACTGTTCAAATTAATTCAGATCAATATCTAAGGGAAATTTTAGGGCATATTTTTGTATTAGAATCCACAACAAACAAAACACCCTATGAGGAACTGCTTTATCTGCTACTCAGGCGTCTGAAGACGCTTGACTGTACTGAACTAAAAGTTACAGTAACACAGGGCAAAGTCACCCCCGTGGAAATTATTGATTTAAAAAGATTTGGCTATCTACACTTTGCAGCTAGGCACAAGCCCGAAAAGCTAAAAATGACCTTTTTAAATCTGATAGAAAATTTGACCGAATATATATCTAAATTCAATGGAGAGCGCGTAACATATAAAAATTTAAATGGAGAGCGCGTAACATATATAAATTTAGATGAGCTATACACTGACCTGAAGCATAGCAAGGCACCTTTTACAGAAACGATAGCCAAGTGGTGCTTAGAAGAAATTTTAATTCACCTTGATTTTTTAAGGCCTATCATATTAAATCCCACGAGTATCGGCAGTGATACTATATTATGTCAGCGGCTACATGAATTTTTACTAAAACAATTGAACAGCCGAGACTATTTCATCCTGAAGCTTATTATCAGCAACCAACCAAGGCTTCTGCATTTTGGTGATTTAACAGCCTTTGCTGAAGCCATTGAGCTGAATACCTGCCCTAAATCGCTCATGCTAAACTTTATTAAACTATTTCTTTTTGAAACTATAACACTTAAGGTTAATAACATACTGAAGCATTTGGAATGCAGAACAGGTGACACGCTTTCATATCAAGAAACAAGATTTTATTTACAATGGCTCGTCGAAGTTATCGAACAAGATTTTCAAGAACGTAGTGACCGCAGACACAAGCAAAAGCTATTAGACACTCTAAATTCTGATTTTTATAATAAGTTAGCCGGCTATGTATCGCCAAACTTCCCATTATTGGCTAATGATTTAAATAGCTTCGTTATGTTGCCTATTGCGACACCTAAACTCCCGTACGCCAATGATAATGTTTATAAGCCTAGGCTACAAAATGGATGTTCCAAAGGAATAATAGAATTTTTACACGTCCAATTAGCAATGATATCGTGTAAGGTGGAGGAAGAATCTAAACTGTTAGTTCAAGAGCTCCGTATGATACCTCATAATAAGCTTACAGTTGAACAAACAAAATTTTATCTACAACAGCTAATACAACTTTTATTATTAGATAAACATATAGCACACACCATAGTCCACCCTTCAATGCAAAGAGTACTTGCCATTTTTAACAACCCAGCAAATGAAACGTTACGCAAGTTTATATCAGACGCCGACGCAGTGACTATCAACGATCTCTATAGCTTCATTGCTCAAGAAATAGCCAATGCCGATCTCCCCCCCGGCGCAAATCGAATGTTTGCAGGTGAAATTAGAACCATGCAGAAACGCAGAAGCATCACACACGGCATATACTCTAAAACAATGGTGCGCATGTTATTGAGGGAGTTAATAAGTAAACTACCGGAGCAACACAAACATCTTACTAATATTGACGAAGCCCTACTTGATCCAACGCCAAAACCATTACAGACCTATCCTGTAACACACCTGTCCTATGCAGACACGAGATATTATCTACGCTGGATGTTAATGCCATTTTTTGTAACGTTCCAAGAGAATCGTCTATACCGAGACGCGGATATAGGTAAATATCCGCACGCCAAACAGGCAGAAAGCATGACAACCTCACCAACAGAACAGATACTAATGTTACTGAATACTCCTGAACACGAAGGATTGAGCTTATGCATAGATGAGGCCCTCCCATTAACGTTTAAGAAACTCTATAACTTCGCTATTGCAGCAGTCTCAATAGAGCACATTCTCGCTAATAGTTAAATTCAACAGGTTTTAGTATAACCAGGTCTGTGACGATAAGAATGAGCAATAAATATGCCTCAGCGCAAAAAAATCGTGGTTTGGAATTTAGATAGTACTATCGGCTTTAACATCGGAGACTGCCCATCACTCCCTCTTAGCGCACCGCGTCTACGATGTCGCAGCTTTCTCCTATAGGAAAACCGGTAGAGATTTTGTGTGCATCCTGGTTCCGTTTAGTCTTTAAAATCTTGGCCAAGCATGAAATTCCTAGTATGTTAGCTTCACCGTTGCTTTCACAAGATTTAAGTGAGCTTAATGAAAGCCATCAAGACGTACATTGTACTCATGCTAGAAAAAACAGCGGTGGATTTGAATAAAGCTCTGCGCATAGGCTGATTATCACCAAACCCAGCCAGGAACACAATGCCTGCGTGCAAAAAAGACAAAATTTATCGAAAAATCAGCTAGTTACAAAACCTCTAATGGGTGGTTGACATTAAGGCTAAAAACCGGCATCATCCGCAACTAATTTGAACCTAATTCGGAGAACTCAGTGGCTAATACTGCACAAGCGAAAAAACGCGCAAGACAAAATGACAAACACCGCGCTCACAATGCATCACAACGCTCAATGATGCGTACTTACCTTAAACGTGTTGATGCCGCTATTGTTGCTCAAGATAAAGCCGCTGCGAATGACGCACTTAAACAAGCGACTTCTACTTTAGACACGATGGCTGCTAAAGGCTTAATTCATAAAAATAAAGCGGCCCGTCATAAGTCTCGCTTGAATAATAAAATTAAAGCACTATAAAGCGCGACGATATTTAAAGGGTGTGTAATGCACCCAAAAGCAAAAACCGGCACTAGCCGGTTTTTTGTTGTCTTTTATAAATCAAAAAAATCTTAAATATCAATGTGTTAAAGAACTTCTAGCTCACACTACGACAATGCGTCTCTTTAAGGAAGAAACGGCCCAACAGCGCACACAATAAAAAGCTTAGCGGTAACAAAAAGAAAGCATGTTGAAAGTCTTGTACGTTGTAATAATGCACGCCGCGCACAATTTCGCCGCTCCAGCCTAGGTGCAGTAAGTAACCCACCAAGGGTTGGCAAATCGCACCGCCAACCACTACCGCAAAATTATTAAAGCCCATGGCTGTGCCAACGGTTTCTTGGGTGTTATTGTCTCTAACCAGTGCAAAGCTTAGCGCTTGCCCAGAAGTACCCACCCCAAACAAGAATAGGCACACCATCACCAGCCACATTGGCAGGTTGAAATAAACCACTAGCAGCGCAGCAATCGCGCCTAACGCCCCTGCTACATATAAAGGCACACAACGGCGGTTAATTTTTTCAGACCACCAACCGAAGAAAGGGCTGCCAAGTGCCACGCCCAACCAAACAACAGCCATAAATTCTGCCGCCACCGTGGTGCTTACCGCGAACCGTTCACTTAAAAAGTCAACGCCCCACAAGGCACCGAACACAATCATCGGCATCCAAGCAAAAAAGGAATAAAGCGCAATAACCGGTGTTTGTTTATTTTTAAAAATAGCCCGTAAATTAAATAATTCACCGTGGCCAATTTTTTTCCTCTCTGGCACTTCAACGCCTTTTGGATAGTCGCGCACAATTAACGGGATTAAAATCACAATCACCACACCCACAAGAAACACATCAAATAAGGTACTACGCCAGCCAATTTTAGCCACTACCACGGCCAAAGGAACTTGCCCTACCACCGCGGCGGCAGCGCCGAGGAACTGCAATAAACCAGCAATTAAAGAAAAGTATTTTGCGGGGAACCAGCGTGAAGCCACGATCAACACACCAACGAATGAAAAAGCACCCCCTGCCCCCATTAATAAGCGGCCAATTGCAGCCACGGCGTAGGTTTGTGCTTGGCTAAAGATTAAGGCACCGATGGTGCAAACCACTGCGGCGATCGTTATCATTAAGCGCGGCCCAAAGCGGTCGTATAACAAGCCACCGGGAAGTTGCATTGGCGCGTAACCGTAGAAAAAGAAGGCTGCTAGTGTGCTAACGCCCAAAGCATTTAAGCCAAAAGAGCGCATTAAATCATCGGTCATGACCGCTGGCGAGGTTTGTAACACGAATTCAAAGAGGTAGAAGGTGGTGGCAAGCAAAATAATCATTACTGCTTTTGCTGTGTGGCCTTTGGTCATCTGATGAGGTTCTATCATTTTAGGTTCCTGTTTTGAATTGTCTAAGTTTAAGCACTGTTACCCGTTTGTATTGTCATTTTACGTTGCATCTTGGGATTGGCCTGCGCCTTTGACGCGCGTCATTGCGTTCCTCGCAACCACGGCCGTTTTCTCGATTGCAAACTTGAAGAGCATAAACGCCCTCTACGCTGAAGGCGATTTACAATGTGTTTCTTTAATTAAAAACTGTCCAAAAATAAACACCAGCAAGAAACTAATCGGAATCACCACCAATGCAGATTGGTAATCTGATAACGAATAAATCGGCACCCCGCGAGCGTGGGCGCCGCTCCAATGCAAGTCCATCAAAAACCCGACCAATGGCTGCCCGATGGCGCCGCCAGCCACGACGGCTAAATTATTAAAGCCCATCGCCGTGCCCATAGTGCGATGGTTGCTGACATCACGCACCACAGCAAAGCTTAACGATTGACCCGACGTACCCAGACCAATGCCAAATAAACATAGCGCTAGTAACGCCGTATTCATGGGCACAAACAGTACAAATAACATGGCCACCAAGCCAATCAAGCCCGTGCTTGATAAGGGCAGGCAGCGTTTATTGATTTTTTCAGACCACCAGGCAAAAAACGGACTACCTACCGCAACGCCGCCCCAGACAAAGGCCATTTTTTCAGCGGCGGCTAAGGTGTTTAAATCATACATTTTCGCCAAAAAGCTCACGCCCCACAACGCACCAAACACGGTCATGGGCAGCCAAGTGAAAAAGGAATACAAGGCAATAATATAGGTTTGTGTTTTACTCAATAATTCTTTTAAGTTGGCCACTTCGTGATGTTCAGCGGGGTTAAATTCATAAACCTTGCTATCTTTAGGGTGGTTGCGCACCAACAAGGCGATAAGTACCACTAAAATAATACCCAGCACAAAAGCATCCATCATGGCCATGCGCCAACCGAGCTTTTCAACGATTTTGGCCACCACCACTTGCCCCAAAATAGCGCCAACTGCGCCTAGGGTTTGTATCATGCCGGCAATAAAGGCAAAATGTTTTGCTGCAAACCAGCGCGCGGCTAAAATGAGTGGCCCCACAAAAGATACCGCCCCACCCGCACCCATTAAAAAGCGCCCTAGTGCCAGCATCGCGGTGCTGTGTGCGTGTGCAAAAATATAAACACCCAACACACAAATGGCCATAAAGAGAGTAAGAATTTTGCGTGGTCCAAAGCGGTCGTAAAGTAATCCGCCTGGAAGCTGCATGGGGGAATAGGCATAATAAAAGAACGCTAAGGTGGCGCTAATGGAGCCGGCATGCAAGGCAAAATCGCGCATCAAAGGTGCGGTCATCACCGCCGGTGCCACTTGCACTAAGTATTCATACAAGTAAAAACTCACCGCCAACAATAAAACAAGAACCGCTTGGCTGGTGATTTTTTTAGGTGTCGTACTCATTGCTTAAATTCCCTTAATGTAAACGTGCGGCCGTTAAAATAAAGATGATAAATGCCTGCATCAGCTCACAATAAGTAAATTGTATTTCGGCAGGCTTATTCTTCAGCATCCTCAGCAGATTGTTCTAGATAATCCATTAGGTCATAGCAAAGTTGCTCTGTGCCTTCCTTGGCCAAGGCTGCAATTCTATACACTGGGCCATCCCAATTCAAATCGCGCACAATTTTTGAGCAAATTTCGTCGCGGTCTTCTTCGGGCAGCAGATCGAGCTTGTTTAATACTAACCAGCGAGGCTTGTTAAGTAGCTCTACATCGAACTTGCCTAGCTCAGCCAAAATGGCCTTCGCGGTTTCAACCGGGTCGGTACCATCATAAGGTGCCACATCCAGCACGTGCAACAGCGCACCGGTGCGAGACAAATGTTTTAAGAATTGAATACCAAGGCCTAAGCCTTCGGCTGCACCTTCAATTAAGCCGGGAATGTCAGCCACCACAAACGAGCGATGCGTGCCCACATTCACCACACCCAGGTTTGGGTGCAAGGTTGTAAAGGGATAATCTGCTACTTTAGGTTTTGCTTCAGACACAGCGCGAATTAAGGTGGATTTACCCGCATTAGGCATGCCAAGTAGGCCAACATCGGCCAAGACTTTGAGTTCTAGCTTAAGCTCACGTTTCTCACCCTCTGAGCCTGGCGAGGTTTGACGTGGCGCGCGGTTAATACTGCTTTTAAAGCGGGCATTACCTAGGCCATGAAAACCACCTTGGGCCACTTTAAGCACTTGGTCAATTTCCATAATTTCACCCATCAGCTCATCGGTATCGTAATCATAAATTTGCGTGCCGATAGGAACATCAATGGTTAAATCGTCACCACCTCTACCCATACGGTCTTTACCCGCACCGGTTTGGCCACTTTTGGCTTTATGAATACGTTGCGTGCGAAAATCAGACAAGGTATTGAGGCTTTTACTGCCGCGCATAAACACACTACCACCATCGCCGCCATCGCCGCCATCGGGGCCACCACGCGGAATATATTTCTCACGACGAAAACTACAGCTTCCGCTCCCGCCTTTACCCGCTACGACTCGAACGCGCGCTTCATCAACAAATTTCATAGCAAATTAGCTCTATTTATAAAAGACGTGAGTATACACGAACCCGCTGCAATTAGGCAGGTAAGAATTTAGACTGTTAATGTAGCGTTAAGAATCCTCGCTTACAATTGGGCAAAGTTACAGTAAGTAACGTCTTAAAAATAATAAATATAACAATAAGAAGAACATAATATGGCCGTGCCTTATAATAAAGCTAATTTGCAGGCTTTTTATCAAACTGTGCAACACTGGGCTGAAACAGCAGCTTCCATTAACTTTGCCCCCGAAGAACGAAAACAATCACGCAAGATAACCGGCGCGCCCTTTTCAATAGTCCGTTTAAGTTCTGGCGAAATAAAAGGGATGGGCGAACTGCGCTATTATGCACTCAGTAACATGCAAGTTGACAAGCCAGGTGCATTTGGCCGCATTAAAGCGGGTTTTCCATTGCATGTTGATTATGATACAGACCGCATATCAATAGCTTTTAACATGCCCACCGCTATAAAAATTATGCGTCAGGATGAATCAGAACCCCACCCTCCCGTTAGTAGAACAGCGTTAGACTACATACAAAAAAAATCCCCTGGAATATTTGGTACTTTAAAACGCGACAAGTGCGCGAAACAGGACAAATATTATTATGCCATGCCACTCTATTCGGGCCAATGTTTCATTGACTATCTAATAGCTGAGGGAAATGAATATAGGGTAAATGGGGTAAAAAGAACCTACAGCAGAGCATGGATTGCCATAATGCTGAAAATCGCACTTGCCATACAAGCCGTGCATAATGCAGGCTACGTACATCTAGATTTAAAACCAGATAATATGATTGTTTGTCCAAAGAAAGGCTTTCTTGACCTAAACTTAGTCGATTATGATTTCATGGCCAAAATTGGCGAACCAACGCCAGGAGTGGGTACAATGCGCTATGTCTGTCCAGAGCTAAAAGGTCTTTACCCTCACCAGGAAATTCCAGCCAATACAGCCATGGACATTTATTCGTTTGGTCTATTGTTACACTTAGATATAAAGCCCTGGCTTAAGGAAAGAGAATCTTACCCTGCAATTCAACCACACTTAAACAAGCTTCTAAGAAAAATGCTTAAAAAATCCCCTGTTGAGCGAACCATTGGCATTGATGGTGTGATAGACCAATTAAGAAAAATTGCATCTATTGTTGGCCTGCAACTACCGCCCGATAATCCTGAAGCAACAAAGCCATGGACTTATAAAGAGCCATTAACCAAAATAAGCTTCGCCATTAGAACTAAAGAACCGAGAAGTCCTCTTCACCCGATAACATGCTCTCATTTTGACAGCCCAAGGAAATCTCCCCCCAAAAGGCGGCGTGTAGATGCTCCCGCACCCTTTTCGGGCTCGCCCACTCAACTTTCAAGGCCTTTAGCACCTCCAGGCTCGCCAGTAGGACAACCTGCAATCCATGCAACGCCTCCCGCCGGCCCAGCAATGGAATCATTTGCAACGCTTTTACAGAGAAGGTTCGAGCAAGGGATATAATTTTAAACCTGACCTAAAAATAATCTGTGCTCCAATAATCCTAAGTTACACCCACAAAAAAACCCGCTATAAAGCGGGTTTTTTACAAGGCAAAAAAGATTTAAGCGGCTGGTGCAGCTTCTACTTTTGGCTTTACCAACAACGATTCGAACGCGGGATTCATCGACAAATTTCAAGGTAAATCGACGCTATTTACACAAGACCTCACTAGACACGAGCCTATTTTAATTAAACAGATAATTATTTAGGCCGTTAATGTAGCGTTAATAAACACAGCGTAAAATTAGGAAAAGTTGCAGTAAGTAACAGTACTATAATAAATATAATAATAAGAAGAAGAAAACCATATGCTCCTACCCAGTATAAAGTTACCTCTAGCCTACAATAAAGAAAATCATATAGCTTTTTACAAAAGAGTGCAGAACTGGAAAGATGTGAATCAGTCGATAATTTTTACAGGCGATGAACCCAAGTTATCACGCAAAATAAGTGGTGCTCCATTTTCAATTATTTGTTTAAAGTATGGCGAAATGAACGAGCCTCGATATTATGCTCTGAGCGATATGCAGGTTGCCACGCCAGGAGGATTTGGTCGTATCAAAGCCGGCTTCCCACTACAAGTAGATTCTTCTTCTGGCAGTATATCAATAGATTTCACAAAACCAACTGCAATAAAAATCATGCATTGGCGTAAGATCAGCCTACATCCCCCTGTTCGCCAGACAGCTTCAAATTATATGGAAAAGCAATATTCTCCAATATTTGGCACCTTAACAAGACATGAGCGTAAAGATATGGATAAATACTATTATGCCATGCCACTTTATTCTGGCATGTGTTTCAGTGATTATCTGTCTAAATATGCTAACTCAACCTCCACCAAGTCATGGATTGCAATTATGCTAAAAATAGCGCTTGCGATACAATCTCTTCACAAGGAGGGCTGCGTGCACCTTGACATAAAACCAAATAATATGATTATTAATTCGCAGAAAGACTTTCTTAATTTAAACTTAATTGATCTTGACTTTATGACAAAAACAGGTGCGCCAACATCTAAGGTAGGGACAAAAAACTATATGTGTCCAGAGTTATCAGCTCTAAAACGTAGTGAGAAAATTCCCGCCACAGTAGCCATGGACCTTTATTCTCTTGGTATATTATTACAAAAAATATATAAAATACTTATAAAAAAAGAATCTGTTAGTCTTATCAAGGTACCTTTATCTGAACTTATAATTAGCATGGTCAAACTCAAGCCTGCTGAACGAATTATTAGCATAAATAATGTACTACTGAAGTTAAGAAACATCCAGTCCATACTTTCTCTGCAACTACTGCCTGATAATCCTGAGGCGAAGTCATGGGCTTGTAAAAAACCATTAAATAAAATAAGCATTCCGATAAGAACTAAACGCTCGAGAAATCCACTTCAGAACATAGAATGCCCTCATTATAACAGTCCGGTGAAAAGTCCACCAAAACGGCGCCATGTTTCTAGCTCATCACATTCAGAGTCTCCAACTCTTTCAGTAGCAGAATTTTTTTGCCCTCAAGCAGCATCGATGTAAAAACACAAACCCTAGGCCTCTGTCTCTACAATTGATGCCGACACCACCAGAAAATTACCCCACAAAAAAACCCGCTATAAAGCGGGTTTTTTACAAGGCAAAAAAGATTTAAGCGGCTGGTGCAGCTTCCTCAATTCGTACATAACGACGATTTTTAGGGCCTTTAATTTCAAAAACTACCGTGCCAGCTGTTTTGGCA
>JAWUVP010000006.1:0-35406 GCA_034112285.1 Gammaproteobacteria bacterium
CTGCAGCAAGTGCCGCTTCTGGACTGTAATAAATTTCGCAGCCTTGGGCTGTATAATTTTTATCACGCGTGATGATTATATTACGGCGTTTGGGTAATGGCTTGCCAATAGAGTCGAAGGTTTTACGGCCCATAATAATGGATTTGCCAACCGTTTGTGCTTTAAAATATTGTAAATCAGCCGGCATGTGCCAAGGCAATTGGTTGTTGAGGCCAATGGCCCAGTTTTGATCAATCGCGACAATAAAAGATAGCTGCATTTAATTTCCTTTATAGCTAGGTTACAGGTAGTGATCCACCAACATTAACACAAACAACAGTAGCAAATAAATAATAGAGTAGCGAAAGGTTTTCATACCCCAACGAATATCAGCACTAACCCGCAGCACAATAGCATAGCCAATAAAGATGAGATTTAAAATGCTGGCGCCCACTAAATACAACATACCACTCATGCCAATTAAGTAAGGCATGCTTGCCACAAACGCTAATAAAAAAGTATACGCCACCACACTGTTTCGCGTGTAAAGTAAGCCATGCGTTGTAGTTAACATTGGTACGTCTACTTTGCGATATTCTTCATGACGAAAAATGGCCAGCGCCCAAAAGTGAGGCGGGGTCCAAACAAAAATAATCATCACCAATAGCCAGGCATCTGCTGAAAAATGGCCGGTAATAGCAGTCCAGCCCAGCAAGGGCGGCATGGCTCCGGCAAAACCCCCAATAACAATGTTTTGTGGCGTGGCGTACTTTAAGTACATGGTGTAAATAACAGCATAACCTACCAAAGTGAGTAAGGTTAATATCGCGGTTAGCATATTGACTAACACCGCTAAAATTCCAAAACCCAATACGCCTAAAGTAATCGCAAAAATAATCGCGCGGGTTAACGTAACACGCCCTGTGGGTAACGGCCTATTTTGAGTGCGGCCCATAATGGCATCAATACGTCTATCAACCATATGATTCACAGCGGCAGCTGAGCAAGCAAGTAAGCCAATACCTAATAACCCAAACACCAAGGGTTGCCAAGCTACCATCCCGGGACTTGCCAAGGCCATGCCCACATAGGCAGTAATAAGCATGAGTAACACCACGCGAAATTTACATAAACCTAAATAATCACGCCAAGTGGCTTGGTAAGATTGTGCTGTATTATGATTGTTCATTTTATTTCACCTGAAACTGAGTAATTAATTGTAAAATTTGTTGATTGAGCACCGACTCGCTAACATCCGAATCAAAGGCCACCAGCACTTTGCCTTTCGGCGAGACAAGATAAAACATGCCCACAAAGAGTGCCCGACGCTTACTACGTAAATTTGCAAAAACCCGTGAAAAATTTTCATGATCAAGATAAACATGAACAAACCGGGGGTATTGCTGACGCAGTGCTTGCTGTAATTCTGAGTGGGTGTTGTGTGAGAATGTGCCAATCAAAATATCCATCGTATGTTTACGCTGTTGAATGCTATCTTCATAGGCATTATTTAATGTTTCTAAACCAGCCCTGCAAGTTTGCTCACACTCAGTAGGCAATACGTAAAGCAAAATCCATTTGTTATGCCATTGACTATGTGGCAACACCCCGCCTAAATTATTCACCAGCATCAGTTTATTAAAAGATGGAGGGCTGCTGATATGATGCACGTTTTTTAAGTCACTAAGAGGCTGAACTATTAATAAATATCCAGCATAAAAAAGTGGACATATTAATATAGCGAGCACAATAATAATTACGCGACGTAAATGGGTTGTGGCCGTTTTATAACTTTTATTTTCCATTTTATTCCCACTCACAAAAATCCCCCAAACATGGGGGATTTAGTTACAACATTAGGTGCATGTTAGTGCATCATATTGTAGTTTAGGCTCCACATAATCCACAGTGAACCCGCTACAAAAATAACCACTACAAAAATAACAAACAAGAAAGGCATGAGATCCCATTGGCCTTCTTTGGTGCTATTCAAGCGTAAGAAAAATGCCGCTTGCACAAACAACTGTACCACAGCCAGTGACATTAATATCACAACCAAACTGCCACCCGAGATAAATAATCCTGGGGCAACTTGATGCTTATGCGCACACCAAAAGGCAATAAAGGTTAATATTAACGATAAAATCAAGCCTGTAACGTAGGCTGCAAGTGTTTTCTTTCCAGCTTTATTAGCAGTTTTTACTTCATGTGACATATTACATACCTCCTATCAGGTAAACCACAGTATAAACAAAAATCCAGACCACATCTAAGAACGCCCAGAATAATCCTAAAAAGGTTAAGCGGCGCATAGTGTCTTTGGTGAGACCACATTTTGCGACTTGGAAAATCATGATTAACATCCAAAACAAACCAAACGATACGTGTAAACCATGTGTGCCAACCAAAGTAAAGAAGGCAGACATTTCACCGCTTGAGCTAGGCCCGTGACCTTCAAGAATTAAATGATGAAACTCATTTACTTCCATTGCCACAAACGCTAAACCCAGCAACAATGTAAAGCATAACCACGTTATTACTCTAGATTTATTTTTTACATACATGCCCAAAATAGCCATGCCACAAGTAAAGCTACTAGCTAATAGGAATAACGTTTCTGCCAAAACATAGGGCAGGTCTAAAAAAGTTTTTAAACCAAACCCGTTGTAGCTATTGTCATGCAACACAGCGAACGTGGCAAATAAAACGCCAAACAACACGCAGTCGGTCATGATGTAAATCCAAAACCCGAACACGCACGTATCAGTATCGTCGTGGTGTTCGTGCTCGTCGTGATGGTCTGTTAAGCCTGTCGCACTCATACTACTGCCTCACTTTTGTAACTATTTTCAATATCAACAATTTCCTTGGCGGGGATATAATAATCCACGCTTGAGTCAAATGTGCGGGCAACAACCATTGCAATCATGCCAATTAGACCAAAGAAAATCATCCAGTAAATGTGCCAAATCATGCCAAAGCCAAAGAAGAAACTAAAGGCACCAATAATGAAACCCACACCAGTATTTTTTGGCATGTGCACATCTTTAATAACCGGCTTAGGTAATACTTCACCGTTGCGCTCTTTTTCTTTATCAGCCCAAAAACTATCAATGCAATTTACAGTAGGTGTTACCGCAAAGTTATAATAGGGTGCAGGTGATGGAATTGCCCACTCAGTCGTGCGCGCATCCCAAGGGTCATTACCGACGCGATATTCTGGTTTGTTGCGGTTCTTCACGCTCACAACAATCTGCAAGACTTGACAGAAAATACCTGCGGCAACAATCAAAGCACCGCATGCAGCAATCACCAACCAAACATGCCAACCGGTATTAGCAGCGTAATGGCTTAAGCGACGGGTCATGCCCATTAAACCTAAAACATATAACGGCATAAAGGCGACATAGAAACCCACCAACCAGAACCAGAAGGCAAATTTACCAATACGTTCGTTCAACTTGAAACCAAATATTTTTGGAAACCAGTAAGTGAAGCCGGCAAAATAACCGAACACCACACCACCGATAATCACATTATGGAAATGTGCAATCAAGAACAAGCTGTTATGTAATTGGAAATCAACAGGCGGTACAGACATCAACACGCCTGTCATGCCGCCAATTGAGAAAGTAGCAATAAAACCGATGGTCCACATCATTGGCGTGGTAAAGGTAATACGCCCTTGATGCATGGTAAACAACCAATTAAAGATTTTCACCCCTGTTGGAATAGCAATAACCATGGTTGCGATACCAAAGAAAGCATTGACGCTCGCCCCAGACCCCATCGTAAAGAAGTGATGTAACCAAACAACGAAAGATAACACTGTAATCGCCAAGGTTGCCCACACCATGGTGTGGTAACCAAACAAACGCTTACGACAAAAAGTAGCGGTTACTTCCGAGAACACGCCAAACGCTGGCAAGATTAAGATATAAACTTCTGGATGTCCCCAAATCCAAATCAAGTTGATATACATCATGGCATTACCACCATACCCCATGGTAAAGAAGTGCATATCAAAGAAACGGTCTAAGAATAATAACGTTAACGTGACGGTTAACACTGGGAAGGCCAATACCACTAAACCTGAAGCACATAAGGCTGTCCAAGTAAAAATAGGCATTCTAAAAAGTGTTAAACCTGGGCAACGCATACGTAAAATAGTAACGAAGAAGTTAACGCCCGAGAGCATTGAGCCAATACCGGCAATTTGCAGCCCCCAAATAAAGTAGTCTACCCCCACGCCTGGGCTGTAGGTAATGCTTGATAATGGCGGATAAGCCAACCAACCGGTTTTGGCGAAGTCACCAATCACCAATGAAACGTTAATTAATAACACACCGGAAACCGTTAACCATAAACTCATTGAGTTCATGTACGGAAAAGCCACGTCGCGTGCACCAATTTGCAATGGCACCACCCAGTTTAACAAACCAAACATAAGCGGCATGGCGACAAAGAAAATCATAATCACGCCATGAGCAGTAAAGATTTGGTCGTAATGCTCTGGTGGTAAGAAACCATGATTTTGTCCCACGGCAACCGCTTGCTGAGCCCGCATTAACAGTGCATCTGAAAAACCACGAAACAGCATGATAAACGCCATTATAAAGTACATGACACCAATTTTTTTATGATCGATCGTGGTTAACCACTCCTTCCATAGCCATGTCCAGCGTTTGCTGATAGTCAAATATAGTACGGTGGCTATAACAATTAATGCTATAAAACCCACTAAGCCAATAAATATTCCCGTGCCCGCTTCTGGGCTATATAAAAACGGAAACGATTTATAGTTTAGTTTACCGAATAAGAATGTTGTTAATGTCATGCTAATTACCCTTTTTCGTGTTTTGCTCTTCCATTGTGTACATACCTTTCACGTTTGGCTTAAGGTACTTCATAATCACATTGTGATATAAATTCTTAGCCACGTGTGAGTAGAAAGCCACAGGATTGTCTTCACTATTTTGCATCAGCTTGTTGTAAGCTGGTGCAGTTAAGTGCTCGGGGGCATGTTGAGTTTTCTTAACCCAATTTGCAAAGGCTTTTTCAGACGTAACATGAACCTTAAAGCGCATACCAGAAAAACCTATACCACTAATGTTAGCTGAGAAACCTTTATAAACACCCGGTTTGTCCGCAACAATATGAAGCTTAGTTTGCATGCCGCCCATGGCGAACACTTGACCCGCCAAGCGCGGAATTTCTAAAGAGTTCATAGGCGCATCAGAGGTAATTAAGAATTTAACTTGGCGATTTGGAGGAATTTGTATGTAATTCACAGCGGCAATGCCTTGCTTAGGATAGATAAACAACCATTTCCAATTTAATGAAACGACCTGAATGGTAATCGTTTTACCTTTTAGCCCGCTTATTGGCCGGTATGGGTCCAAACGGTGTGAGCTAATCCAAGTGATAACACCCAAGATAATCACAATAAGACAAGGTACCACCCAGCAGAAAATTTCAATTTTTACATTGTCATATTCTTCAGGACGATAATCAGCATTAGGGTTCGAAGCACGATATTTCCATGCGAACCAAAAAGTCATAAGAATAACGGGAACAACAATTAATAGCATGAGGACCGTAGAGTAAATCATCAGTTCTTTTTCGCTGTGCGCTATGCGACCCGCGGTATCTAACATTGCTATTTTACAACCGCTAAGCATTAATGTTAGAGAAAAAGTTCCAAGAATCAATAGAAAGGATTTTAATTTTTTCAAAGTAGCCTCATCTTTTGTCGATTTAATTAACACAACACACCCAACTGATTTGCTCATAATGTAAACATATCTAATCATGGCGCGCATGTCTGCCGATAATTCAGCAGCGTGTATAATATCTAGACGCGCTTTTTTTGCAAGGAGTTTTTGATTTTTGAGACGAAAAAGCACAGAAAATGGGGATGTTGGGTGAGAATGGCACTAAGTGCTCAATTTGCACCCGCAGTCCGCGCTTGCTGTGTAAGGCTAGCCAGATTGTTTTTGCTCAGCCGAGTTGACAGATTCTTGCGGCTTAGCCAATTTTGAACATAGCGAGCCGCCAGCTTGGGTGCATATATATAGAGTGAATTCTCGGCATTATGATACTCGGCGCCATTAGTAAAGTTGTATGAACCGGTTAACACGGCTTGTTTGTCAAAAATCATCACCTTATTGTGTGCAATGCGCACTTTAGTGTCCACCCACAGTGGCACACGGTGCTGCAACAAAAAATTGAGGCGCGAATAATTCACTAATTCCGACTTATCTACCAATACCCGAACCTGCACACCACGGCGCTGTGCATTCACCAAAGCATAGGCAATACCTTTAGAGGTAAATGAATAAGCCTGTACCTCAATACTGTGCTTAGCTGCATATATATAGTCAGTAATTTTTCGCTTACAGTGCTCGGCGGGGGTAAAACAGAGAGCATAATGATCGCCATTGTTGAAATTGACCGCTAGCAGGTCGGTGCAACTTATTGATAAAATTAAATATATAACTAAACGCATTTACTGTATACTCACTTTTATTTAACTTTAACAGAGTATAGAGATACAGGCAAGCGATCTTAGCAATACATCACACAATAGGAGACTCTCAATGCAGACATTACTAGACACATTATTACAAACACCCTGGTGGGTTTACCTGCTGTTGGTCTTAGTGGTATTTCGTGGATTAAAAGCTACGCGTCCCAGCGTGTTTCCTTATAAAAAAGTTTTTATTTTACCGGTAATACTAATTTATTTAAGCGTTCACAGCTTGCTAGCACTCGCGGTGTGGACCAATAATCTTATGATGAATGCCACGCTCATGTTATTGGTAGGTATTGCTACAGGCTGGCTTGTCACGCAAGCCAATAAAATACAAGTCGATCGTGAACATGGCCTCATTAAAGTGCGCGGCTCATGGTTTACATTGATTTTAATCTTATTAATTTTTGGCGTTAAATATTACATTGGCTATACGTTAGGCAGCAACCCTGCTGCAGCGAGCGATGCACATTTTTTACATTTTGTGTTTGCTGCTAATGGTTTCTTAATTGGGATATTAGTGGGTAGAGTGTTGCATTACACAACATGTTATTATCGCTCAGATAGCGTAGATTTATCTGCTGAAATGAAACCCGGCGCTTCCCAAAACGCCTAAGCTTATAGTTTATTCTCTGGGTAAGCAACGCTTTGCCCAGAGGATTTTAATTCTACACCCCCTGCCTTGTACTAGTTTTATTCTATTTTTGAGAAAGCACTAAGTGAGTGCTAATTAGATTTGTAAAAAAAGTATGCCGTTGCGCACCACAGGCACATTTTAAACAGACAATGATGCGCAACATCAAAAAACACCGTCGTTGCGAGAAGCGTAGCGACGCGGCAATCTCCATGACTCGAAGTGCAATACATGAGATTAACTTGTGCCTTTGGTGCACGGCCTTCGGCCTCGCAATAGTGCGCTTAAGTTGAAGCGAGTGGTGCTCCTGAGTTGCTTCAGTTGAATTTTTCACATTATTTAAAGCACCTACGCCCTAAAATATCCACTCAGTTCACTCACCGTTAATATTACGTTAAGGTTTCATTGGTAATCTAGATTTCTAACAAATTAATAACTAAAACAAAATAACAGGACTAACAATGAAAATTATTACCGTATTCTTTTTAGGGCTATTTTGCAGTGCCAGTTTCGCCAGCAAATGTGTCAACTTCATGTTACATAACAATACCGGCATGACATTACATGTCGACGCTCTAGGCTACGATAAAGACACCTGCCACGTACCTCAAATTATTCGCAATGGCCAAACAAAAGTACTTTCTGTAAAAGCCACACAGATAATCGGCACGGATAACCAGCAGCGACTTGTTATTAAACACGCCGTTTATGTGAGTATTAATGGCGACAAAATACTTTCACATCAGCATTTTAGCCTGCTAGAAGAATTTGCCGCAGACCAACGGGGCCAGCGTGATATTAATGAAGAATTAATTTCAAAAGATGCGGCTTACCAATGGAGCGCCGATGCACATGATTTATATTTTTGCACTAGCAAGGCCTATGCACAAAATAAATCTTGTCGCGTAATTCCTATTAACTGATTTCGTCTCTCCCGCGATGACTCCCAAATACATGTTTGACATTTTTTGGGAGCCTATTTAGCACTCTAAAATATCTAGCAACCTATACTCGTAGCGAATTAAATTTCAAATTTGCATTTTTATCAACATTTGTTATAGTGGTTGAAATTTAATCTAACTTAAGGAAAAGTTGATGCGTAATCTAAGGAAATCAATAACGCTAGCGATTGCGCTAACCGCTTTAAGTCTGCATGTTTACGCCGCTAAAGCGCAAGACTCAAAAATCACCCTTATCAAAAATATGGAACAAAGCTTGTTGGTGCAACACGACAACTCCAAAAATGCAATCAAGCAATTCTACAACGACAAACTCGAGCTAAACGGCATCAAACTCACCTCTGCACAATTGCAACAGCAATATCAAGCTCAATACCAAACCGGTAATAAATATCAAATAGAGTATCGTTATTTTACGGTTGACACCAACAGCGTGTCTTGGTTTGAAAATGTTAAAACCACAACAGCTGAAGGCCGAGTAAGCGATCGTGAGATTTTAAAATTGGCGATTATTCGCGAGGGTAAAATCAGCGAAATGTTTGCCGGTGGGATTTAACAACGCTCAAACTAGACTTAGACAAGTTTTATTCATCCGCCATTGCAAAGCCACTTAAGCCCGCTTCAATTTGCTCTGTGGTGGGCAAGATATGGTCTAATTTAGAAGGCAAAGCCTTCAATAATTCATATTGGGCAATACCCATTGGGCTTTCAACCCGATTTAATGCGTATTCCGCAATAATACAGTCTTTCTTCTCGCACAATAGCAAACCAATAGTAGGCCCATCTTCCGGTAGCTTTAATTGTTCGTCGAGTGCCGATAAATAAAAATTTAACTGTCCCGTATCTCGCGGGTGAAAATCACCACGCTTTAACTCAATCACCACATAGCAATGCAATTTAGTGTTATACATCAACAAATCTATTTCAAAACGCTTGTCTGAAACATAAAGAGGATGATTCGTACCACACAAAGCAAAACCTTGGCCCAATTCCATCAGAAATTGTTTAATATGCTCAACCAAACCGCGATGCACTTCTTTTTCATGCGCATCTTCGCCTAAGGTGAGAAAGTGGAATTTATAAGGATCTTTAAGCATCTCTAGTGCAAGGCCAGAGGTAGGAGCGGGCAGTCTATCTTTAAAATTAGTCGTCTTTAACGAGATTGCTGCCTGCCGCTTATATAAGCCGCCTTTTATCTGGTTTTGTAGCTCTCGATAGGGCCAACCGTTTTCAACTGTCTGGCTTGCATACCATTGTTTTTCAAGGATATTTTCTGGTTTAAAAGACTGTAAAAGCACAATGTGATGGGTCCAGGTCAATTGGTCAGGCAGTGCCTGACCAAATTCCTTGTTGGGGTAATGCTGGGCAAATATACGCATATATTTCAGGTTGGTCTTAGAAAACCCTTTCATATCGGGGAAACTTTGAACCAGATCATGAGCCAATGCCTCAAACAATTTATCACCCCACTTGGCTTTTTCTTGCTGCTCAATAATCAACCTACCCGTTTCCCAATAGAACACTATAAGCTCCTGGTTCACCGCCACCATTGCTCGTAGCTGTGCCGATTTTAATTTAGACTTTATTTCTGTTAACAATTTTTTATAACTCGCCTCGCTCGCTAAGCTGGCACCTTGTTTCTTTTTCACGGGTACATCCATTATTTTTCCTTTTACTAGTTACCTTATAACATCAATAAAAACACACGAACCACAGCAACGCACACCTGCAGGGGGTGCTAATTGCTGTAGCCGTGTGGTACGTACTCGTTAAGCGATGGCTTCAACCTAGGTTCAACTTGGGCACTGCTATAAACAAAACTCAACTCATCTTGCTCGTCAATTGATAAGGTTAAAAATTCAGGCATGTCATCATCGGCCATAAAATTTAAAACACTACGCGCAATCACCGGTTCAATTTGCTGATTAATAATACTGGTTAAAGCCCGCGCACCACGCTCTGGGCTTAATGCTTGAGTGGCCAACAAATTAAGTACCGCTTGATCACATCGCAACTGAATGCCTTGCGCTGCCTGCAAACGCTGCGCTAAGGCATCGAGTTTTAATGCGCCAATACTTCGCAACTCTAATTCTGTTAAAGGTAAATAAGGAAAAACTTGCATTCGAGATAATAATGCTGCCGCAAAATGTTGGCTTAAATCTTGTTGCACAGCGGCGCAGACTTGCGCGTAATCAAGACTAGCCTCACTAGCCTTTGCTTGCGCCAACTGGCCAATCACTTCTGTACCAAGGTTTGTGGTTATAAAAATAACTGTGTTGCGAAAGTCAATTTCTCGTCCTTCACCATCACGCAGTAATCCTTGATCAAATACCTGATAAAACATATTCATCACATCGGGGTGGGCTTTCTCAACTTCATCTAATAAAATAACGCAATAAGGCCGTTGGCGCACAGCCTCGGTAAGAATTCCGCCTTCACCATAACCCACATAACCTGGCGGTGATCCTTTTAATTGCGACACCGTATGTGCTTCTTGATACTCACTCATATTAATCGTCGTTAAAAAACTATCACCGCCAAACAACTCGCGCGCCACCACACGAGCGGTTTCAGTTTTTCCCACGCCACTGGGACCCGCTAACAAAAACACACCTAAGGGCGCGTTTTGATTTCCTAAGCCTGAGCGACGAGTGCGAATGGCCTGTGCAATAGCGCTCAATGCTGTAGTTTGGCCAATAATATTTTCTGCCAAGCTTTGTTCCAACTCAAGTAATTTACTGATGTCATCTTTCAACAAATTACTCACCGGCACACCAGTCAAATCACCCACCACATCGGCCACTACATTGGCATCAAGCTCCGCCTGCACTAAAGGCTTATTATTTTGCAGCATGGCTAACTCTGCCTGCGTTTCTTTAATGGCCATTTGCATCCAGGCAAACTTAGCCTTATCAACCTCCTTAGCACGTAGCAACACACCCACGGTTTTACGCTGCTCTAAAATCTCTTCCACCAATGCTTTTTCTTCTTGCCATTGCAAGGTTAACACCCCTAGCTGCCCAGCATTCTTGTCCAACTCTACTTGCAAGGTGTTAACCAAATCAGGGTTATCTATTGCAACCCCATTATTGAGCTGGCTTGTTAAATCAGCCAGGCGTTGTGTCAAATAATGTTGCTCCGCTTGCAAGGCCTCAATGCTACTCGGCATAACACTGCCAGCCATGTGAATACGTGCCGCAGCGGTATCAATTAAATCAATCGCCTTATCGGGTAATTTTTTACCAGTGATATAACGATTTGATAATTTCACCGCTGCCGCCAGCGCTGCATCGGTAATTAAAATGCCATGATGCGCTTGGTAAATATCTTTCAGACCACTCATGATTTTAAGGGCTTGTTCCTCTGTAGGCTCAACCACTTTAACCATTTGAAAGCGACGTTCTAAAGCGGCATCACGTTCAAAATATTGTTTGTATTCAGCCCAGGTTGTAGCCGCAATGGTACGTAGCTCACCACGCGCCAAAGCCGGCTTTAATAAATTGGCGGCATCACTGCTGCCCGCATTCCCCCCAGCGCCAATCATCGTGTGCGCTTCATCAATAAATAAAATAATAGGTGATGCAGCATTTTGCACTTCTTCAATCACTTGTTGCAAACGCTTTTCAAACTCACCCTTAACGCCTGCTCCCGCCTGTAAGAGCCCCAAGTCTAAAGTATGAACGCGCACTTTTTCCAAGCTGGCAGGCACATCGCCACTGGCAACTTGGCGTGCAAAACCTTCAACAATCGCCGTCTTACCCACGCCGGGCTCGCCAATCAAAATAGGATTGTTTTTTCGCCGGCGCATTAACACATCAACCATCAAACGAATTTCAAACTCGCGACCAATTACCGGATCAATCTTACCCGCTTCTGCTTTCGCCGTTAAATCATGCGTGAAACGCGCTAACGCGGTATCAGATTTTTTCGTTTGCTCAAGATCGCTAGCTTCTGGCAAATAAACCGCCTTATCTGCAGCGCCATAATTCTCACATGATGCGCCAACACGCTGCCAAGCATTCTCACGCATATCATCGATTGAAACGCCTTGCAGCACATCGGCCAAGTTACCCGGTAACTGTAGCGCAAAAGGTATTAGCGCATCGAGTAAAGCAATACTGCGAATTTTAGCTTGTTGATAGTGTAAGCTATTCGCTACCAAGCCATGTTCCAGCCATTTATAAAGCTGCGGCGAAAAACCGGGCTTACCTTGATTGCCGGCACGTTGCCCATCAAGATTTTTTAACAAGGCTTGCCACAAAGCGTCTTGATCAAGACGAAAATGACTAAGCAAGCATGCCAAGTCGCTATCGCCCATTTCCAAAATCTTCACCAGCACATGCTCAACCGTCACCTCATAATGTCGCCTTGCTGTGGCAAAAGCCACCGCCGCCTCTAGAGCGCGCGCATTAAAATCATTTAGCTGATTCACAATAGTTTTCAAATTGTTTTGACTCATAATGATATTCCTATACGGTAAGGGTTAATTGATAAGGTGCCGTTAAGGGCTCGCCCAAATAAGTTGACCAAGCCAAATTCGCCGAGCTTACACCAAGTTGCAACATGTTTTTTTGCGCGGCATTAACTTTCAATGCCAGCTCATAACGCATATTGGGCTTTAAATAACGTTTCACAAATGAATGTAAGCGCTTCGCCAATGGTTGGTCCGGGGTTAATTGCTCAGCTTGTTGATAATTCATCACGCCAATTTCAATTTGAATTTTGTTTTGCACCGTTTGAATATTTTGACCTAGCACGGTGTTATCGGACAAGATTAAATTCATTTTCCCCAAACAGCTCATATTTACTAAGTGAAAATGCGTGGGCTGAAATAACTGAATCGTAACGCTGTATTGTTGTGCCAATGCGCTACTCGCCAACATAGCGCGAATGGCCGTGCTCAAGGCGCTAGCCGTCTTAACTTTTGCACCTAATAAAGCGGCTTGCGCATATTCTTGTTTGTCGTCATCTTTAAGCAAGCCCCCCGAAATGGCTTGCAACTGACGATAATAACTATGCTCAGGATTATTGAGCTGCACAAAAATATGATACTTTTTCCATGCCTGATAAAACAGCGGATAAATTTGTTGGTGTATCACATCGAAATAATGTCGTATTCTTTCACCACTGACATTATTCGCATTACTGAGCGTAGTAAGGTAATGTGGCAAGGGAGAGTCAACACCGTAAAGCCCCATGAAATTTGCCGCCAAGGTTACGCATCCATTTTTTTGTCGAGCATGCTTGATATCTGCACCCGGAAATGTCACGTCTGGAGTTGCAATATAGCGTAAGTGCTTAACCCCCCTGTTTTCTAGCAAGCGTACCGCTTGTTGAAATTGATATTGGTGAATATTTTCCAGCATCGCAATCTTCATACGTTAGCACTCCATAACCAATCATCATGCCCTTTAACAAATTGTGTGCGCACTTGTACAAACTCATTAATATCAGCATACAAAAAGAAAAACTGGCATAGTATTTTCGCAAACAAATAAGCATCACCCACAGTTGAAAAACCATCATCATCTAACAACAATTGCACTTCGTGCCCCGCACGCAATGCGCCACGCTGAACTTTTTCAGCGGCAACCACCTTAATCTCTTTTATCGCCGCAATACGTTTTTTATTTTCGGCCTTGTTACTCCAATCATAATTACGTAACAAGGCCTGTAAAGTTTCAACGCTATCAAAAGATTGTAAATTAAAACTCAAATGCTTGAGCAAATGCCAATGCAAATCTTGCAGGCTCTCCGGCGCTAACACCGGGGTTGGTTGGGTTATATTTCTAAATTGACCATAACTAATTGTCTCAACCAAATCGCAAACATCCCCCTCTTTTAGATATCGCCGCGGATAATCGCCATTATAAACCAGCAACTCACAGGACAGACGTTGCGTCGCACTGGTATCCACACCACCAAAACTAACCTGTAGCTGCATCTGTTGCTTAGCATCCAATTTTTCTTGGGTGCTATAATAAGCGCCTGCTTGATTGCGATGCGCAAAGCTATGCAAAGAAGTTAATTCACTTCGCGCACCCGTTTTGGCATGGGTTGCCATAATATTGTTTACGGTATAAGCGCAAACGCTGTCACGCGCTTTTACATCAGGAATGATTTTGTATTCGGTTTGTAGGTGGTCTAAATTAATCGGCTCACTTTGCATGTTATACAAATTAATCGCTGGCACACAATGGAGCAACACATTTTCTTTAGTTAATTGTAGGCGTCCAGGTAATTGTGCTGCGGTTTCTATATCAAGAGTAAAACTGTGACACACCGTTGGAAATGCAGCACCGGTTAAGTTTTTCACATGCACAAATTGATATTTTTGCTTGAAAGCAAAATATTCATGTAATAAATGCAAGCCTAATTGTTCCCGCCCAAATTCAGGCAACAGCATATTCTCAGTGCTTAAATTTGCCAACTGCATACTGTATCTGGGTAAGCGTATATCGCGTGATGCTTCCGTGTCGGGAAAGCGCAAGCTCACCTCATTATCATCATGGGTAAAGGCATACAATAAAGGCGCCACCTGAAAATCATCGGCATGTAAATAAAATTTAAAGTCCGATAAATCTAATTCACTGAGGGATACGCCCGGCTCAACTTGAAAGCTCAAGCTGATTTTTCGCTTGCCCGAGGTTAACTGGGTCATTTGTGCTTCAATCAAGTAAAAAGGCTGGATGCTCAGTGCCTCAGTGGTATTAAAATAACACACCGTATTTTCTGGCCCCACGCCGTCTGATAGCAAAGTGGTTTGCCTCGCGATATGCTGCGTCTTTTGAACCTGACGAAAATTTTGCACAAATTGCAGCAAGGTTACTGCCGGAAAAGGCTTTACAATATGCGGCCAAAACTGTTGCAAAAATGTCCCGCTGATCTCTGGTAAGTCAGCATCAATATGTTCTTTTATTTGTGCTGTTAAAAAGGCCACACCTTCCAATAAACGCTCAACGTAGGGATCTCTATCTTGCAAGGTTTGTAGATTAAGCTTATTTGCCTGCTCAGGATATTGCTCGGCAAAATCTTGCGCGTCTTGATGTAGGCTTTGCATTTGCGCAGCAAAAGATTCTAACTTCATGATAAATATCCTTAATGGCGATAATCAACACTGGCATGCCCATCATTGGCAAACAAAGTAATAAACTTTGCCTGCTGCTGACCCACCACGCGTGCTTCAATTAATAAATTCACCACGCTATCATCCGCTGAATTTTCTTGCTGATAAACTCGAATTTGTGATAGCCGCGGTTCATATTTTTCTAAACATTGCTTTATCTCGGCCATCAAATCATGACTGGATTCCGGCAATGCTCTATAAATTTCTGTTAAATCTGGCAATCCCAAATCTGGCATATGCACTAAACTACCTTGGCGGGTGTTAAGCAAGTGCTCAACATGACGGCCAATACTATGTAAAAGAAAAGCTTCGCTATCTGGATGAACAACAATGACATCATCGCCCAACAAGGTGTCTATTAAAGTTGATTGCATTATGAGTTACCTTTATGGGTGACGGCCGTTTAGGCTTAGCCTTTGCAAGCAAGTAAAAAATAGTGAAACAAGATCTGATAATCTAATTTCAACTATTGTTTGTCACTCACAAAAGCTTCGCACTATACTTTACGCAGCCGAACGTTTAGCTTTCCAATCATCCGTAGCGGTGATATTACCTTCAATCCATGTGTGCGTGATTTTCGGATAACGAAAAGTCACTTCAATCATGTCAGGCATAGGCTTAGTCTCAGGGTTTTTGACATTAAGCTTCACCTGCTTAGCGGCAACCACGGCTACATCTTCCATGCTAATGGTGTACGTTTTCTTTTCAGCTCCGGTTTCATCTGGCGCATAAGAATCAATTTGCACTGACTTCCAACGCTTTGATTCAGCTAACGCTTTATAGAAATTAGGTGTCGCCTTATCCACAACAGCTGTGACTTTAAAGCCATCATGGCGACGTACGCCACGGGCTTCGTTCGTTTCCGCATCCGTGGGAATTTCCACTTTGCTTTCTAGCGCCACCACTTCCAACGTTCCTTCACGCCCACCAATATCAACTGAACCTTTAATGTCGTTACCTTTGTCATCTTTAATTGTCATATAACTTGCATTTGCCATAATCATTTCCTTTAATTAAACATATTTAATAAACAACCATGAAGGCTTTTCACTGTTGTCGCTTTAATTACCCAGCCACATTTACGGCGGCCAAGCACTCCTTCTCTTTCTCGCAGAGCGAGAATTCTACTCGCCAGAATCAGCCGGCATTTTGCCAACCAACGACAAACGTACATCCACGCCCTCAATTTGAAAGTGCGGCTGTATATACATAGACACACGGTAATAGCCAATATTCTCAGGAATCTCTTCCACCTTAACTGCCCCTTCACGTAGGGGATGTGTAGCAATCAATTCTGGACCAGGTGAATTCATGGTAGTCACCAAGGTCTGTAACCATTGGTTTAACTCTCGCTCTAAAACACTCTTGTCTTTTACTGAACCAATATTTTCTCGCTGCAAAACTTTTAAATAATGCCCAATGCGAGACGCCAGGAAAATATACGGCATACGCGCATTAATGCGTGAATTTGCTGTAGCCTCTTTGGTGTTATAAACTTTTGGCTTTTGCGTTGAATTAGCCGAAAAAAAGCAGGCGTAATCACTGTTTTTATAATAACTTAACGGCATAAAACCTAAATTAGCTAGCTCCATTTCCCGTGTTTCAGACACAATGGATTCAGAAGGAATTTTAGTTTGCAAACCTCGGCCAGCATCGTATTGATGTAGCGGTAAATTATCAACTCTACCCCCGGCTTGTGGGCCGCGGATATTAACTAACCAGCCATTTTCTTTAAACGATGCGCACATGTTTGCCGCAAACGCATAAACGGCACTGCCCCATAAGAAATTTTCATGTTGTGTGGAATTGGCCCTCTCCTCATAACGAAAATTTTTCACGGGGTTATTTGCACCGTACGGCAGGCGCAACAGAAAACGAGGGAACGTTAAAGATACATAACGCGAGTCTTCTGTTTCGCGAAAGCCATTCCAACGAATGAACTCTGCACGTTCCATATAATTTCCTACGTCATCAATCTTCATCACTTCGTCGAGTGATTTTTTGCCAAAAAACTCAGCACCCACGCTGCCCATAAACGGGCAATGTGCTGAAGCAGCAACTTTTGAAAGATCACGTAAAAAATTAATATCACTATTACCCTTATCAAACTCAAAGTCCGAAATAATGGCAGAAAAAGGCTTGCCTCCCGGCGTGTCATATTCGTCAACATACACATGCTTATATAAGCCACTGTGTGTTGCATCGGGGGCTTCTTCAAAGTCTTCTTTTAAGGTCTCCTTGTCAACATCAAGCAGGTCAATTTCAATGTTCGATTTGAAATCTGTCCGTTCAACCAGATGTTTTAAGCCGCGCCATGAAGCTTCTAACTTTTGCACCGGTTCGGCGTGAATGATTTTATCTAACTGCTGGCCAAGCATTTCATCAATTTGGGCAATATAATTATCGAGCAGCACTTTATCAATACGCGTGACCGCATTATCCTTATTAACAAAACCTAATAAAACTTGCAGCGAGGCCGAAAGGCGAGCATTGGCGCTCACTTCTGCTAGGTTAGCCACGTCGCTGAATTCAGCAATATTAACATTGCTCATTGCCGGCGTAATATCCGCGGTGTCACACAAACGCTCATAGACGCTTTGTTCATTAAGCGTTGCTTTACTGTTGCTAGTTTGGGTTACAGTGCTCATTTAATTCTCCTTAGGCTTATCATCAGCGGTTAATTCATCTAGCTCTGCACGCAAACCTTCTAATGAAGGATTGTCTTTGAAAATAGATTCCAATTCTTTACGAAATTTCGCGTTATCGAGCAAATTAGACTTAATGTCTTTGAGTAAATTACGCATGGCTACCAAGCGCTTAAGCTCAGGCACTTGCTTGGCAATATTTCCCGGGTGGAAATCTTGTATTGAATTAAACTGCAAGCTCACGCCCAACTCATCTTGGGTTTCATCTAATGTGTTTTCTACACTGAGCTTAACCTCCGGTGCTAAATCTTTCATCACGCTGTCAAAATTATTTTTATTAATGCTAATGCGCTCTCTGTCTTGCACTTGTTCATTATTTTTTCCCGCGCTGTAATCCCCCACGGCTAACAATTTCAGCGGCAACTCCTTACGCTCGGTAGCACCATTGGTATCTACATCTAAAGCAATATTAACGCGCGCTTTAGGGATTTCATTTTGGTAACTTTTGCTCATCATCTTCTCCTAAATAGATTTCATCTGTGATGCGCGGCCTAAATCGGTCACACACATTTTTGCAAACAAGTTCTCCAGTTTCTCACGCACTTGTTTTTGCATGTCTGAATTCAGTTTAGGCAAGCTTAATTTCCATGCCGTGCGTAACTCAGACCAAACATACATTGCAAATTCAGGCTCCCACACATCAAGTTGGTGTGTGTTAATCAATTGTGCCAGCTGCTCTAACATTGGCACGGCCAAATCAACGCGCTTATCTTCCAAGCAAAACCGTGCCAGGGCTAATTGTTGTTGGTAGTAGCCACGCATATCACTGGCTTGCGACTTGCGCAACAGTGTGATTTTTTCAGATAAGCTTTTGCCCGCCACTTCTGCGCGGTAACGGTTAACAATATCATTTAAGCTCAACGTTTTTTCGACGCCAGCCACTTCGCTGGCAAGAGTAGCGCTGGGCCTTAATAAACTTTCTAGCCAAAGTCTATTTTCCACACTAACAAAAGGCTGGTTGTTGCTATAGCTGTAATTAATCCATTTTGGAAAACGCAGCAACAATTGCTTCAGCTCATCTTCTATATAAGCCGCCACATCCGTTAAGCCCATTTCTTTAGCGGCGATAGATTGGTAATAATGTAAATCAAAATAATACAAGCCGCCTTTCATCATCAGAAGATCTTCAGCGGCGATAAGCACTTCGCCAGGCGCCCCATTTTCAACAATGCGTTGTAAATTTTGCACCGCTTGTTCATCGGGCGCCGGAACGCTGGTAATGTTGTTGTCAGCCCGCAAAGCTTTCAAACCACCCCAGCGGTAAGCACGTGAATATCCCACTGCACGCAACCACTGCTGTTGCTGGCGCAGATAATTTAATTGCAATCGAGTGGTCTCACGCAACTCATCTTCACATAACACTTGCCCAGGCAGTTGATTGCCCCTATCATTGGCGGCAGCATTCATTTGCACCGGCCTCACTTCCGCTGCCGGCAGAGCTTGTGTTTGTGCTGCACGTAAGCTAGAAGTAATGCTGGTAAAAATTTTAGTGTCTAACTTGATATATTCTTGCAAATGCGTATTAATGGTCTCAATACGTTTTAAAAGTTTTTTAGTCTGCCTTGCATCCTTCAAATCTAATTTGCTTTTTAGCAGGTGCTTAATCCGCGGTTCGTTTAGCCACTGCACGCTCGCTATTTTACTTTGAGATTTTTGTGGATAGAGTTGCTCACCATAATTGCTAAGCAATTCATCATATAGCGCGAGCGCTTCTTGAAAACCTTGATAACCCTCAAGGTTTAAACGCGCTAAAATCAAATAACTGGCCACGCGCAAATCTTTACCTTGCTGGCTTAAAATAATTTCAGATTTACTCTTTATCAAATTGTAATCAATACCGCTAAGTTTAGTGACCTCTTGTTTCAGGTCATAAAACTCATCGCTATTACGCGGGTCAATCCCAACTGCATTGTCAGCTAAAGGCTTAACCAGTTGCTCAACCCAAGTGCTCATAAATTTTGCTCCTGCTTGGCGGCCAACATATAAGGCGGCTTAAAGTCATGGGTCACAAAAGCAGCAATCGCATCGGCAGGGCCATCTGTGCGAAAATGCAATACATTGTGCAGCGTGTTGCCCGTGCTAGATTGTAAACTCCATTTGGCAATATAATAATTACCGTGACGCTGCAAGCTATCAGCTTTGCGCAATAATTTAAAGAGTGCCCACGGCCCACCTTCATACATCCGCGCCCTAGCTTCGCCATCATTTTCCACCACGGTCAGCACCGCTTGCTGAGGGTTTTGGCTAGCTGCCCAGTGATAATAATGCCATTGCTGCGGGCCATTAACATATGAAAATTGCTGATTGTTTACCGTAAAGTCCAGCTCACTAATGCGCGGCTCAGGAATGGGATACAGCGAATAAAAGAACTTCTGTGTACTGGTGCCATTGCTAAATAGCACGCTGCTAATTTGCTGGGCCTGTTGCAAATTCGCCATAAAATCAGCTGACAGCGGCATGCCAATACCCAGCCAAGTGTTCAACTGCCAAGACAAGCCTTCTTGCTGCACGTAAGGTACCAACTGTTTATTAACAAATTGCCAGTAGCTGCCAGACTTGGGTGCAAAAAACGACTGCACTGGCGCCATATCAATATCGGGGCCTGACGCAGCAAACGGCACCTTGCCCGCAATTTCATTTTCAAAGCTAGGAATAATTTGTGCCTGCCAATTACGCTGAATATTTTTTTGTGCGCTCATCAGCAAGGCTTGCCAACTAGCGCGTAGTGGTGCCAACAGCACATTGCTTAAGGCACCTTGCGCCACTTTGTTATTCGCATTTTCTAATAGCTGGCTAATTTTCAAGCGCGCCTGAAATAAATTATTAGCATTGGTGCTACCGGATAAAATAGCGCGGCTATATTTATCAGCCCCCTGCTCTTGATCCGAGCTAACGGCAATATTTTCCACATCAGCCTGCACACTTTGTATCGCTTGTAGATACTGTTTCATGGCATCAGTCAATTTAACGCTCAAATCACTGCTGATAAAATTATCCGTGCCGGTTAGCGATTTATAGATCACCGGGGCTTCATTGTTTTTGGAAAACAAGCGCCAGTGTGAATCAGGATCTTTAATTTGTAAATTATTGGCAATGGTTTGCAGCACTTTCACCATGGGACCATCATCTTTACTCAGTTGAATCAACGCATCACTGGCATCAGATAGCGAAGAAAATTTCTTCAAGCGCAAGTTAGTCATCCATTGGTACCATGCTTGCAAATAGGCTTGGAAATAACCTTGCAACATTTGCGCCTGTAGCTTGGCTGCGACCTGCAAATCTGGTTTGGTGTTATCAATCGCTGGCTTCAAGGCGCCGTCTTGATTAATGCTGATCGGCTGATTAATCACCCAATCACCAGCGCTGGCTTGGTTAGCAATGCTGGTGATTTGTGGCGCTACTATTTTTAACCACGCAAGTTTTGTATACATACCCGGCAAAGCCACCGTATCGGCAAACAAATTGGCAGTACTGCCTGGCAATAAGCTATCAATGCTAATGGCGGGTAGCTTAGTTTGCAAAATTTGCTGCAATTTAGTATTTAATAAGCTGACATCCACGGGCCGACGCAACTGCTCTCTGGCAGTGGAAATTAAATTGCGTTTTGGTAGCCACTCTACTGCCAGTGAATCGGGGCTAATGCCACTATTAGGGTTGTTTAAAAAGAATGTCACCAAGTGTGCTAATTGTGCGGTGTTAAGCATACTGTCATCAATATTATTTTTTTGCTTGGCTAATAAATTCACCCATGTATTAGTAATGTCTTCAATATCACTTGGGGTATTATTGGCGTCATATATACCCAGCTGCAAATAATTGCGCAGCGTTTGGTAGTAATAAAAATACATTTTTTGCTGCTGCGCGCCACTTAATTTAGGCCATAGCGCAGCATAGTGATGTAACTTTGCTTCGTAAACTTTTGCCACTGGAAACAAAAAGTTGTTCTGCAAGCTGTCGGCCAAAACACTTTGCAAACTGAACTGTTGATCATTACCGCGATACAAACCAAAACGTTTGTGCGCCGCAATCAATTGATTGTGTTGCGAAAATTCATTGAATTGTTGCAATACCGTTAACTGCGCCGAGAGTAAATCCCACTGATCGGCTTGTGAATCTTGCACCACGCTGCTCAAGTGCGCAACCTTCTCTACACTTTGGTTTAACACATCATGATTAAATGCATACGCCACGCCCCAAAAAATCACCATGCTCAACAAAGCAGCCCCCACAAGGCCAGAGACACCATATTTCACACCATTAACCAACGCCCGAGTACGTTGATTCATTACCGCGCTGTTCTTATCGGTAAATACACTGTTTTTCAATAATGCGGTAATAAAGAAACCCTGGCCACAATTGTGCGCCTGCTTTTTGGGTATCGCCCCGGCAGATTGCACAAATTGTGTTTTACCTTCACGCACTAAACTTGTGAGCGATAACCCTTGTTGATTAGCACTGGTAAAATAAACCCCGCGCAAATTAAATTTAGCTTGATAAGGATTATCATGCGTCATCATAAACACAAAATCCTCAACACGGCTTAACACCCGTTGAAAATGCGTAGCAAAATTAAAGGCCTTGGCCTTTGCGCCGTTATTACCTTGGTAATCTAAATGTTGCACCGCATAATTCACCAGCCGCTGTTGTAAGCAGGCTAATTGTTGCTTTAGAGATTCATTAATGTTTTCATCTCGCGCCAAAGCATGTAGTGACACGCCCCACTCTTGCTGCTGATCAGCTTTACAGCCCGCAAACAATTGTGAAAAACCACTAATCAAATCGGCCTTATTAAAAATTAAGGTTATCGGCAACACATAACCTAACTGCGTGTTTAAATCTGCAATGCGATCGCGCAACACGCCCGCCTGTTGTTCCAGCGCACGCGTATCGGCCAATAAAATATCATGCAAGCTCAAGGTTAACAGCACCCCGTTAAGAGGCATGCGCCAGCGGTTGCGTCGAATAATATTAAGTAAACCCAACCATTCGTCATGCGCATCTGTGTTTGTGGTGTAACGCCCGGCAGTGTCTAAAATCACGGCATCATCGGCAAACCACCAATCAAGATTTTTGGTCCCGCCAAAACCTTTTAATTCAATTTCTTCATCACTGTTTAAAGGAAACTGCAAGCCCGCGTTGCGCAGCAAGGTTGATTTTCCGGCACCACTGGCGCCTAGCATAATAAACCAAGGCAAGGCATACAAAGCACCGTGCCCATGATAATTTTGACCCAGCTCTGAAGTGCATAAAGTGTTAATGGCGGCAGCCACATTTTTGCGCAAGGGCAATAAATCTACCCCACCATCTTGTTCTTTAGCTACACTGCTTTTATTAATATTGTTATTTTGGTGCTGGCCATGCCAAAACTGTCCAGCTTTCACGGCGGCATAGCCCACAAAAATCACTAAACTAATGATTAATTGCACATTAAAAGACAAACCAAAAACACCACCCACTGTCCACACCAATAATAGCACCACTACGAGCGCGGCAATGATCTTGAAGCGGTTCAAAAAACTCATGATAGGCAGCTTACTAAACAGTTGTAACAAATTCATGAGGCGTCCCCATTATAATGCTGCTCTTGCGCCAGGGTTTTCATGTTACCCGCATAGTGTGATAACTGCATCTCGGTGGTATTTGCAGTGTGATTAATGGCGAGCATAAAGCCAATATAGATAACCAGTAACACACCAGCCAACGCTGCGCCAAAATAAGCATAAGGAAATTTTGTTTTCGCATTAGTTGAAATTTCTAACTGCCCAGAAGCAGCACTTAACTGTAAATTAGGGTAATTGCGATAACGCTCAACCAGCCTTTTTAATTCTTGCTTCAAACTCACTAATTTATCTTGATCAAACACACGATACATTCCTTGAAAACCTAACTCTAAACAAACATAATAAAACTCAAGCAAATTAATTTGATCTACACCTTGTTGGCGCAGCTCGGCTAGACGATTATAAAAACCTTCGCCACCGCGGTGCTCACCAAAATAATGCCACTGCAATGTTTGCGCCATCCAAGCTAGCTTGCCTTCCCAATTAGATGACATAACAACCTCGTCAATAAACGTCGTGACAGCATACCGTCCTAATTCAATATTTTCCTTGGAGATATTTTGCAAACGCAATCGCTCACCAAAATCGGCTAAAGCTTGCTCAACATTATCCCGAAAATTTTCATATTTAGTTTCTTGTTCGGCTTTGAAACGAAAATCGGCGATCATGGCCAACAATTCGCTACTAGCTTCAAGAATGGGATTGTGAGTTCCTGCAATACTCATCCTATTTTCCTTATTCTTTAACGGTGATTAAATCAATGTTAGCCTGCTCAAATTCTTGGGAAACAAACATAGCCAAGGTGCGATCGGTTTTAATGCGGTCCCAATATTGCCCGTAAGGGTCTAAGCGGAAATATTCGTAACCACTTTTAATTGGTAACTTACTGGGTGGGCGCTGCATATGCGTAACTTGCACGCCCGGTAAGGCCGATGCCACAATAGCCTCAAGCTGTTCGCGCGAGCCCACTTTGATGTGCTCGGCGAAACGGTCAATCCAGCTCGCATCGTGCGCGGATAAGTAAACACCAATAAAGAAGGTTTGCTCGGTGAGGAATACGCTATCAATATGGTCAACTGAATATAACGTGCTGCTTTCGCGTTGCAAGTTTAAATTCACCACCCGCGTGGGTAAAACAATATCCATTAACTTGGCTAAGCGATTTTCTAAATCAGAAAACGTACGTGTCAAATCATGATGTTGGTATGCAATAATTTCAACCTCACTGGCATCTTCAAATGCTTGTAAGCGGCCAATAATGCGCGCCAATGTTAAATATAAAGCCTCGGGATGTACGCTGTTTTCTTGTTGATAATGCTTTAACACCGGCAAATCGGTTTGCAGGGCTTCTAATAATAAGAAATGCGCCAAATCACTTTGGCCAAATTCGGTCACGTCACCACTAAAAGAACGACGGCGCTCATTGAGCACTTTAATTTTAGATTCCGTTAATTCAATTAAACGACGCACACAATGTTGCAACACATCACTGGCCGACAAATGAATAACACTGGGTACGAATTTATCGTCCAACACATATTCATGCTCACCCGTTTGCATTAGGCGGGCTATTTTAATTGAATAATATTGTTCGCGCGCATCGTTATTGCTCAATAAATATAAATTATGTTTTGCCACCATCACTTCGCGCTGCCGATCTTTATCAAACAAATCAGGTACATTCACAAAGTCGGCGCGCCAATGGCTCAACTCATTACTACTCAAGTAGCCGGTAATGCCCGCGACGTTTTCATTGGCCGGAATAGATAAATAAATTTCACAAGCCGCACCGTGATGATTGCTCAAATCATAGGTTAAGGGCATATCAACTGTGGCATCGTAATGAATTAACTGGCTATCTGGCAAAAACATTTGGCAGTTTTGTACCCGAAACAAACCGTTAGCCAAAGCGTCGGTGTCGATATTTAATTGTGCAATACCCCAGCCCAGCGGCGCGTAATGTTGCGTGCGCATACGCTGCTCCACGGCGTGGTGTTGGTCCCACTGCTGCATGTGCTGCTGGCCTAAAAAAACCCCTTCAGCCCAAACGATTTTATTTGTCTTTGCCATTACTTAACCCTCTCAAAAAACAGCTTGTTCAACATGAATGGTGTGCCCTTGCAGGCTCACTTTAAATTTTGGATAAATCACATAAGCATGCGGCACACTTTCAATTGCCCGCCAGACATAGCCACTATGAGTGCGGAACACGGCAACAAAGCCAATATATTTCGCTTGCTTGCTCATATCCACCGTCACCGTTTTTGAGCTGCCCGGTAAAACCATAAAACTCTTCGCCGAAATATAACTACCACCCAAAGCTTGTTCAGCTTGTTGCCATAAATCATCGAAAGCCGCATTGCGAAAGGCGAGTGGGTCGCTTAATTGAATAACTTTCACCTGCACCGGCAAGGCTTGCAAGTTGGCATCGGGGTTTAAATGTGCCCCGGCGTCAAAACGCAGCGTGAAAGAGCGGCTAACACAACTGGATAGCCCCACTACGCACAAAACGAGAAGAAAAATAAAGCGCCACGACCCGAATAGCTTATTAAACAAATGAATCATTATTAAACCCTGCATGTAAATGATTGCTTACTGAATGCAAGTATCGATGCTTTATGCAAAATAGTCAAGTGAAAATTTAAATTATCTTTTAATTTGCATTAAAAAAAATAAGCTGTTCAAATTCAACAGCTTAGAGAGAGAATAAGGAATCCATAATGAATTTATTTGAATTTAACTCACGCTTTCAAGAACGAAAAAGCACATTATATATAAGTGACAAGGCAAAAATGACCTTGCGGTCATTTTAAAGAGGAATAATAAAAGCTCGGCTATAGCGAAAAATTAACAAAAAAGAATTTACCCAACGATATCTTCAGCATCGTCAACTTCAACATAGCCCAGTGCAAACCAGTCATCCAAAACCGCCTCACATTTTTCGGCCCCTGTTTTTTTCAAAGCAGAAAACAATTGCACTCGCACCAGCGGTGCATACTCCGCCAATTCATCGCGCACGGCAAACAAAGTATTGTTAGCTGGATTTTTCTTCAACTTATCCGACTTATTTAACAACACCAACACCGGCAATTCGCAGCTATGCGCCCATTTGATCATCATCTGGTCATAATCTTTTAACGGATGGCGAATATCCATAATAAGCACAATACCGCGCAAACATTTACGTTCTTGCAGATACGCATTCAAGGTTTTTTGCCACTGCAACTTCACCGACTCCGGCACCTTAGCATAGCCATAACCAGGCAAATCAATTAAGCGGCGCTCCTCATCGAGGCTAAACACATTAATCAACTGCGTACGCCCTGGCGTTTTACTGGTGCGCGCCAAGCTTTTTTGCTGGGTCAACGCGTTCAATACGCTGGATTTACCCGCATTGGAGCGGCCAGCAAACGCGACCTCATAGCCTTCATCGGCCGTTAGCTGGGATAATTTGGCCGCGCCCAAATCATAAGTCGCTTTGCGGTAATAGGATTTATCGTTCATACGCGGATTATAGCATTGCTAACTGAAATTGCGAAAAATGAAATCACAAACTTTTAACAGCCACTTTGCGAAACCCATTTGTGCCATTGAGGCGAAACCCATTAACCCAATAGCCGTGGCTTTGCTCAAAAACAGGCTTGACCTTATAGCCCAACAAGTGAGCCACCACTTTTGAAAGTGCGAATTGGGATACCCATTCTGGGCGAATTTTATTTTTATCCTGCTTAGCAAAATCCATACTCGCGCCATGCAGCCCTGTCACAATAATAGGGATATTAATCACATTGCGAATTTGGTTATTGCCATGCCCATAATAACCATCTTGCTCACCAAGCCCCTCACCATGATCGGAATCATAAATCAAATAGGTGGGCAGCGGTGAACGCTGTTTTAGCACATTATAAATTTGCCGATAAACATCATCAATATAACCAATGCAGCTATCATAATTATTAACTTCACGCTCATGAAACTTCGCACCTTTAGGCACTTTGTATTGATTAAACGAGGCGGGGTAATTTTGAATATAGGGCGCATGGCAGGCGTGCTCGTGCAGCACAATAAAGTGCGGCTTGTTGAGGTTCACCCCGCGCAAGTAGTGAACCAAATTAGTAGCCCGCGCAGGGTTTTCTATGCCCATACCAAAATCACTCGCATCCAAATAAGTATGTCATCACATTGAACGAATTAGCATAAATACTAAGATCAACGCTTGGCAGGTCACCCAGGCGTGAATTATTTTTTGCCTGATTAAATATATAAAAAATAACTAAGACAATTGTGATGAAGCCAAAAAAGCGTATTTGTTTGCGCGGGCAAAAAACCTGAGCAACAATAAGCTTAAACCTAAATTTAACGCCTTGGGTACCAACGCTTTAGCAAAGAAAAGCCCAAAATCTGAAAAAGTCGCCACAAGTTCATGTGTGTCTTGAAACGCTGCCGCAATTTCTTGGGGAGAGTAACAATGCTAATTCAACTTTTTTTATAGTCAATAACACTCATAGAAAGGCAGGGTAATAGCCTCAAAATCGACGTAAAAACAATGAGTTAGTGGCTTGAACGAATAGAAAAACCACTAAAATCAGCATTGTTTTACTATTGATACCTACCATTGCGTAATAAAATATTTTTTCGGATCAATTTTGGGTTATTTTACTCTCACTGCAATTTATATAATTAGATGTATCGAGCTAACCTGTTGATCTTTTAACTATTTTGATGATCTTGCCCTGCATAGAAAGGTACTTAAAATTCATCTACAACCATGTTATTATCCACTAACATTACTATCGCGCACCAAGGACTTATTATGAAAAAAATCATCATCAGCTTACTTGCCTTACTACTTAGCTCACAACTCGCCTTTGCAGCCAGCTTCACCGCCGGCAAAGACTACACCGTGCTTAAGGCCAACGCTCCCAAGCAAGCCCGCGTTGCTGTTATCGAATTTTTTAACTATGGCTGCCCTTGGTGCGCACATGCCGAACCGGCAGTGGAAGCCTGGCAAAAAACTATCCCCAGCTACATCGATTTTGAACGCGTGCCCGTAGCCTTTGAAAAAGGTTGGGACACTTACTCTAAAGCCTATTTTATTGCCAAAGCCCTGGGCATTGAAAGCAAAATCACCCCAGCATTATTTACCGCTATTCATGGCAAAGAGAACAAACAATATAACGACTACAGCAGTAATGCCAAAATCATTGCCTTCTTCGAACAACACGGCGTAAAACCCAGCGTGGCGCAAAATGCCTTTAGTGCGAACTCCGCAAGCTTAGATTTAAAAGTTAAGCAAGGCACGGCCACCATGACTAAATATAAAGTCTATGCCATTCCTACTTTTGTGGTGGGCGGGGTGTATACGGTCGGTTTACAACAAGCCAAATCACCGGAACGCTTATTGCAAATTGTGAATTACTTAGCGGCGTTAGCGCATAAATAAGCTTAGTTTTGCCGTAAAGAAATTGTCTGTTATTGCTGGTTCTGTTTCCCTTTTTAGGAAAAGACACCAGCTTAACAGCTTTACCCCACTGCGAGGAGTAACGTGGCAGGCTTCTGCAGCAATCGCTTTGAGTATATTGCAAGAGCTGAAGTCATCCCACTGCAACTCACTCCCTAAGGGCTATTTTTTTAACCGTACTCGCAGCCCAGGCTAACTTTGCCTCAAGCATACGACGTACAAAATCAAGATTGAGTTCAATACAAGACACATCTTCGCGAGCACCCAGGTCATCTCTAACATGCTGCACCGTTGCTTGATAATATTGAAACTCACTCTCAATTTGTTTTTGATAATCTTGTAATATATTTTGCACGTCTTTTTTAGGCAAAAGAAAGGCATTCGTCAATTTTAATAGCACTTCTTCGCGTGGTGGCGATAAATTAATGGGTTGCTTGAGCCATTCTAACAAGGCCTGCTTGCCAGCTTCAGTGATACTATAAACTCGCTTTTCTCTACCGCCACTTTTCAGATCAAGTTGAGAGGTCACCAGCGTCTCTTCCTCCAACAATTTCAAGTTCGTGTAAATCTGAGCATTACTTTCATTCCAATAAAGGCGTGAAATATGCTGCAATATTTGCTTTAAATCATACCCGCATAATGACCGCTTAATCAGCATGCTTAAAATCGCATACTTACTCTTATTTACCTTTGCCACTGGATTCTCCCATCTGTCTATACATGGATATTCTACACAGGTATTGACACCCCGTCAAAAAGGTTTACCATACCTGTGTGTTAGACCTGTTTGGAGTAAAGTAATGAAAACAAAAACCAACCCTTTTTTAATATTAATATTATCAATTTGCATCATCACGCCGATGGCGAATGATATGTTCATCCCAGCGCTACCAGAAATGAAGGACTACTTTAATAGTCAGGCCATTCAATATATTGTGCCTATTTTTATGTTCGGCTTAGCGCTCGGTCAATTAATTTGTGGCCCAATGTTAGATCGATATGGCCGTAAGCCAATACTCATAACGGGGCTGGTCATCTTTTTTTGCTCAAGCGCTATCATCATGCTAGCAAACAACATTCAGCTACTATTAGTTGCTCGTTTTATTCAGGCACTTGGCGCTGCTTGTTTAATTCCGGCAACAATGGCCGTAGCTCGTGATTCTTATGGTCGTGAGCGACTGGCACAGGTTATTCCCCTTATTATGGGTGCAATCGTGATTATGCCGACCATTGCTCCCCTCTTCGGGTCTTATCTTACCGCACACTTTAACTGGCGCGCTAACTTCTTGGTTCTCACAATTATTGCCGCCCTTTATTTAGTGATAATTTCTTTTCTATTTCATGAAAGCATGTCAAACAAAAACCTTGATTCATTAAAGCTTAAGAAAATGCTGCGCAACTATAAAATACTATTGTCACATAAAAAATTTATCAGCTACGTTTTCACGGCTGGCTTTTCCTATGGCATTATGTTTGGGTATATTGCTATTTCCCCCTTTCTATTAATTCATGAATTGCATATTCCAGTAGCGAAATTTGGATGGTACTTTTTTTTATTTGCTATCGTAATTTCCATCGGTTCATTCTCTATCCCAAGTCTCAGCAAAAAATGGGCTTTAGAAAAACTGATGTTAATCGGCTGTAGCACGAGTTTCGTGGGTGCTGTTTTATTTTTACTAGTGCAACAATTGTTCGCCCCAAGCATCTTTACAATTGTTGGCCCAATGTTTATTATCAGCATTGGCATTGGTTTGTTGCGGCCCGCTGCTGCCACAAGTGCTCTATGTATCTTTCCCGCAAATTTAGCTGGCTTGAGTAGTTCGGCCTTTAACTTTCTTTCCTTTTTACTGGGGACGCTCAGCACTCTCATTGTTGCGCAAATGAAAGACACGCCCGCTAACTTTAGCTACTTAATAACAATTTTTGCAACATCTTCACTTTTAATCTGTCTATTGGCACAAAAGAAACGATGTTCTAGAACAATGTAGATAACGCCATGCTGACGCCATCGGTAAGTCTCACTAACTTTTAACTATATTTATACTAGGCAATACGAATAAAAGCTAAGTACGTTTTAACATAAAATAAGGAGTCATCATGACTAAAAAAAATAAAGTTAATTTAGATAAAAATATTGTGCGCCCTGCTGAAGGGTTTCATCGCGCGCTCAATACTGTAAAAAACTTTGAAGAATATACCATTACGTTTTATACAGACGTTTTGGGTGGCACATGGAATAAGAATATACGCAGCAGCATAGCTGCCATTATGCCTTGGGCCACGAGCTTGATAGCAAACCACGACGACGCCCCAGCTTTTGCAGATGGACCAGAGCTGGCGTTACTTTCTCTTCATGGCATACAGTTTGTATGCAACCTTGAAGAAAATTTCAGTCAAGAAAAACAAAGCGAAGAAAAATCATATTTTGGCTTTATTCTCGACTCACAGGAAATATTAGCAAAATGTTATTTAGAGTTGAAATCTAAAATCAAAAACTTTAATGACTCTGTTAAAAATTAATTATTTGAAAAACATCTAAATTTCTACCCAGCAACAATCAGTAAAATTATTTTTAATAACAAAGCTGGCAGTTTTTACATCGAAGATATGTATCAAAACAAAATTGAATATAAATGTTCATCTATAATCAACAAGTTCCCCGGTGTTTCCTGCTGGCCGGGCTTAACCAGCTATAAAGCTTGCATCAATGTTTCAAATGAGCAGGCAAACAAAATTAAAATATTTTATACTGAGGTGATGGGCGCACTTTTCATTGACGAAAAAGCAGATACGTTAACTTTTAATTTACACGGAACAGAATTTCAATGCCACCTTGATAATCACTTTGAATATTTAGAGCATGAAGTAATTGAACCTGCTCACTTTGGTTTCAACATTGAGTCAATAGAGTCCTTCAAGCTTCTCCATAGTTCTCTGGAAGCTAAAATAAATAAATTAAATAGCACTAACGCCAAAGACAGACCTATTCACAGGGCCAAGATATACCCTATTGCAACGAGAGAAATTTCAGGGTTTGCTCATGCAGCCTTTTTTGTCCGTGACATGTGCTCTAACTTCTTCGAAATGAAATGCTTTTACCTGGTTGATGAAAAAAAAGCTTGCCCATCGTAAGTTAGTTTTTAAGAGAAAGGCGAAAAAGCACAAATGCGCCTAGAAACTTTGGCCAAATTGGTCATCGCCACGCGCCAATTTTCTGCCAATGAAATTGAAGGCACCGAAGACTTAACATATCTGCAAGCCTTTTTATCCTCGCATGCTAAGTTGACGGTGGCTTAATTTTTTGATGTCAGATTTCAAGATCTGACCCTCAACCCGCTCACACTCTTGGGTGGGGGCATTCGCCAGCAATTCTTGACCATCAAATTGTTCGGCCCGTGCACCTTGGTTTAGTAACATCACATCATCGGTTAACACCCGCTCACCATTAACCCCGCAGGTTTTTGAGACGAAGACAGTATCCAAAAAATTTAACTTAAACTTTTTTTCATTTGCTGTTGCACTCAGTAGCACACCGACTAGAGCAACGCCGCAAATTTTCTATATTCATCCGCTGCGCATAGTGACCAAAATCATTTTCATGGCACAACAAAATATCAGCTCGCAACACTTGTGTGTCTGCCAGTAAACTAAATCTCGGTAGAATTTTCGTTTTACCATGAAAATCAACTGGTTAGTGAGGATTCATTCATAACATAACCACAAATGGTTATATTAACCCCCTTATTTTAAACCTTCATGGCTAAAATCACCCCACTTTTTTGTTCATTTCATGCCAGACAAAGCCGTTGGTAATGCCCCCTCGACATGCTAAAATCGCTAGCTATGCAAAATCAGACCACACCAGAAGATATAAGCTACATTCTAAACGACTTAAACCCCGCCCAGCACGAAGCCGTGAGTGCGGCGCCCGGGCACCGTTTGGTGCTGGCTGGTGCCGGCAGTGGAAAAACGCGGGTGTTGACGCATCGCATTGCTTGGTTAATTGAAGTGGAGCGCGTGTCGCCGTTTGGGTTGTTAGCGGTGACCTTTACCAACAAAGCAGCAGCCGAAATGCGCTCACGCATTGAAAGCCTGCGCGGCATTCCCGCTGGTGGCATGTGGGTGGGCACGTTTCACAGCATTGCGCATCGCTTGTTGCGCCAGCATTGGCAAGAAGCAAAATTAAAACAAAACTTTCAAATTATTGACAGTAACGATCAGCACCGTTTAGTGCGCCGCATTTTAAAAGAGCTGGGTTTGGACGAATCCAAATGGCCGGCCAAGCAAACCCAGTGGTATATCAACGGCAAAAAAGATCTAGGCTTGCGCCCGCAGCATGTGCAAACCCATGACGACGTGTTTGAGTGCACCATGGTGAAAATTTATCAAGCCTACGAAGACGCATGCGAACGCGCCGGCTTGGTGGACTTTGCCGAGCTGCTGTTACGATCACATGAATTATGGTTAAACAATCCCGAAATTTTGCAGCACTATCAAAAACGCTTTAAACACATTTTGGTTGATGAGTTCCAAGACACCAACGCCTTGCAGTATGCTTGGCTGCGCGTACTCGCAGGCAAATGTGCCTTTTTAACCTTAGTCGGCGATGACGACCAATCTATTTACGGATGGCGCGGCGCAAAAATTGAAAACATACTACGCTTCACCGAAGATTACCCAACCGCCGAAACCACACGCTTGGAGCAAAACTATCGCTCCACCAAAAACATTCTCAGTGCGGCCAACGCGCTCATTGCCAATAATAGCGGACGCTTAGGCAAAGAATTATGGACCGACAGCAAACAAGGTGACCCTATTTCTGTTTATGCTGCGTTCAACGAAATTGATGAAGCGCGCTTTATTGTGGGCCGCATTCAAGATTGGTTTAACCAGGGCAATAAATATTCTGAATCCGCCATCGTGTATCGCTCCAACGCCCAATCACGCGTGCTAGAAGAAGCCTTATTGCAATGCAAAATACCATATCGCGTTTACGGCGGCCAACGCTTCTTTGACCGCGTCGAAATTAAAGACGCCCTGGCCTATTTGCGCTTAATTTCCAACCGCAGCGATGACGCTGCGTTTGAGCGCGTGGTCAACACGCCCACACGCGGCATTGGCGATCGCACCATTGAACTTATTCGCGGCTGCGCCCGCAGCAACAACACAACTATGTGGCAAGCTGCTTTCGAGCTAACCAACAATGCCGGCCTGGCCGCACGCGCCAGCAACGCGGTGAAAAACTTTTTGCAATTAATTGACAACATGGCCGAGCACACCGCCAAGGTTGAACTACACGAGCAAGCCGAACATGCCATTCACACCAGTGGCTTAAACGAGCATTTCAAAAAAGAGAAAGGCGAAAAAGCGCAAATGCGCCTAGAAAATTTAGCCGAGCTGGTCACCGCCACCCGCCAATTTTCTGCCGACGAAATTGAAGGCACCGAAGACTTAACCCCACTGCAAGCCTTTTTATCGCACGCCGCATTAGAAGCTGGTGAATCACAAGCCGGCCCCGCACAAGATTGTGTGCAAATGATGACCCTGCATTCTGCCAAAGGCTTAGAATTTCCCTTAGTGTTTATTGCCGGCACCGAAGAAGGTTTGTTTCCACACGAAAGATCAATCGAAGATCCCGACCGCTTAGAAGAAGAGCGCCGCCTCTGCTATGTGGGCGTTACCCGCGCGATGCAAAAATTATATTTAACCTACGCCGAAACCCGTCGCCTTTATGGCCGCGAGGTGTACCACAAAATTTCACGCTTCATCACCGAAATTCCCGACGAACATTTAGAAGAAGTGCGCATGAACGCACACGTTAGCCGCCCCGTGTATTCAAGGCCACAATACGCAGCCAAACCCGCCAGCCGCTATGCCGATGACAAACAACCTTATAAATTAGGCAGCAGCGTGCACCATGTTAAATTTGGCACCGGTGTGGTGTTAAATTACGAAGGCGCAGGTGGACATTCAAGAATTCAAATTAATTTCCCCGAAGCGGGTATTAAATGGTTAATGCTCTCGCATGCTAAATTGACCGTGATTTAGATTTTTGATGTCAGATTTCAAGATCTGACCCCAGCACCTAACCCCAGCACCTCTAAAAAAACAAGCAAAAAAGCACGTCGTTGCGAGAAGCGCAGCGACGTGGCAATCTCCTGCCGCAATCGTGAGCCATCTTAAAAATACAACTGCCTGCAGAAGATCAACTATGTCTCAAAAACTTTGAATTCCGGTGAATTCAAGGCTTCTTTAAGTCTGGCATTAGCAATAACCAGGATTTTTCGCATAAGGGCGACTAGGGCGACCATTTTTTTCTTACCTCTGGCAACAAGGCTTTCATAAAAGGTTTTCAAACAGGAGTTTGAATTTCTAGCTGCCATAGCAGCTAAGAATAAAATAGGCTTAAGATGATTTCTCCCCGGTGCCACTTTACGATAACCATTAAA
>JAWUVP010000007.1:0-9407 GCA_034112285.1 Gammaproteobacteria bacterium
TTTCTACCCCTATATAGCCAGAGCCAATGACGCAAACACGCTTGGGCTGGGTGGTTAGCTCAAAGAAGCCATCGGACGAAACACCTAAGTCAGCGCCGGGCACTGCCGGTACTAAAGGCACGCCGCCCACTGCAATAAGAATGCGTTTGGCTTGATAATTTTTATCGCCCACTTGCACGGTGTTCGCATCAACAAATTGTGCGTGGCCTTCAATACGGGTAATGTTATTTTTTGTGAGATTGTTTGCGTAGAGATCATTTAAACGGTGCAAATATGCTTCACGCTTCTCTACTAGGGTCTCCCACGAAAAACCTTCTACGCCGATTTTAAAACCATAATCTTGGGCAATGCCGTGCAGCACTTGTGCAATGTTAGCCGCGTACCACATCACTTTTTTAGGCACACAACCTCGGTTAACACAGGTTCCACCGTATCGGTCCGCTTCAATAATAGCGACACTCGCCCCTAGCGTTGACGCTTTATTGGCCGTGGCCACACCGCCGCTGCCGCCACCGATTACGATTAAATCAAACATGTTTTTCTCCTGATTATATTAATACATTTCGTGTTGTTTTCGTCGGCTTTATTATACAGTAATCGGGCCAAATTGCCTTTGCCATTGTAGACGTCTACAATATAATGATGACACGCACTCAAAGGACAGCATGATGATAAAGAAAACCATTGCCAGCGCCAACTTGCCCGCCGATGCCGACAACCGCCAATACAGTATTGATTTAGCCCCCGGTGAACTAGCAAACAATATTTTACTCGTCGGCGACCCTGCCCGTGTGCATGTGATTGCCCGCTTACTCGATTCAACCCAATTTCAACACCAAAATCGCGAGTTTTTAACCGTCACTGGTACTTACAACGGCAAGCCTGTGTCTATTTTATCAACGGGGATTGGCCAAAGCAGCACTGAGTTAGCTATTTTGGAAGCGGTGCAAATTACCGACCGCCCTAACTTTATTCGCGTGGGCACCTGTGGTGCCATTCAGCCGGAAATTAACCTGGGTGATTTTGTGATCAGCAGTGCTTCGGTGCGCATGGAAGAAGTGTCTACTCTTTATGTTTCACCCGGCTATCCTGCGGTGGCGCATTATGAAGTGGTGCAAGCGCTACGTGAGCAAGCAATGAATTATAAAGCTTCTTTTCACATTGGCATTACCGCTTCTACCTCCAGCTTTTACGCTGGCCAAGGCAGGCAGTTGCCGAACATGCCAACGGTTAATAAAGATATGATAGAAAACTTGCGCGAGATGCAAGTTTATAATTTTGAAATGGAATCATCGATTATATTTATTCTTGCCAGTTTAAATAAATGTAAAGCGGGTTGCATTTGTGTCACTGTCGGCAGCCGTTATGATGATAGTTTTATTGAATATGACGAGCTACACGATTTGGAACAAAGGGCCGCTAAAATAGCCTTGGATGCGTTGGTGAGCTTGATCTAACTCGGAGGTTATATCATTACGCGCTTAAACTGCGCTAAAAACATTTGGTTTTTCATGCTTAAATATGCAGTCCCTGGATGTTAGATGAAGGTGCAGATAACCATGGCTTTTATCGAATGTTCCAGAACCTGGATCAACATGTTTATCTTGCAGCGAGCCACCGCCACCGCCTGAAATAAGCTGCTCGCTCCTTTCTAGAACATCAATATTATAACGTGCTAAAAAATGGTCATGTGCACCAATAAATTTATCAATATAAAAAGGGAATTTGATGTCCTTCCATAAAGGCCGATTTTTAATTTCCACAAATTTCTCCAGCAACAACTGGTTAAGATAACCCCGTTTTGATTTTTTTAAATCATTGGGGTCGCATGGGTCACCAGGTGTTTTTGGAAGAGCATCATAATCAGGCAGCCAATACTGACCGACATCAGAGCTACCTGCATCTGGATGTCTTTTACCGATTGTTTTTAATGGGTGGTGCATGGCGATGATATTTTTTTTAGGTCTACGCATAGGGTCTTTATTCAATGCTTGATAACGTTGAACCAACCAGTCTTGTTGCGAACGATCCCAATAAAAAGTATTTGAGTCTAGAATAAAAATATTCGCATAATGGGCATCAAGCACATAATACCTAAAAGGCATGAACCATTTATCGTTAACCAAATAAGTATGCTCAACTTGAAACAGGGCTCTTTGCAATTTTGTAAGTCTTGGGTTTTTACTCGCTTCTCGCGTTTCCTCTACCCGGTTTTGCATATTCCAATCATGGTTGCCTAAGGCGGAAAACCAATATACATCTTGAGAATAGAGATTACTAAATTGGCTAACAAAATGCGCATCATCGGCACTGGTAACACCTCCTGGATAAAAATTATCACCTAGAAACAAGCCGAAAACATTATCAAGAAGCTTTGGCGGCTCCCTCTGGGAATCATCTTCCACCAATGTTACATTCTCCCAACCCGCTACTTGCTTCTCGTTCGTAAAAACATTCTCCACAGGCCCTGAATGCTTCCTGATGCGATTGTTTATCGAAGCTGCGACAGCACGTTGGGCTTTGCCATCTTCGCCTTGACAGCCTAATATGTAAAATTGATATTCATCATGTACATTGAGCGTGAACGTGAAATTTTCCCCAATTATTCCCGGGAAATGGAGATGGCTGTGAACCATGTCTCTAATTTTACGCATACAATCTGTTTTACTACGTTGAAATGATCCAATCGCATCGAGACGCATTTTAATTTCACCCTACTAATATTTCATAATGGCGCGCAATATAACACTTTAATCGTACTTTGTATTTAAAACTGGCAACGAGTTGTATGAGAAAAATGGTGTGCCGTTTCAATTTAAACCATTTCAAAAATACCTGCCGCGCCCATGCCGGTGCCAATGCACATGGTCACCATGCCATATTTTTGCTTACGCGCGCGCATGCCGTGAATCAGCATAGTAGATTTAATGGCACCCGTAGCACCTAGTGGATGGCCTAACGCAATCGCGCCGCCTAATGGATTGACAATCTCGGGGTTGAACGCTAAATCTTGCATGACCGCTAAACCTTGCGCCGCAAAGGCTTCGTTTAATTCAATCCATTCAATGTCGTCTAAGCTCAAACCGGTTTGTGTTAACACTCTAGGCACGGCTTCTTTGGGGCCAATGCCCATGATTTCGGGTGGCACGCCGACAGCGTCGAAACCGCGGAATTTAGCTAAGGGGGTTAAGTTGTGTTCGGTGAGCATTTTTTCGCTGACCAGCATTAACGCGCCTGCGCCGTCGCTTAGTTGCGAGCTGTTGCCAGCGGTGACCGAGCCGCCAACTTTAAACACCGGGCGAAGTTTTGCTAACGCTTCGAGGCTAGTGGCTTGGCGTGGGCCTTCATCGGTATCGACCCATTGTGAATGTGTTTTAATTTGCCCACTGCACAAATCGGGGGCATGGCTTACCACTTCATACGGTAAAATTTCATCTTTGAACGCGCCGGCTGCAATAGCGGCTAACGCTTTTTGGTGTGAGGCTAAGGCAAAGGCATCTTGCGCTTCGCGGCTAATATTCCATTGGCTGGCGACATTTTCGGCGGTTAAGCCCATGCCGTAATTAATGCCCACTAATTTATCTGAGGCAAAAATACGCGGATTGGCTTGCAGGCGATCAGGCAAAAACGGCACCATACTCATGCTTTCCACTCCGGCGGCAACAATGCAATCGGCCGTGCCGGCAGCAATGCGCTCGGCAGCCATGGCAATGGTTTGCAAACCCGATGAACAAAAGCGATTGACGGTAACGCCGGGTACCGATTCAGGATAACCAGCCAGCAATAATCCGATGCGCGCAATGTTGAAGCCTTGCTCGGCTTCGGGCATGGCGCAACCGACAATAACATCGTTGATTAAGCTGGGATCTAAGTTTGGCACTTTGTCCAATGCGCCGGCCAGTGCGTGCGCTAACAAATCGTCGGGGCGGGTGTTTTTAAAACTACCGCGGGGCGCTTTGGTCACCGCCGTGCGAACGGCAGAAACGATATAAACATCTTGATTCATGGGTGCTCCCTAAATATAGGTTTTCAAAAATTAATTGCGCAGTGCTTTGCCGGTGGTTAACGTGTGCTCAATGCGGGCTAAGGTTTTTTCGCATTTTAACAAACTAATAAACCCTTCACGCTCTAAACGCAGCAGCCACTTTTCGTCTACTAGGCTAGCTTTATCAATTTCACCGCCACACAACACGTTGGCAATGTGTTCGCCAATCACGTTGTCGTGTGCAGAAATAAACTGCCCTTCTAACATGTTGACCAACATTAATTTGCGGTTGGCAATGCTGGCAATGCCCCCCACTGGAATTAAGGTTGGCAACGGTGGGCGATAAGCCGACTCCGACATGGCTTTTACCTGTGCCATGGCTACATGTAAAATTTCATCGCTATTAAACACAATAACATCACTATCACGCAAGTAACCTAGCTCCACAGCTTCGAGTGCTGAGCCGGACACTTTGGCCATGGCAATCACACTAAACGCATCGGCCAAGTGTTTATCTAAATCATTATGCGTCGCTTTTTGTGCAGCGCGGCGGGCAAATTCTTTGGTGCCCCCGCCGGCAGGCAAAATGCCCACGCCGGCTTCGACTAAGCCCACATAGGTTTCTGCTGCGGCCACGACTTTGTCGCAGTGCATGCTAAGCTCACAGCCGCCACCGAGCACCATGCCGCGCACAGCAGCAACGGTGGGCACGCTGCAATAGCGCAATTGCATGGAAACGTTTTGAAAAGTTTCTAGCACATTGTCCACCGCCTCAAAATGGCCGGCTTGCACATCGGCGGCCACCATTTTCAAATCGGCGCCATAGCTAAAATTAGGGCCGTTAGGGTTCCAAATGACTAAACCTTGGTAATCGGACTCGGCCAGGCTTATCGCTTGGCTCAGGCCGTCTAGCACGCCCATGTTGATGGTGTTGCCTTTGGTTTTGAAGCCAATGACTAATACGGCGTTGTCTGGTGTCCAAACGCGCACGGCATCGGACTCAAATACGGTTGCACCGCAATCGTATTTTTCACCCAACACGCTTTCGGGAAATAACTGGCGCTGGTACACCGGCAAGCTTGAGCGTGGCTCAAATTGCTCGTTGGCAGGCGAGTAAGCGCCTTCACCATTAAACGGCCCAGCCGATAAGGCGGCCACCCACTTAGGTAGCGCAACATTGGCCATGGCTTTGCCTGCGGCGACGTCTTCGTTAATAAAGCCGGCAATCGCTTGCCAATCGGCTAGCTGCCACGTTTCAAACGGCCCTAGTTTCCAGCCAAAGCCCCAGCGTAGGGCTAAATCAACATCTCTTGCGGTGCTGGCAATATCTTGCAAATGATACGCCGCATATAAAAATAAATCGCGTAAAGTCGCCCACACAAATTGCGCTTGCTTGTGCTCACTGGCACGCAGCGCGGCAAACTTTTCTTGCGGATTTTTTATTTTCAAAATCGCTAACACTTCGGGGGTAACTTGACCTTGTGCGGGTTTGTATTCACCGGTTTTAGCATCCAAGACATTAATTTGTTTGCCTTGCTTTTTATAAATGCCGGCGCCGCTTTTTTGCCCGCAAGCCCCCTGCTCTACCAACGCGGTAATAAAAGCAGGCACGGTGTAAAACTTATGCCAAGGATCGTTGGGTAAATTGTCGGCCATGGTGTTGACCACGTGGCCTAGCGTGTCTAACCCCACCACATCGGCTAAGCGATAGGTTGCGCTTTTAGGGCGGCCTAATAAAGGCCCAGTTAACGCATCGACATCGTCAAACGCTAAGTCAAATTGTTCGGCGTGGTGAATCACCGCCAACATTGCAAACACGCCAACGCGGTTAGCAATAAAATTAGGGGTATCTTTGGCGTGAATCACGCCTTTGCCTAAGGTGGTCACCAAAAAGCTTTCTAAGTGGTTTAACACGCTTGTTTCAGTTTGTTGATTGGCAATTAGCTCTACCAACTTCATGTAACGCGGTGGGTTAAAAAAGTGAATGCCACAAAAACGCGGGCGCAAATTTTCTGGCAACACGCCGGCTAAGCTCTCAATGCTTAGGCCAGACGTGTTGGACGCTAAAATAGCGGTGTCTTTTACATAGGGGGCAATTTTTTGGTAAAGATCTTCTTTCCAATCTAAGCGTTCGGCAATGGCTTCAATAATTAAATCGCATTCGCCTAGCTTGGCTAAATCCGTTTCATAATTAGCGGGGCTAATTAAGCTGGGCTTGGTTTTGCTCATGAAGGGAGCAGGCTTTAATTTGGTTAAGCGCTTTAAGGCATTATCAACAATGCCGTTTAAAGGGCCTTCTTTAGCCGGCAAATCGAAAAGGAAAGTTTGCACGTTCGCATTGGTTAACTGTGCCGCAATTTGTGCACCCATTACCCCTGCGCCCAGCACGGCGACTTTTTTGATATAAGCTTTTGTCATGATTTTCCTTTAAATTTGCGTAAGGGCTCACTCTGTAGCAAGGGATGTTCAAATATGAACAGCCCTCTTCATGCTTATATTGCCCTTGGGTGAGCCATTATCAATTTGCGTATTTTTTTAAGAACGTTATTTGACCAGCGCTTTAAACAATTTCACATTTGCGGCCAGCACCTCGCCTTTTTTCTCATAGTCTAAGCCACCGGTTAAATCGGCGACCATGCCGGAACCTTCTTTCACTAGCAAGCAACCCGCAACTAATACCGCTGGGCTCAAATTGCGGCCCATGAAGGCATCAACTCGCCCTGCTGCAACGTAGGCCAAGCCTAATGATGCACAGCCTTGCTGGTAGGTGCGTGCAACGCTTGGCGCCTTGTCCACCTCACCTAGGCTTATAGCGGCCTCATCAAGCTTGGTGATGCTGCTTACGCGGCATTTAAATTCATTCCACTGTGCGCCTTTGCCCACACTGGCAGTAAAGATTTGATCGGTATACACATCGTAAACCATGCAATGTGCCGGCTTACCTTCGGTAACTATGCTCATAACCAACGCATAATGCGGGATATCACGCACCAGGTTTTCTAGGCCATCGACCACTTCAATGTGGCATTGGGTCTCGCCTTCGGCTTCAGGTGCAGGTTGGTAACGAGTGAAATAAGCATATTCAGGGTGGCTGGCGCGCATTCCCTCTACAAAAAGGTATTCGGCATTTTCGAGGATTTTGTCTAGCCTATCCATGTCGGCTGGCACACCCAAGCGCTCGCGCTCTCCAATGATGTAGGCAGCAGCTTTACGGGCTGAACGAATGGCGATATTGAGGACTGCTTGCATAACCTAACCTTTTAATTATAATGACGCGAAATTTTATCACATCTAAGGGATATCACAATGCTCCAAAAAATTCGCATCATTCTCGTTAGCCCAACCCACCCCGGCAACATCGGCTCCGCCGCCCGGGCCATGAAAACCATGGGCTTAAGCGAGCTAGTACTGGTCAACCCCTGCGAAAACTTCCCCAGCCAAACCGCCACCGCCATGGCCGCCGGTGCCGATGATATCTTAGCAAATGCCCAAATCGTCTCCTCCTTAGACGAGGCCTTAGCCGAATGCCAAATGATTATTGGCACCAGCGCCCGCCTCCGCCAATTACCAGTAGAGCTGCTCAGCGCCGAGCAATGCGGCCCATTTGTGGTGCAGCAAGCCGCACACAGCAAAGTAGCGCTAATGTTTGGCCGCGAACACGCCGGCCTAACCAACGAAGAGCTAAACCGCTGCCACTATCACGTGCACATTCCCAGCAACCCAGACTTTAGCTCCCTGAACTTAGGCGCCGCGGTGCAAGTGCTAAGCTATAGCGTGCGCATGGCGTATTTAGCCACGCAAGAGACACCGGTTGAGAGCAGTGAAGAATTTGAGCCGTTGGCGAGTGATGAGCAAATGCAGATTTTTTATAATCGGCTTGAGCAGTTGTTGCTGGAGAGAGATTTTATTAAGCGTTCTAGCCCTAAGAAGATTATGGCGCGGTTGAGGCGGTTGTTTAATCGGGCGCAGGTTGAGCGGACGGAGATTGATTTGTTGTTGGGGGTTTTGCGGGCTGTGGGGGGTGAGCGCGGGGAATGAAACTCGCTTCAATTAACTAACGCCTGTTACTAAATCTTCTCGTTTAAAAAAATATGTCGTTGCGATAAGCGTAGCGACGTGGCAATCTCAAAATTTTGAGGATCACCACGTCGCCACGACGACCTAGAATAAAAAAATAATAATTCAAGGTTACTTTAGTTCTATATTGTACATTCCACTTCTAAATAATGCCGATCATTCTCAACATCTTTTAAGCCATTGCATTCTAAGACTAGAATGTCCGTCACAGCCTGCATGGCGTGGGTAACAAGCGGTTGAATAACAATTTTAGCCGGTGCGCTCACTTTAGCCATTTCGTATTCAGCAGCTTCAATGTGCCGCCAAGAAAATTCCACCTCGCCTTGAAGCAAGATAAATATTTTAGGGTTCACTAATGGACTCACACCTTCATGATAAGTGTTACCACTCTTGCTGCCCGCGCTGCGTTGAATTAGCACGAAATCTTCGCTTGGGCGAATGTTGAAATCCCAAGTGCTACCGCGGTCGCCGCTGCCGACTAAATTGAGTTGGGTAATGTTAACGAGGTCTGTAATTATAGCTCACCCAGCTGCAAATGACTCTCCGGAACCAATTTTTTAATCAGCACTATCGCTTGATGCACGTCACCAGCTTGATAATGCTGCCCTAGCTCTTTTAGAGTAGTTTGCAAGCAATCCCAGTCCACTTGACGAGCTTCGGCTTGAAATATTTTTTGATTATTGGTTTTTTGCAAAGTTTCAGATTCGTGAAACAATTCTTCATAAAGCTTTTCACCGGGACGCAACCCAGTAAATTCAATTTCGATATCTTCACCCAATTTTTTACCGGAGAGCTTAATGACTTGTTCTGCAAGATAAGTAATTTTGATGGGTTCACCCATGTCCAAAACAAAAACTTCCCCCCCCTGCCCAAGCTGTGAGGCTTGCAAAATTAATTGACAAGCTTCAGGAATGGTCATAAAAAAGCGTGTAATGTCTGGATGCGTAACCGTTAATGGCCCACCCGCAGCAAGTTGCTTTTGAAACAGCGGCACAACACTACCAGCCGATCCTAGAACATTACCAAAGCGCACCGTAATAAATTCAGTGCTACTGTGCTCGTTAAGGTTTTGACAAAAAATTTCCGCAATACGCTTACTAGTACCCATAATATTTGTAGGGTTCACCGCTTTATCGGTTGAGACTAAAACAAATTTTTCGACATTGTGTTTGGCGGCAGCTTCCGCCATGGTTTTAGTGCCCATAATATTATTATTAACGGCCACCAAAGCTTGATGCTCAAGTAACGGCACATGCTTGTAAGCCGCAGCATGAAACACAACTTGTGGCTGGTAAAATGTAAATAAACGGTCAATAGCCGCTGCATTGGTAATAGATTGTAAGCA
>JAWUVP010000008.1:0-50349 GCA_034112285.1 Gammaproteobacteria bacterium
CAGGCATTATGCGCGATTGAACAACCACTTAGAGACACTTAGCCCATGGCAAAAGAAGAAGCATTTAAACTTGATGGCGTTATTATTGAAACATTGCGTAATGCAAACTTTCGTGTGAAATTAGAAAATGAGCATGTTATCAAGGCCGTTATCTCTGGCAAAATGCGTAAGAACTATATTCGTTTGACCACCGGTGATGAAGTTGAAGTGGAAATGTCTCCTTACGACTTAGGTAAAGGTCGCATTATTTTACGTAAATCTGGTAGTAAGAAACGTAAAGATGAGACGCTTAGTAAAGCCGCGCTTAAAAAGCAAAAAACAGAAGTAGCCAGCACACCAGCTGCTGAGCCTGCGAGTAATTAAAAATAAACAGAAGAAGGCAGCATGCCTGCGACTGAGCTAGGGCGTACGCGCTATTGAAAAATAATACGTCGTTGCGAGCTGAGCGTAACGACGTGCACCCGAGGGCACAGGTCAATCTCCTAGACTACAGTGTAATTAATGAGATTGCCACGTCGCTACGCTCCTCGCAATGACGATACGGGTGGTCAGCAGAAGCTTAGTTAAGCAACTTGCTTAATCGCTGAGGCTAAAATACCCACCAACTCTTTTTGCAAACTTTCTAAAGATTGATCAGCATTGACCGTAACAAAACGCTCTGGTTCGGCAGCCGCTAACTCTAAATAGCCTTGGCGACATTTCACAAAGAAATTTTTTGTTTCAGACTCAAAGCGATCCGTTTTTTCTCGTTTTTGAATACGGCTAAGGCCGACTTCGATGGGAGCATCTAATAGAATGGTTAAATCGGGTTTTAAGCCATCTTGAACCACATCTTCTAACGCTTTGATTTTTGATTTTTCAATGCCACGCCCTGCTCCTTGATAAGCATAGCTGGTATCGGTGAAGCGGTCGCAAATGACTAATTTTCCTGCTTGAAGGGCTGGGCGTATCACTTTTGCAATATGTTGCGCACGGGCGGCAAACATAAGAAGTAGTTCGGTTTCTGGCTGTACCTCTTCATCATGTTCGTTTAATAAAAAATGGCGTATATCATCGGCCAATGGCGTGCCGCCAGGCTCGCGAGTAATGAGCACAGGAACGTCGTGTTGGTGTAAATATTCGGCGAGAAACCGCATAGAAGTGGTTTTGCCGACGCCTTCAATGCCTTCTAAGGTGACAAAGATTCCTGGATATTTATTCTCGCTCATGATGTTCCTTTAAATTTCAGCGCGTATTGTAACATCATGCCTTAACTCTATAAAGAGCTGTCTGGAGCAGAGTTTGATTTTTGTAGTAAGTATTTCTTGATGGCTTTGTCGTGTTGCTGCAAATTAGCCGAGAAATAATGTCGCCCATCACCCATAGCGACAAAATAGAGCGCATCGCCCATAGCGGGATGGGTGGCGGCTATAATGGCATTTTTGCCCGGCAAGGCAATCGGTGTTGGTGGTAAGCCATGGTGACGATAGGTGTTGTAGGGACTGTTGATGCGCATGTCTTTGCGATGCAATTTTCCGCGATATTTATCACCTAAGGCGTAAATGACGGTTGGGTCGATTTGTAAGCGCATGCGCTTTTGTAGGCGTCGGTAGATTACGCCAGAAATTTCTGGCCGTTCGGCGTCATTTGCACTTTCTCTTTGTATTAATGAGGCGGCGATTAAGGCTTTATAAGGTGTGGGGTAAATATCTCCGCTGCTGCGGCTGCTCCACGCTTGATTTAACACGGTTAAGAGAGCTTGATGGGCACGCTGTAAAATTTCAACATCTGTATTGGGGCGTCGAAATTGGTAGGTTTCGGGTAAAAACAAGCCCTCTGGGTTCGCGTGTTTTAAGTTTAATTGTTGGGCCACTTCTGCTGGTGTTAAGCCTTTGAGTTGGTGCTCTAGGTAAGGATTGTTTTCTATAACTTGAAAGGCTTGTTTAAATGTCCAGCCGTCAACCAAGGTTATTTCGTAGCGCACCACGTCGCCGCGCACTAATTTATTAATAAAGCTCTGCACTGTGTTGCCAGAGGTGAAATGATATTCGCCGCTTTGCAAATGTTTGCCCTGGCCTTCTGTACGGACCAGCAATCTAAATAATAGAGGTTTTTGGATAAGGCCTTGGGCGTGTAGATCATCCGCTATGTGATGTGTTGTAGCGCCGGGTGATAGCACATAAGTTATTTGCTCAGGGCTAAATACGCGGGGTTGATAGGCAAAATGGGCGAGGTAAACAAGGCTTGCCACGGCAAGTATCAATATAAAGCTGCCGAGTAGGTAAAGCTTGCGGCTTAGCATTTGCTAAAAATTAATGTGCCGTTTGCGCCACCAAAACCAAATGAATTTGAGAGTACGTGGGTTAATTTAGCATCGCGGGCCTCTAAGGGAACAAAATCTAAATCACAACCTTCACTAGTTTCATGCAGATTGATGGTGGGTGGTACCACTTGATCTTGTAATGCCAAGATACTAAAAATGGCTTCAATCGCGCCAGCGGCACCTAGCAAATGACCTGTCATGGATTTGGTTGAGCTGACCGGTATTTTATAGGCGTGGTCACCAAAGCTTAGTTTGATGGCTTTAACTTCAGCCGGATCGCCAACCGGGGTTGAGGTGGCATGGGCATTGATGTAATCAATTTGTTCTGGGTTAAGTGCAGCATCTTTTAGGGCGTTGTTGATACAACGACTTGGGGCTTGACCAGTTTGGTCGTTCATAGTCATGTGCTGTGCATCTGCGCCTAAGCCAAAACCTGTTAATTCAGCATAAATCGTAGCACCACGCGCTTTGGCATGTTCGTATTCTTCTAGCACAAGCATACCGGCGCCATCACCTAGCACAAAACCATCGCGGTCTTTGTCCCATGGGCGGCTGGCTTGTGTGGGGTCATCGTTACGTGTGGATAAGGCTCTTAGCGCGGCAAAGCCACCTAGCCCTACGCGACAAGTGGCGTCTTCTGTGCCACCGGCTAGCATAATATCAGCATCATCATACGCGATGGTGCGTGCAGCATAACCGATACTGTGTGCAGCACTTGTGCAAGCGGTTACTATCGAAAAATTTGGGCCTTGAAAGCCAAAGTGAATCGATGGATAGCCGGAGGCCATGTTGATAATTGAGCCGGGGATTAAAAATGGGGAAATTTTGCGAGGACCACGTTCTAGCATGGTTTGCGTGTTACGTTCAATAAGACCTAAGCCGCCAATGCCACTGCCTATGGCAACGCCAGCACGGGTTAAGTCAATTTTTTCTAAGTCTAGGCCTGAATGTGCTACGGCTTCTAAGCTGGCAGCGTGGCCGTATTGAATGAACCGATCAATTTTTTTGACGTCTTTGCGGGGAAGGTATTGTGTGGGATCAAAGTCTTTTACGCTGGCAGCGATTTTGACGGTCATATCATCGGTATTGAATTGTTGTACTAATTCAACTCCGCTTTTACCGGCTAGAATATTTGCCCAAGTTTGCGTAACATTTAAGCCTAGGGGGGTAATCATCCCTAGGCCGGTAATCACAACACGACGCTTCGTCATGAATCGCTCTCAAGTTAGTTGATAGGTATGCTTAATCAGCTTTAGGAAGGTTTTCTTCAACAAAGGCGTAAACTTCGCCTACTGTTGTTAATTTAGTGGCGGCATCGTCTGGAATATCCATACCAAGCTCTTCTTCAATAGCCATGATGAGCTCTACAGTGTCTAATGAGTCGGCGCCTAAGTCATCAATGATTGATGCTTCAGGAACAATTTTAGCAGGATCTTCAACACCTAATTGTTCAACAATAATAGCGTTAATTTTAGCCTGGATATCTTCTTTACTCATTATTTTTCCTCGTAGATTTTGATTTAGCAAGAAGTGTAGTACAACCACCACAACTTGCAAGTTAATTCGTCTTGTTTTGCTCAATAAATTGACATTAAAAGACTTAAAGTAAACCGCCACTAACTTGTATGGTTTCACCGGTAATATATGATGCGCCATCGCTGGCGAGCATCGCGACCACGCTAGCAATTTCTTCTGGCTTACCCATGCGCCCCATTGGGATATTTTTGCAAATTGCTTCACGTTGTTCTGCCGGTAAGTCTTGTGTCATGTCGGTGTTGATAAATCCGGGGGCGACCACATTCACGGTGATATTGCGCATCGCAATTTCTGCTGCCAAAGATTTACTAAAGCCAATAACGCCTGCTTTTGCAGCGGCATAGTTGCATTGCCCTGGGTTACCCATTAGCGCACTGACGGAGCTAATATTAATTATGCGTCCCCAGCGTTGCTTTAACATGGGCTTGCTAAATATTTTGCACATGTGAAAAACGCCGGTAAGATTGGTGTTCACAACTTCGTGCCATTGCTCATCGCTCATCCGCAGCAATAGATTGTCGCGAGTGATTCCTGCATTATTAACCATAATTTGTGGTAACTGTGAGCTTGCTTTTAATTCATCATGCAAAGCTTGAATGCTGTCTTTTAGGGATAGATTTAAAACTTTTCCTTCGCCACTCAAACCCATGCCCGCGAGTAATTGGGTAATGGTTTGTGCGCCCTTTTCAGTGGTGGCGGTGCCAATAACATAACAGCCCTGCTCTGCTAATTGGAGTAAACACGCTTGGCCTATGCCACGACTTGCACCGGTAATTAAAGCAATTTTTTTATCCGTCATAAATTTCTCCTGTTAGGCTAACAATTTGGCTGCAGTTTGTTGGTAGGTTAAGGTTTTATCAATGCGCCTATTGAGACCACTTAAGATTTTTCCTGGGCCGCATTCATCAATTTGCGTTATGCCTGCTGCTGCCATGTATTGGATGGTTTCTACCCAGCGCACGGGGGCACTAAGCTGGGCAATAAGATGTTGTTTGATTTGTTCTGGATCTGCGCACGGGCTTGCGTTGACGTTATTAATGACCGGTGTTTTGGGGTTATTAAAAGTGATGCTGTTTAATGTGTCGGCTAATTTCTCTGCGGCGGGTTGCATCAGCGCGCAATGTGAAGGGACGCTTACCGCTAGAGTTACCACTTTACGTGCGCCTTGGGCTTTGGCTAATTCGCTTGCACGTTCCACAGCAGCCGTGTCGCCGGCAATAACGATTTGGCCAATAGAGTTATAATTTGCGGCACAAACGCATTCTGTTTGTGCGGCTTGTGCGCATATAGTTTCAACTTGCGCGGGATCCAAACCAATAATCGCAGCCATGCTACCCACTCCGGGTGACACTGCCTGCTGCATGAATTCTCCACGCTGCGCGACTAATTTCACGGCAGTGGTAAAGTCTAAGGCTTGTGCGCAAACTAAGGCCGTATATTCCCCCAGGCTGTGCCCAGCTAACATTTTTGGACGTTCAGCTTGTGTTTCGCACCAGACTTGCCACACGGCATAGCCGGCGGTTAATAAGGCGGGTTGGGTGCATTGTGTTTGGTTTAATTTTTCTGCGGGGCCTTGTTGGCAAACTTGCCAAAGATCGTAGCCTAGTACTTCACTAGCGATGGCAAAGGTATTTTCAATTTGTGGAAATTTGTTTGCCAACTCGGCCAGCATTCCTATTTGTTGTGAGCCCTGGCCTGGGAATACGACGGCTAAATTTTGCATGCTCATGCTCCTAATAAGTTATAAGGGCAGAACCCCAGGTAATGCCGCCACCAAATGCCGCCAACAATAAGAGATCGCCGCGCACTATTTTGCCGCTGCGCACTGCGTTATCAAGTGCCAAGGGTATGGAGGCTGCTGATGTGTTGCCTTGCTCATGTAAGGTTACCAAGACTTTTTCCATTGGCATTGGTAAGCGCTTGGCAAGGCTTTCAATAATACGAATATTAGCTTGGTGTGGCACTAGCCATGCTAAGTCATCGGCGCAGAGTTGATGTTTTTCTAAAGTTTGTAACACTAAGTTTGTAAAGTTGTTTACCGCTAATTTAAAAACTTCTTTACCTTGCATGCAAAGTTTTTGTGGCGCCGGATCAATATCTAAGCCTGCATTAGGGAGATATAATATATCGGCTTGTTCGCCCATGGCGGTGATATGCGTATCAATGATGCCTGGCTCATCTGCTGCGGATAAGACTACCGCACCCGCTCCGTCGCCAAATAACACACAGGTGTTTCTATCATTCCAGTCGACTATTTTAGAATACGTTTCAGTACCAATAATTAAGATGTTTTTATACTTGCCGCTTTTAATATATTGATCTGCCACGCTGAGCAAATACACGAAGCCCGAACACGCGGCGCTAAGATCAAATGCTGCCGCATCTTTGCAGCCTAACTTCGCTTGAATTAAACAGGCTGTGCTGGGAAAAATTCTATCAGGTGTGGCAGTGGCAACGATAATTAATTCAATCTGTGTGGCCAAAAGATTGGCCGCAGATAAGGCTTGTTGCGCTGCTTGTGCGCCCATGTCGGCCGCGGTTTCATTTTCTGCAGCAATGTGGCGTTGTTTGATGCCCGTGCGTGTGGTGATCCATTCATCGGTGGTGTCGACGATTGATTCTAAATCTTGGTTTGTTAATATTTTTTCTGGGAGGTAGCTACCGGTGCCGGCTATTTTTGCAAACATATTATGCCTCTGGTTGTACTTGCAATGCCTTTAGTCCAAGCGAAATTTTTTGCGCGAGTTGCTGCTCAACAATGAGTTGGGCTTTTTCGATAGCATGAAAAAAGCCTTTGCTGCTCGTGCCGCCATGACTTTTAATAACGTTAGCTTGTAAGCCTAATAAGGGTGAACCATTGTAGACTTCGGGTGAAATATATTGGTATACATTTTTTAGCACTGGCTTGGCTAGTAAGCCACGCATTTTGTTGGTGAGGTGTTCATTGAATTCGCTACGCAATAAATGAAACAACATTTTGATGGTGCCTTCTGCTGTTTTTAAAACAGAGTTGCCAACAAAACCATCGCAAACCACGACATCGACTTCGCCTTGAAACAGGCTGTCGGCTTCAATGTAGCCTTGGTAGTTGATGTTTTTTTGTTGTTTGATTAATTCAGAAGCCAGTTTAACTTCGGCGCAACCTTTAATCTCTTCTGAGCCAATATTTAATAAGCAGGTTGTGGGGGAGCGTACGCCGGTGATGCTTTTGCAATACACCGAGCCCATCAGTGCAAATTGCAATAATTGCTCAGCACTACAGTCTACATTGGCGCCTAAATCTAGCATGTGGGTAACGCGACCGGTGATGCTGGGAAAAGCGGCAATAATAGCGGGACGTTGAATGCCAGGCAGCATTTTTAACACGTAGCGCGCTGTTGCCATTAAGGCGCCTGTGTTGCCAGCACTGACAACGGCATCTACTTGCTTATCTTTTAATAAGTTTAGCGACACACGCAAAGACGAATCTTTTTTATTACGTAATGCTTGAGCGGGGGCATCATCCATCTGCACTATTTCGGTGCAGTTATGAAAGGTGTGATTGTCAGGCAGGGTAATATTGTGTTGCTGTAAATAGCTTTCAATAACGCTCTGTTGCCCTACAATAGTGATGTGTAGGTCTTTGTCGTTCAATAACGCAGACGCAACGGCAGGGATCGTGGTATTTAAACCATGATCTCCACTCATTGCATCGATGGCAAGCTTGCAAGTCGCCATAATTTTAAATAAGCCTAAAGGTGCTTATTCGTCATCATCCGTTTTTTTCTTTACGTCAATGATTTTACGACCACGGTAAAAACCATCTTCAGTCATGCAATGACGATGATGACGTTCACCGGTTGTTGAATCCGTTGAAACTGTTGCAGCAGTTAGTGAATCGTGACTACGACGTGAACCACGTCTCGCGCGCGATACTTTGCTTTTTTGTACGGCCATTTTTATCTCCTACCTTTCGGTTACTATTTCAGTGTCGACAATTTCTCGCGAAATGCATTGTTGACACTGTCTGTTGTTGTTTGCGATTCCTCAATGGGCTTTACACGGCAAGTTTCGTTGTCATGTAAGGCAATCATTGGCAATTGCAAAATTAATTCGTCTTCAATTATCGGTAATAATTCTTGCCCTTCTCGCTCAACAATTACCGGCTCATAATGGCTGGGTATAGAGCTCGCCTGGGCATCGCTTAATACGGGGCTAACACACAGCTCAGCCTCGATGGCTAATTTTACAGGCTGCATACAACGTTGGCAAGTTTGCTCCACCTCGGTCTTTATTGGACCTTTGATATAACGTAAGCCTTCTTCGTCAATGCCGAATTGTAAATCAACATGAATTTCCCCGCTACTATCGGTTAGCGTGGAAACCAGCCTCGGAAAATCACTGATATTAAAAGCACCACTGAGCGAGAGCCCTTGCTCGGCGCTGCGTAACACATTGATTTTTTTTGCTAATTGTTGTTCTGCCATAAGGCGCGCATGTTACCAGTTGAGCGAATTATGTCAAATCTAACAAGCAAATAATCTTAGGGGTGTTGGTGATTTTTGAGAAAAACGGCGTGAAAATGAGTGGGTGCCATCTAACTCATTGTTTTAATTGATATTAAGTTTGAATCGAGCTCGGTTTCATGCGCGAGGATTTCTCCATCAATTAATCTATATAATTCGCTTAGTGGCATCTCGGCAAAGCCCGTTTGCACAATAAAGCCATATTGGGTTAAATCTTGAATTTTATCGTGGCCTTCACGCAGCAAAATAAAAGCCCAGCATAAGGGGTTGTGGTTTTGATTATGGCGTAATGAGAATTTGTTTAATTGTTGAAGCAATAAGCTTGGGTCAATAATGCTGAGCTTATCTTGACAGCATTGTACGATGCTTGCTTCTAAGCGTTGATAGATGCTTTGCTTTTGTGTGCTATCAAGCGTATTCCAATCAATGACCTCGCGATACGTGCGTTTGCAGCCACGGCATATGTTATCGCCATATATCGTTGAGCAAATGCCAATACAGGGGGTGTCAATATCTTTAATGGACATTTTGGGCGGTGGGTAGCACAGTTTGAGTTGGGCTTAAAAATGCAGGGAGTTCAGCAACGGATTCTAAAATCACCACGTGTGGCATCTTGTATTGTAATGATTCGGCATTATCCATGCCGGTTAACACGCCAATGCCTTGAATGTTGGCATCAGTGGCCATTACCATGTCATAAAGGCAGTCACCAACCATAATCGTTTCTGAAGTTTCGCGGCCGGTTTGGTCAAGAATTTCTTGTAGCATCTTAGGATCGGGCTTAGAGTACCCCATATCACTGGTTTGGCAGCAGCTAAAAAACGAGGCGATATTTTCTGAGGTTAAATAATCTTCTAGCCCAGCCTTACCCATGCTGGTGGCAATGGCTAATTCATAGCCTTGAGTTTGTAGGGTGTGCAAGGTTTCTCTAATGCCGGGTAATAAGGCATTGCAATCGCCTAAAGTACCCTCCCAATCAAAAATAATTAGGTTTGTTGTACTAGATTTTTCAGACATATTCGTAAATCATCATCTATTGGGGCCGTAACTGTAATCGGTTTTGTTGTGTTAGGCAAATAAAATTTAAGCTGTTCGGCATGTAAAAACATGCGCCTTAAGCCTTTTTCTTGCATTTTACTATTAAATTCACGGTCACCGTATTTAGTGTCACCAGCAATGGGCTTACCAATATGTTTTAAGTGTACGCGAATTTGATGTGTACGGCCGGTATGCAAAAAAACTTGCAACAGGGCCACGTTGTCAAATTGAGTTTGACATTTAAATTCAGTGTGGGATTCTTTACCCGCTTCATCTACCATAACCATGCGTTCGCCTGATTGCAAAATGTTTTTGCAAAGTCGCGCATGCACGTGCTTGTGTTTTTCTAGCCAGCGCCCTTCAACCAAGCAAAGATAGCGTTTTTCAACTGTGTCGCCCTTCCACTGCTGCTGCATTTGACGCAGGGATTTTTGATTTTTAACCAGCAGTAAACAACCTGAGGTATATTTATCAAGGCGATGTGCCAGCTCAAGATTCTTGCCGGCCGGAAAAATTTGACGCAAAATATCAATGACACTATTTTGCGTGTTAGTGCCGCCATGTACGGCGAGACCAGAAGGCTTATTAATGACCAAGATGTTTTCGTCTTCAAACAAAATATTGCGATGCATTCTATCGGCTAGTTGCTCGCTCACCGGGAATGATTCAGGACTATCTTTGGTTACAAACGGTGGCACGCGCACGGTGTCATCGGCCTGTAATTTATACTCAGGCTTAACGCGTTTTTTATTAACCCGTACCTCACCTTTACGGATAGCCTTGTAAACTCGGCTTTTCGGCACGCCTTTAGCAACGCGCATTATAAAGTTATCGATGCGCTGCCCGGCACGATCGTCGTCTATTTGAACCTGTTGTACTTTGTTGAATTCTGCCATGGGCCGGATGTTAACATAAAGTGCTATTAAGGGTACAAATTATAAGCATTGAGTAAGATTTAACGATAATTGGCGGCAGCAACGCCTGGTAGCGTTGCTATATGCCTTTATAATTGCTATAGTCAGGCGGTCGTAAGTTTGTTTTTCTACATTAATTAACCAACTTTCTTACGATATATATGCGACACTGTCTGAGTAGAGCTATGCTCCTCGACAGTTTTTTAAAAACTGTGCTCCCATACATGCAATCGGAGTTGAGCCAGTAAATATGCTTTTTGCTAGGGTGAGTTACACTCATCTAAAACGAATTTGTTAATCAAATAGCGATAGAGATTTACACTTCATATTGACGCTGCGCCTTAAAATAAGGTGTGGCGTGCTTTGCTCAGCCTATGCATTGTGCTGTGAGCCTTAAATTAAGGTTATTCACAATGAAAAGAATGTTAATCAATGCCACCCAAGACGAAGAATTGCGGGTTGCGCTTGTTGACGGCCAACACCTCTTCAACTTATTTATCGAAAGCGAAGCCTCGCAACAAAAGAAAGCAAATATCTATAAAGGCCGCGTCTCACGTGTGGAGCCTAGCTTAGGCGCTGCGTTTGTTGATTATGGCTCAGAGCGTCATGGTTTTTTACCACTTAAAGATATTGCCACCACCACTAAGCCTGGTGACGGTGAGGTGAGTATTAGAGAAGCGGTGAAGCCTGGTCAAGAAATTATAATTCAAATTGAAAAAGAAGAGCGCGGTAATAAAGGCGCTGCTATTACCAATCAAATTAGCTTGGCGGGTTGTTATTTGGTGCTTATGCCAAACAGCCCAGAAGCAGGCGGGATTTCTCGCCGCGTTGAAGGTCAAGATCGAGACGAATTGCGCGAAGTGATGAATCAACTCGAAATGCCAGACGGCATGGGCGTAATTGTTCGTACTGCTGGCGTTGGTCGTGGTGTTGAAGAATTACAATGGGATTTAGACGTGCTGGTTAAACAGTGGAGTGCTATCAACGCGGCGTATGCCGATCGCCCTGCCCCATTCTTGATTTACCAAGAAAGCGATATTATTGGCCGTGTGGTTCGTGATTATTTACGTGCCGACATTGGTGAGATTGTTGTGGATAACGCGGAAGTGTTTGAAAAAACGAGAAGCTTTATTGAAAAAGTTCGCCCTGATTTTGCAGACAAAGTTAAGCCTTATAATGACACCGCACCTTTGTTTAGCCGTTACCAAATTCAAAAACAAATTGAATCTGCGTTTAAGCGCGAAGTAACGCTACCTTCTGGCGGCTCATTAGTGTTTGATATTAATGAAGCCTTGGTCGCTATTGATATTAACTCTGCTCGTGCAACCAAAGGTGAGGATATTGAATCCACCGCCGTACACACTAACTTAGAAGCCGCTGATGAAATTGCTCGCCAATTACGTATGCGTGATTTAGGTGGCTTGGTGGTGATTGATTTCATTGACATGATGTCAAACTCAAATCAACGCGATGTTGAAAATCGTTTGCGTATCGCTGTGCAAAATGATCGCGCCCGTATTCAGTTGGGTCGCATCTCTCGTTTTGGTTTGTTAGAAATGTCACGCCAGCGTTTACGCGCCTCGTTGCGTGAAGCTAATCAAATTGTTTGCCCACGTTGTACTGGACAAGGCACCATTCGTAATGTTTCTTCATTATCACTAGCGATTTTACGCTTAGTTGAAGAAGAATGCATGAAAGAGCGTCAGAGCCAAATCCAAGCCCATGTACCGGTGGGCGTGGCTACATACTTGTTGAATGAAAAACGTAATCAAATATTAGAGCTAGAAAAGCGCTATGAATGTATGATTATTATTTTACCTAATGCTGAAATGGAAACGCCGCACTATGCGATTAATCGAGTCCGTGAAGCTAATTTAACTGAACGTCAAAAAGAGCGTTTGAGCTATGAAATTTCATATGAATATGAAACGGAAATTAAAGAAGAAGCTTTGCCAGAAGATCTTAAGGTAGAAATTCCTGCTGTTAAGCATGTGGTGCCGGATACAAAAGCGCCTGTGCCAGCAAAAAACAATAACCGTAATAATCGTAATAGAAAACCTCAAATGGGTTTTTGGAAGCGTTTGTTTGCCCGTTTGTTTGGCAGTGAAGAGAGCAGCAACCAAAATCAACGTGGTGGCCGAGGCCAACGTCCACGTGGACAGCGCAATCCTCAAAGTCGTACTAACAGCAACAACAACAGCAACCGTAATCGTCGTCCACAAAATCGTCGTGGTGGTCAAAACCGCAACAATAATACTAACGCCCCACGCAGTGATGCCGGTGAAAGCAACCCAGGCAGCACGGAAAGGACTAACAACAATCAGCGCAATGCCGGGGCGCGCAACAATCAGCGTAACGCGGATTCTAGCAACACCCCACGTAACGCGGATTCTAGTAATACCCCACGTAACGCGGATTCTAGCAACACCTCACGTAACGCAGACTCTAGCAACACCCCACGTAACGCAGATTCTAGCAACAGCCAAAGCAGTGTAGATTCTAGTACCGAGCAACGTAGTTCAGAGGCTACAAGTAGCCAGCGAAACACGGGGGGTAATAACAATCAACGTAGTTCGGGGGCAAATAACAATCGGCGTAATTCTGGCGGTTACAACCGTCGTAATAGTCATTCTGGAAATGGTGCGGGTCGCTCTTCTAGCAATGACAGTCAACGTCAGCAATCCGTAGATGGTAACCGTAATGAATCAGCCGGTAATTCTGCTGCGCCGGCGCCAGCTGCTCCCAGTAATAATACTAGCGACGACCAAAGCTAAGCAACGCTAAAGGTAATAAATCTCTCTTCGATGAAGAGAGATTTAAACCAACCCTTCAAATCCATAAATTTCACGAGCTTGCAGCAGGTCTTCTGCTGTGTTCACTTCTTGTCCTGGCAATGCTGAAGCTTGCGCCATGATGATTTTGTAACCATTAAACAACACTCGAAGCTGCTCTAGCGATTCTAGCTTTTCAAGCGGCGAAACAGGTAATTGCACATATTCAGTCACAAAGCTTGCCCGGTAACCATAAATGCCCACATGACGATAGAATTGTGCGGCATCAAATTCGGTGCTTGGCAATGTGGCGAATTCATTGCGGAGCCAAGGAATGGGCGCGCGGCTAAAATACATCGCGAAATTATCTTTATCTAACACAACTTTTACAATATTGGGGTTGAACACTTCTTCTGGCTCAGATAATGGAATAAATAACGAGGCCATACTCGCACTTGGGTGGGCATTTAAGGCCGCTGCGGTTTGCTGTAACAGCTCAACCGGCACAAACGGTTCATCACCTTGCAAATTAATAATAATATCGTCATCAGCATAACTGCCTTGTGCAATGACTTCTGCAATGCGCTCCGTGCCCGACTCATGCTCCACTGCGGTGAGTAATACGTTGCCGTTGATTGCGTGAACGGCATCAGCAATGCGCGTGTCATCGGTGGCAACCACAACAGATTCGGCGCCGGTTTCTAGTGCACGTTGGTATACATGGGCAATCATAGGCTTGCCACCAATATCTAATAATGGTTTACCCGGCAAACGGCTGGACTCATAGCGAGCAGGAATGACAATGTGAAACATTAGCTTTCACTCTTAGAAGTGCTTAGGGCTTTATTGATTAATAATACGGGAATATCATTAACAATTGGAAAGGCAAGTTGACAGACATCACAGCGCAATTGCGGCCCTTCTGAGGCTAAGCTTTGTTGGCATTGTGGGCATACAAGAGTATTGAGTAGTTGTTTGTTCATAAGGCGGAGTATAACCTCAAGCGACGAGAGAATACAGTTATACCCGCCGCCTTACAAGATGCGAGAGGTATATCAAAAATATTTGTGCCAGGAGAAACCATTTTTTGAGAGTAATATCTGGATATTGCGAGTGAATAATTGTTTCTCCTGGTGAAAATATTGAAGATAGAAAATCGCAGCTTGGATGGTGGGGGGTATAGTCTCGATGATAAAAATAACTTACAATAGCGCATGATGTTTAATTTGTCACAGACAGCTCCAGACTGGCAACCGCTGTTAAGCAAAGCTTTGGCCGCTATGGACCCTGATTATCTAGCGCAATTACAGGGCAATCCAGCTTGGTTGCCAGGTCAAAACGCTATCTTCAATGCCTTTAAGCTGCCTTTGGCCAAAACGCGTTACATTTTGTTTGGGGAGTCACCCTATCCGCGCGCAACGTCTGCTAATGGCTTTGCCTTTTGGGATGCTAACGTCAACGAGCTTTGGTCCAGTTCGGGTTTAAGCAAGCGCGTGAATAAAGCGACTTCACTGCGCAATATTATCAAAATGCTACTGTTAGCGCGTGGTGATCTGAACATCTCAGATCTTAGCCAAGCTGCTATTTGTAACGTGGATAAAGCCGAGCATGCCCAAACTATAAAGGAATTATTCAATAACGCCCTGGCAGAAGGCGTACTCTTGTTAAACGCGAGCTTGGCGTTGAGTGAGTCTTTGAGCGTTAGCAAAGAAAGTCGATATTGGCTGCCCTTTATTGAATGCCTTCTTGGGGATGTAACTTTAGCTAGCCAGGGTATCTTATTGATTTTGATGGGTAAAGTTGCAGGGAAGGTAAGGCCTTTAGCGAATAAGCTTGGATTGAATTACTTTGTTTGCGAACACCCCTATAACCTCAGTTTTATTACAAATCCAGACGTATTAGATTATTTTAAACCATTCAATTTGTTAAAGAAATGTGATAAAATACTTTTTTAAAATAAAAACAACACTTAATTTAAGGATAGCTCACGATGCGTATTTTACTTGTTGAAGACGATGAATTATTAGGCGATGGTCTTTCCACTGGATTGCAACAGCATAATTATACCGTCGACTGGGTGAAAGATGGCATGTCCGCTGAGCAAGCTTTAGATTACGAAAATTTTGATGTCATGGTTTTAGACTTAGGTTTGCCAAAACGCTGTGGCCTAGAAGTGCTAGAAAGCATTCGCAAAAAAGGTAAAGAATTACCCGTGCTTATTCTTACTGCCCGTGAAGGTATTGAAGATAAGATTAAGGGCCTCGACATGGGCGCCGATGATTATATGGTAAAACCATGTGATTTAGATGAACTGGCTGCCCGCGTACGCGCTTTACACCGCCGCAAAACAGGTAGCAGCTCCCCGACATTGCAGTATGGTAAATTAGTTTTAGACCCCACCTCGCATTTCGCTAGCTATGATGGTGAGCCCCTGACACTGCCCCGTCGTGAATTTTCCTTACTTGAAAAATTACTTGAAAATGTTGGCAAAGTTGTATCGCGCGAGCAGCTATTACAAACATTGTATGGTTGGGCCGAAATTGATAGCAACACGCTAGAAGTACATATTCATAACATCCGTAAGAAATTACCTAAAAAATATATTCGCACTATTCGTGGTGTTGGCTATATGATTGAAAAGCTCAAAAATGAAGACGATGAAATAATTGATCATAGCGCGGAACCTGAGTTAGCAACAAATTTTGCTAGCGAAGATGAGATAATTACAGACTAACGGTCAAATATTTTATGCGCTCTTCCATCCGTCGTTTATTATTAATTAATCTATTAGTTTGCGTTGCACTGATTGTGGTACTTACCGCTGTTGGCGTGTATTATCTCGGCAGCAATGATGTTGATCAATTAATGGATCGCGAATTAGTGCATTCTAGCTTGGTCTTTCGGGCGCTGCTTACCGCAAGCCATAATTCCAACGATTATGAAAAAGTACAATCTGAGCTCAACCAAGTTTTAACCAAAGAAGCTAAAATTCTCGACGAAAATCCTAATGGGCGCCCTTTTCGCAACTCAACCTTGCAAGATTTTCCGCTCCAATACCAAATATGGGATAAAAGTAGCCATTTGATTTTACAATCAGGAGACGCCCCCGACGAACCTTTATCCAGTGGACAAGAAGGCTTTAGTACCACCTTTATCAATCAAAAAACCTGGCGGGTTTACACCAGTTATGATGCAAAAACAGGCCTGACTTTTATCGTTGGGGCGCGTAATGCATTGCAAACTTGGTTAAAGCAATCTGTGGCAAAAGATGATATTTACATCATGTTATTGACCTTTCCTATTCTGGGTATTCTTATCTGGCTGGTGCTTGCGCACGGCCTAAGCAGCTTAAAGCGTGTTGCCGACGAGCTGGCAACGCGTGCTCCCAATTATTTGGAACCGGTTGATATAGACCAGGTGCCTGAAGAAATTGCTTCTCTGGTTGATGAGCTCAATAAATTGTTATTACGCCTCAAACAAACTTTAGATCGAGAGCAGCGTTTTGCCAGCGATGCCGCGCATGAATTGCGCACCCCATTAGCCGCCCTGCGCACTCATGCTCAAGTGGCCTTGCGCGCTACGCATGACCCTGACGTGGCGAGACCACTCAATAAAGTCATGACCGGTGTGGAGCGGAGCACGCATGTTGTGCAGCAATTGTTAACCTTAAGTCGCTTGGTGCCTGGCTCCCCGTTAGATAATCAAACCAACGTAGATGTGGTGGCTATTGCGCGCGATATTATTTCAGATTTAATCCCCATTGCTTTAGAAAAAAATATTGAAATCTCACTCGATAGCACCCACGAACATGTCACTTTGCTGGCCAATGGTATTACCATCGGTATTTTATTGCGTAACCTTATTGACAATGCTATCCGCTACACGCCTGAAGATGGCCAAGTGAGTATTGAGATTTTAGAAAATAACGATCAGGTTACCCTACAGGTAACTGACAATGGCCCAGGCATTCCACCTAAATTGCGCGCGCGCGTCTTTGAGCGTTTCTTCCGAGTGCTAGGCAATAAAGCCCAAGGTAGCGGTTTAGGCCTGGCGATTGTGCAGCAAATTGCGGGCTTACATAATGGTCATGTTAAGCTCGACAGTCCGCGAGTAGGAACGGGCTTACAAATCAGTGTGATCTTCTCTAAATGGGATACGTGATAATCTTTCTGGTCTAGCGATACAGCAGCGAATAGCTTGTTATGACATCAGGCTTTTTAGTGGGCTAACAAATTATCGGTTAAGAATTTTTTCATTTCAGGCGTCGCCTGCTTGAGCATGGTTGAACCACGGGTGATTTTTGAGATGCTGATGGCTAAATCTTTGGATATTTCGCGCTGACTTTGTTGCTCGGTTAATAAGGCTTGCACCAAGGTGATTCGCTTGCTCATTTGCTCTTGCTCATCTAGTGTAAAGAAAAAACGGAGCAATTCATCAAGGCAATTTTCTTTGCCAGCACTAGCGCACAGCTTTACAAATTGTGACAAATCTGTCTTGTTCATTTAGGTCATCTCAACGTAACAGATGTAACGGTATATCGGTGCGCGGACCGAGTCAAGACCTTTGTAGATTTGAGTATATTTTCCACACCTATACGGCTTATTTTCGTGTATTTTAGGCGCTTTCAAGCATCTTAATGTTTGCTTTTTAACTGCTTGCTAGCTAAAATCTCTCTACCGTAAAACGACAATCCAGTAGGAACTATAATAATATGCTATACGAAAGTGAAGACCTTAAACGCATTGACGAAATGTATCAAATTACAGAGCCAGAATCCTTGGCGCCCTTTCTCGCCAATGCTCCGCTTAGCAGCGTTGAAAAAATTCCTGTTAAGGCTACGGCCAAACAACTCATAAGCCATGTGCGTGAACAACGTTTAAACACCAGTGGTATTGATGCATTTTTAGCGCAGTATGATTTATCTAGCGAAGAAGGCATTACCCTCATGTGCTTGGCTGAGGCGCTGTTACGTATTCCCGATAAAGCAACCATGGATTTATTTATTGCGGACAAATTGTCTTCCGCCAATTGGGAACAGCATTTAGGGCAGTCGAAATCATTATTTGTTAATGCTAGCACTTGGGCTTTGATGCTTACGGGAAAGGTATTAACGCCTACAGCAAAAAAACAACAGAGTTTAGGAAAAAGTTTAAAAAATTTACTGCAAAAAAATAGCGCGCCCATGATTCGTAAAGTTATTTTACAGGCCATGAAAATATTAGGCCAACAATTTGTGATGGAGACTAGCATTAAAAGTGCGCTCAAGTTGGCCACCAAAGCCCCACACAATGATTATGTGCACTCCTACGATATGTTAGGTGAAGCGGCTATGAATGAAGCCGATGCCGTGCGTTATCATAAAGCTTATTTAAACGCGATTGATGCGATAGGCAAAGCTGCGAGCACCAAAGACCCACGAAGAAACCCTGGAATTTCAGTGAAATTATCGGCGCTATATTCACGTTATGAAGTCGCCGAATACGAAAATGTTTGTAAGATTTTATATCCACGCTTATTGCAACTGGCTCTAGCTGCCAAACAATACCATATTGGTTTAACCATCGATGCCGAAGAAGCGGCGCGCCTAACGCTGTCGTTAGGCCTATTAGAAAAACTAGCGTTAGAACCTGACTTAGTGGGGTGGCAAGGCTTGGGCTTGGCAGTGCAAGCTTATCAAAAGCGCGCTCCACGCGTTTTGCAGTGGTTGGTAGATTTAGCCGCGCGCAGTGGACATCGCTTTATGGTGCGCTTAGTTAAAGGTGCATATTGGGATAGTGAAATAAAATTTGCCCAAGAAAATGGTTACAGCAATTACCCAGTTTACACCCGTAAGATGCATACCGATGTGTCTTATCTTGCTTTGGCGCAATATATGTTACAGCAGCGCAGTGCTTTTTATTGTCAATTTGCAACTCACAATGCTTATAGCCTAGCCTACATATTAACGCTTGCGGGCGATTATAAAGACTATGAGTTTCAACGCCTACACGGCATGGGTGAAGACTTGTACGCGCAAGTGTTAGCAGATTCGCGTTGGCATGTACCTTGTAGGGTTTATGCGCCGATTGGTTCGTTTGAATATTTGTTAGCTTATCTGGTACGCCGCTTGTTAGAAAATGGCGCCAACAGTTCGTTTGTTAATAACATTCTTGACGTCAACAAACCTGTTGATAGTTTAATTAAAGATCCTTTTGTCATCTCAAGTGAAGATAAAGGCGCCCCCAATCCGCATATTCCTTTGCCACGCGCCCTCTTTGGCTCGCAGCGCAAAAATGCCTTGGGAATAAATTTAGCCAACCTCAATGAGCTACACCGTTTACAAACGGAATTGGCTAGCTCGTATGCTTTGCCAGCGGTGCAAGCAACCCCGTTGATTTTTCAACACACACAATATCAAACAGAAGCGGTGAAAGTCTTTAACCCGGCAAACTTGCAACAGATTATTGGTGCTTATCAACCTGCCACCGAAGAACAGGTCAACCTGGCCATTAACAATGCCCGTCAGGCTTTTGAGCAATGGCAGCATGAGCCAGTGGAAAACAATGCCACGCGATTAGAGAAAATGGCCGACTTACTAGAAAGCAATATGGCCAGCTTAATGGCATTAACGATTCAAGAAGCGGGTAAAAGTTATAACAATGCGATTGCTGAAATTCGCGAAGCCATTGATTTTTGCCGTTACTACGCACAAGAAGCGCGTGAATTGATGCACAAGTCCACTATCTTGCCAGGCCCGACGGGTGAAAAAAATCAATTAAGCCTGCACCCACGTGGCATAATTGCCTGTATTGCCCCCTGGAATTTTCCGGTGGCAATATTGCTGGGTGAAGTCAGTGCGGCCTTAGCCACCGGTAATGTGGTGCTAGCGAAGCCAGCAGAGCAAACCACCCTGCTCGCTTATAAAGTTATTAAACTATTACACGAAGCAGGCTTCCCAGAAAATGTGGTGCAAATGCTGCCAGGCAGTGGCGCTATAGTCGGGAACAGCTTAGTCTCACACCCTGATATAAATGGAGTGATTTTTACCGGCTCAAACGTAACCGCTAGACATATCAACCTAGCTTTGGCTAATAAACTTGGCCCCATTACGCCGCTTATTGCCGAAACCGGTGGGCAGAACTGTATGCTAGTAGATTCGTCAGCATTGCATGAACAAGTTGTTAGCGATGTGGTTCGATCTGCGTTTGATAGTGCCGGGCAACGCTGCTCTGCCTTGCGCGTGTTATTCTTGCAAGAGGATATTGCCGATGAGGTTATCACTATGCTTAAAGGTGCGATGGCAGACTTGGTCGTTGGCGATCCTATGCTGCTCAGCACCGACATTGGCCCCGTGATTGATGCCCAAGCACAACAAAAATTACAAAAGCATATTGCAGCCTTAAAACCCAAAGCGAAAGGTTTCTATGCCGTGCCAGCAAATGTGCAAACCAGTGATGGCACGTTTGTGTTACCAACATTGATTGAAATTGAAGACATCACATTACTCACTGAAGAAGTTTTCGGTCCTGTTTTACACGTGATTCGTTTTAAAGGCAAAAATTTACCCGCTGTGTTGGACTCCATTAACAGCACGGGCTATGGCTTAACGTTTGGCGTGCACAGCCGCATTGAACAAACTGTGGCATTAGCTAAAAAGCATGTTCGCGCGGGAAATTTATATGTTAATCGTAACACGGTTGGGGCTATCGTTGGCTCGCAACCTTTTGGTGGTGAAGGGTTATCAGGCACAGGGCCAAAAGCCGGTGGGCCACATTACTTACCGCGTCTGTGTGTTGAACGCTGTTGTTCAACCGATACTACTGCAGCGGGTGGGAATGCTTCGTTAATGGGACTGGATTCGCTTTAGCGGTGAATGGGGCCTGACATAATGCCAAGTTTACACTCCAATGAGGAATCACAGCTAACTCAGCAACTTTATGTTGAGTTAGTGTCTTTTACGTCTAGCTATGAACGTCAGGATCTTGAACAACAAATAGCAAACATACCTGCAAGGTATCAAAGAGCGGTAATACACCCAACGTTTCCGTACGTTTATTATGGGGGCCAGAGTTAAAACGGCAGTGTATACCTTTCCAACAGCCTTAATGATTAAAATATCAGAATGTGCTGAAAGAATCAGTGAGTTTAATACGTTGCAAGACAGCTTTAAGGAGCTTGCCACGCTATAAGAGAGTATTAAATCGCCTGAAGACCTTACTAAATTTCGCAAGCTGATCAATGAAATATTAATATTGCTGATTGAATCAATAAAAAAATTCCCCCGCGTTACGCGAAATATTGTCATTTTACTTTGAATTTAATAAACAGAAACCGCTAGATGATTTAAAAATCGAGGCTCCCCTTTATAAATTTGAAAATATTATTGTTATTTCCAGTTGTTCAAAATTAATAAGATGGAAGTTTTTAATTCTTCAACTACGTTTATTACTCACTATCCCAGCTGATGCTGAAGTTGCAATCTTGAGTGATTTTGCTGTTGAGGATATCTATGGGAGATATGGTTCAGAACGTTACAGGTACATTAAAGTTAAAGTTTGCCAACTGCCAAATATTTGCCTCAAAATTAAGCATTGGCCCAATACCACAACCGGCAACACTGCAAGATTTAAAAAATGTCTGGCCAGCGATGCCAGTTTAGCCTAGCGATTGAAGTAGAGACTTGCAGCCTGGTACCACTAGCTTCCTTCAAACACCGGCTTTTTCTTAGCCAAAAACGCGCTTACGCCGCGCTTGAAATCTTGACTGATCGCGCATTCGGTAAAGGCGTGAATTTCTGCCTGCAGTTGGTCATCAACTTGATTGTCCCAGGTTTGATTTAATAATTTTTTAACCCGTTTGTAGGCTATGTTGGGCCCATTTGAAAGCTTATGCATAAGTTTGCTCGTGGCTTTGTCCAAATCTGCATCGGCGACGCACCAATTAATTAACCCCATCTGCAAGGCTTCTTCGGCGCTAAAAATATCCGGAAGCAAAAACATTTGCATTGCGCGGCGCTGACCCACGACACGTGGTAATAAATACGATGCACCACCGTCTGGGCTTAAGCCAATACCGGCATAGGCCATGGTGAATTTTGTGTTTTCACTGGCAATCACTAAATCGCAGGCCAAAATAAAGCTAACTCCCACACCGGCAACGGAGCCATGCGCTTGCGCCAAAATAGGTTTTCGACAATTTAGCATAGTGCTAATAAGTGTGTTGAGCACTTCCATGGTGTCGGGCACCATGTTGGCCATGTTATCAATGTTTTGGGCAAACATTCCAATGTCACCACCGGCGCAAAAGGCAGGGCCTTCACCACGAAATAAAATTGCGCGAACGGCTTTATTATTATCGGCGTCTGAGAATGCTTGTAGTAATTCTTTGGCCATCTGCACATTAAACGAATTCATTGCTTCAGGTCTAGATAGCGTGATGATAGTCACGTTGCCGTTGCGGTCAACTTTTATGGTTTCTAACATGCTGTGAGCCTCTTATCGTTTTTCTAAAATCAAACAGCCAACCGAATATCCTGCGCCAAATGAGCACAATACCCCATAATCACCCGCGTTTAAATTATCATGATGGCGGTGAAAAGACACCACCGAACCCGCAGCGCCAATATTGCCAAATTCATCCAAGATAACTGGGGCGCGCTCGTTGCTATAATCCTTGCCAATTAATTTTTCGGTGATAATTCGGTTCATGTTGCTATTGGCTTGATGTAACCAATACCGTGCTACGTCAGCAGGTTGTAGATTTTGCTTGGCCAACCATTCAGTAATAAGTTGAATCACCATGGGGGTAACCTCTTTGAACACTTTGCGACCTTGTTGGTAAAACGCTTTGTCAGTAGCAAACATCGTATCGGGCGTTGCGCGAATATACGCGCCGCTATTATTACGGATATTATTCGAAAAATTAGTGACCAGCTCTGTGCTCACCACGCGAAAACTGTGCTCGCTTTGGCATGTTGCGGCACTCTCAACCACAACCGCGGTGTTGGCTTCGCCAAAAATAAAATGTGAATCTCTGTCACGAAAATTAATTTGTGTTAGGCCTATTTCTGGGGTTATCACTAGTACGGCTTTTGCAGAACCCGCTTTTACCGCATCCACGGCGGTTTGCAAGCCAAAGGTTGCTGAGGAGCAAGCGCAGCCCATATCATAAGCATAGCCTTTAATGCCTAAAGCGTTTTGAATTTCTATGGCAATGGCTGGGTAATCACGTTGTTTGTGTGTGCAGGCAACAATCACGGCATCAATGTCTTCCGGTTTTTTGTTTGCATTTTTCAAGGCTTGCTTTGCAGCGATTAAGCCCGCTTCTGCCTGTAAACATAATTCGCTATCATCACGTTCTTCGATTTGATGATACATAACATCAGGATCCAACAAGGACGCAACGCTTCTGGCGTAGCGTTGTTTTATGCCAGAGGCTTTTTCAATAAAATCTACGGCAGATTCTCGCAATGCGTCCATTTCGCCCGCTTCAATTTGCGCGGCATGCTGGTGATTATATTTTGTAACATAAGCATTAAAGCTGTTGACTAGTTCTTCATTAGAAATCACCTCTTCTGGGTGGTAAAGCCCCGTGCCACTAATCACTACATCGACCATATCTATTCCTTAAATTTAAACTGTTGAATATCCCCCGCACTGTTGGGTGAGGGGAAAAAATGAATTTAACCTGAGGCGTGCTGAACACCCATAGGAGCATGCTGGTTCAATAACCACAAACCTCTTACAACTCGATAAACTTGCCATAACCAAACAAGGCCACAAATGATGTAGCCAATTAAAATGAGATGTAAAATGGCGCCAATTATATAAAATAATAAGCCCCACCAAAATGTGCCTAACTGCCATTTGAAATGTGATTCTAGCCAGGTACCGCGTGTGCTATCGAGTTTGACATAGTTGATCACGACGGCAATAAGCAGCGGAAAAGCGGTAAACAGCGCCAAAGCCTGAAGAATGTATACGGCAAGCGTTACTTTATAAAGCGAAGTCATGTTGGTAGTATTGTTCATCACAATTCCCTATGAGGACACAATTATTTGTTTGATTAGCTCAAATGCAGCACCGGTTCCCATGGCTTCACCGCCTTCAGGGTGGCCGGGGCGCACGTTGGCATTCCAAGCCATTATATCTAAATGTATCCAGCTGGGTTTGCCGCTAATAAATTCTTCAAGAAATAACGTCGCCGTAATAGCGCCGCCCATGCCATAACCACAGCTTTTTAAATCGGCATGTGCGGTTTTTAAGCTGCGTGCATAAGGCCTATATAAAGGTTGCTGCCATATTGGATCTTCCGATTCGCCCGAAGCGGCATTAAAGGAGGCAACCAAAGCGTCATCGTTTGTAAAATAAGCCGCTATTTCGGTACCCACTGCCACACGTGCGGCGCCTGTTAAGGTGGCAAAACTCAGTAATAAATTAGGTTGCTTGGTTTCCGTGGCGTAAGTTAGGGTGTCGGCCAAGACCAACCGCCCTTCTGCATCGGTGTTATCGACTTCTACCGTTTTACCGTTGCGCATAGTAATAATATCACCCGGACGCATCGCGTTGCCGGCGATGGCATTTTCTACCGCGGGAACTAATACGCGTAAATAAACCGGTAAATTTTCTTGCATGATATGGCTAGCCAAGCCCAACACATTGGCAGCACCGCCCATATCTTTTTTCATGTTACGCATACCGGCATCGGGCTTAATATTTAAACCGCCACTGTCAAAGCAAACACCTTTGCCCACTAAAGTTACGCTAGGTAAATTTTCATTGCCCCAGGTTAATTCTAATAAGCGTGGCGCATCGGTACTGGCTTTACCGACAGTGTAAATGGCGGGAAAATTTTGGGCTAATAATTCTTGGTCGACAATTTTTGAAAATTGGGCATTGTGTGTGGCCGCTAGGTTTTCCATCGCTGCAGATAACTGCGTTGGCCCCATATCATTGGCGGGCGTGTTAATTAAATCGCGTGTTAAATAAATACCGTTTACGCGTGCCAATACGTGCTTAAGCTCAGCCGGTAAATACAATTGTGCCGGTGCACGTTTTGCACTTTTATAGCGAGTAAATTGGTAAGCGCCTTTGGCCCAGCCCACATAAGCTTGTGAGGCTAACATTTGGTTTGTTAACGCGTAAACGCCTTCAGGTAATCTTAACGCTAATGCAGAAAGATAATCAATGCTTGCCGCTTCTGATGTATACGTTACTACCACTTTGCATAATTGTTGTTGCTTATCAAACAAGAGCGCGTGTTGCACGGTGCTGGCAGCAAAATCTATTTGTTGTAAATACGTTTGTTGTAAGGTGGTTTGTTCGCTTAGCCAGGCGGCATAATTTGCAATAGCCACTAGCTCAATGGCTATTGCCCCAGTATTCGATTCGCTAAAACACACCTGCATTAGCTAGACTTATTAAGGTTGCTTTGCATTTGGGCCACGGTGAAGGTTTGCGCCGGGTCCACCGTAATGCGTCGTTGCCCTAAATATCGATTAAGCAGAGACGTTGAAAAAATACCGCGTATGACCTTTTTGTTAGAATTTTGTTGTGCTTCGTAAACCACAATATAGTAAACATGCATGCTTTGTAAGGTGGCAACCACGTGGCCTACTTTTGCGTGTTTAAGTTGTTCCATGTCAACAGCCACCACGTCAGCTAAGGGCATCATGACAGATTTTAACAGCACATCTTTGCGCTCTACTCGCGCACCTTCAATGAGGCTAACCACACGCCGGCTCAAAGCTTGTTCCAGGCTTAAAACGCCAACCAGGTGTTTACTCTCATCCAGCACTAACACCACGTTTTGCTCTTGGCTTTCCATGGTTTGTCTAGCTTCCATTAATGGGGTATTAGACGGAAAACTTAACGGCTGATGTTTATGAAAATCTAGCATGCAATCAACGGCAGAATCGTCCATATGGACAATTTTTGGCAAATATACGTACTCGGCAATACTGTCTTCCGGGGTAATTTGACTGACATTTAGTGTGGTATAGTCTTTGCTCATGAATCATCCTCTCGCTAAGCTGTTGAATTTAATGTAATTTAAGCCAATCCCAGGTCGGCCTGATGTTGGCTATTCTACCGAAAAATTCCCTTAAATACTATGCTTGAAATTTATTCTTACAGCACTATATAGTAGGTACTCAAGTTTAGAGAGCTTACGTGCATTGGTTACGTAGGTAATGTTTTAATGAACCAATATAACAACGAGGTACAAAATGACTGTAACTGCCAATAAGGAAACTCATGGTTTTCAAACCGAGGTCAAACAACTTTTACAACTGATGATCAACTCTTTATATAGTAATAAAGAAATTTTTATTCGCGAGCTTGTCTCAAATGCTGCCGATGCTGCTGATAAGCTACGTTTTGCTGCGGTAGAGCGCCCTGAATTGTATGGCGATGACTCAGAATTAGCCGTGAAAGTTACGTTTGATAAAAAAGCCAAAACCGTAACCATCAGCGATAATGGCATTGGCATGAGCCGTGGCCAAGCCATTGACAACTTAGGTACCATTGCTAAATCAGGCAGTAGTGAATTTTTAGCCTCATTAACCGGTGAGCAAGCCAAAGACAGCGAATTAATTGGTCAATTTGGTGTGGGTTTCTACTCTTCATTTATCGTTGCCGATAAAGTTGAAGTGCACACTCGTAGCGCAGAATTAGGCGCAGCAGAAGGCGTTTGCTGGACATCTGAAGGTGAAGGCGATTACCAGGTTGAAACCATTGAAAAAGCTAACCGCGGTACTGACATCATTTTACATTTGAAAAAAGATGAAAAAGAATTTTTAGAAGACGCGCGTTTACGTCACATCATTACCAAATATTGTGATCATATTAACTTGCCCGTTTTAATGGAACAAGAAGTGGTCGAGCCAGAACCTGAAGTGGCCGAAGGCGAAGAGCCTGCTGCGGAAGAAAAGAAAAAAGCTAAGAAACCTACCTTTGAATTTCAACCCGTAAACAAAGCGACGGCATTATGGACCTTAGCTAAATCTTCAATCAAAAAAGAAGAATATAACGAGTTTTATAAATACATTGCACACGATTACACCGACCCTGCAGCCTACAGTCACAATAAAGTAGAAGGTAAGCAAGAATATACTTCTTTGCTTTACATCCCAAGTCGCGCTCCGTTTGATTTGTTTGACCCTGAGCAAAAAACCGGCTTAAAACTTTACATTCAAAAAGTGTTTATTATGGATGATGCTGACAACTTTATGCCACGTTACATGCGTTTCGTTAAAGGGGTGATTGATTCAAAAGATTTACCTTTAAATGTTTCTCGTGAAATTTTGCAGCACAGCGTGTTGGTTGACAAAATTAAAACCGCCAGCGTAAAACGTGTGTTGGGTATGCTAGAAAAAATTGCTAAAGATGATGAAAAATATCAAGAGCTTTGGAATCAATTGGGTAAAGTCTTAAAAGAAGGCCCTATTGAAGATGCCGATAACAAAGACCGCATTGCTAAATTGTTACGCTTTGCAACCACTAAAAATGGTAGCGAAACACAAAATGTATCACTTGATCAATACATTGCACGCATGCAGCCTGGCCAAGAGAAAATTTACTTTGTAACCGCAGAGTCTTATTTAACCGCCAAGCATAGCCCGCAGTTAGAAGTTTTTGCTGCAAAAGATGTTGAAGTGTTATTGTTAACCGATCCAGTAGATGAATGGTTAAGCAGTCATTTAACTGAATTTGAAGGCAAGCAATTACAGTCTGTTGCAAAAGGTGATTTAAACTTAGATAACGTTAAGTCAGATGACAAAGACGATAAAAAAGATGACAAAGCCAAAGAAAAGCAACATGCCGAATTTGAAAGCATGTTAAAACAGATGCAAGAAATCTTAGGCGAAGACGTTAAAGAAGTTCGCTTAACCGACCGCCTAACCAGCTCACCCAGCTGCGTGGTTGCCGACGACAACGACATGGGCATGCAAATGCAAAAAATGATGCAAGCCGCTGGTCACGCCATGCCACCAAGCAAGCCTATTTTAGAGTTAAATCCTAAACATAGCTTAATTGAAAAACTCAAAACAGAATCTGATGATGAGCAATTCAATGAATGGAGTCATGTGTTATTGGATCAGGCTGTGTTAGCTGATGGTGGGCATTTGCAAGATCCTGCTGGGTTTGTACATCGCTTGAATAGCCTATTAGAAAAAGCGGCTTAAGTTAAGCCTGAAATTACCACGTCACTATGCACCTCGCAATGAGGACGTGACGTGGTAATATTCTTAGTCATTAGATTGTTAATACGTTTTTGCAAATAAATACCTTCCCCCCTAAATAATCGAAAGAGAAAACCTATGCGCATTAAAATACCTGAACTGCATAATGTTAAATGGTACTTGAAACCTTTTTTTTGGTGGCAAAAGCGAAAATATGGGCAGGTGTTAAATCCAGCCTTAGTTTGGGCCAGTAATCCAAAGCTATTTCTAACGGTAGCGAGCCTGTATGGCGCGCTTGATAGTAAAAAATCTCCGTTGTCGCCAATATTACGCTCATTAATTACGGTTAGAATTTCACAGATCAATTGGTGTGAATTTTGTGTGGATATAAACTCCGCAACCTTAATAAAACGCAGCCAATCAGAGCTTAAAGTGCAGGCATTATCAAGCTGGAGAGATTCAAATATATATTCTGCAGCTGAAAAGGCAGCCCTAGATTATGCTGAAAAAGTGACTTATAGCGAACAGCAGGTAGATGATAGTTGCTTTGAAGAGTTGAAAAAACATTTCAATGAAAAGGTGATTATCGAACTAACGGCATTAATCGCTTTTCAAAATTTGTCGAGTAAATTTAATAGTGCGCTGGACGTTGCACCGCAGGGCTTTTGCAAAATAACAAAATAATTTTACAGCGAGTAAGTCACGGCGGAAAGGCCGTGTATTGCGATCAAAACCAAGCCTATTTTATGCCGGCACCACATACCATAAGATTAAAAAGAAATGACAGATACTGCCGCCAAGCACAAACAAGTGCCATATAGCATGCCCAAAACGTAACTGGTCCCAAGCATAAAAAATCACGCCTAAGGTATAAGAAATTCCGCCCGCTAACAACCAAATAAAGCCAGCCAGTGGCAATGCATCATATAAAGGCTTAATGGCGATAATGGCCAACCAACCCATGCACACATATGCCGTGGTGGAAATAATTTCGAATTTCCCCGTCGCAAATAATTTAAAAATCAACCCTAACAAGGCAAGGCCCCAAATTACGCCAAATAAAGACCAACCCCAACCTGGGTTAAGCACAACCAACACAACAGGCGTGTAAGAGCCGGCAATGAGCAAATAAATGGAAGAGTGATCAACGACTTTATAGAGTCGCTTCCAGTAAGGCTTACGCACCGCGTGGTACATTGCCGAAGCCGAGTACATAATAATCAGTGAGGCGCCAAAAATTGCGCTACCGACCACTTTAATGGCGCTATCTTGCTCAGCAGAGAGGACAACCAACAGTACCAAGGCGGCTACGCCCAGTAGCGCACCTATGCCGTGGGTGACGGAGTTAAGAAGCTCTTCAATCAGAGTTTGTTTTTTATGTGATTTAATAAATATATGTTTCATGGGCGCAATACTAGGTCATTTTGTCTGTGTAAGCAATCCTATGGTAGAATCTATTCTCAAGAAATTAAAGGAGTAAGCTTGTGAGTAACTACCAAATCATTATTGCCGCGGTTGACCTACACCCCGAAGCCGATGAGCAAACCTTACAACGCGCTAAATCACTAGCCAAAGCCAACAACGCTGAGCTTTATGTGGTGCATGCTATTGAATCGTTAACCGCTTATGGCGCGGCTTATGCTTATCCTTCTATGATCGATATTACTGAAGAGCTCACAGCCGAGCATCGTACGGCCTTATTGGCCGAAGCCACGAAGTTGGGTATTGGCGAAGATAAGCTCATTATTGCCCAAGGCGCGCCTAATAACGTGATTGTGCATCAAGCAGAAGCGTTAAAAGCTGATTTAATTATTGTGGGAGCGCGCTCACGCCATGGTATAGGCCTATTGCTAAGCTCAACGACTGACGCCGTGTTGCATAATGCGCCTTGTGATGTGTTGGCGATTCATTTAAAAGATTGATTACCTTTACAAACTGGTTCTTATAAACAGTGGGAATAACGTGGCAACCAATAGCTTATACACAAACAATCGGTATAATATAACAATGTTACTCCGATTCTTAATATTATCGTTAAGCTTAGTGCTGTGCGCTTGTCGCAGCACCCTTCCCACTCAAGAAACGAGAGGCTCCATGCAATGGAGCGATTATGCGCAGATTAAGTCTGCTTATGACAAGGTGAGACCCTATCACACAACCCGGCAAGAATTAGAGCAGATGGGCTTTAACCCCCACAAGCAAGCCAATATAAAAATTGAGAATTTCAGTAGCATTCAGCGGCGTTTTGACCCCAATTTCACCTTCAAAAACCTACCTCCGGCTATTAGCAAATGTGTGCGGGCTGGTAATGCTTGTACGGCGTATTATATTGATATAAAACAAACCACCAGTGCCCGAATAGGTAACCTGGTGTTAGACACGTTAAACTTCAAACGTATTACCCACACCAAAGGCTGGCATTTTCAAGCCCTTTATGTGATGGAAAACGATTTAGTCGTCTTTAAGCTATGGAATGGCTCGCCCAACATTGCTGAGTATAAAACCAACTACAATCCATTGGGGCCATTGCAAGATGGCGTGACCGTTGGCGTGGGCTTAAGCTATAACATCAATAACTAAACAAATACCTTGCATTCAGGCGATTAATCGGTAAAATTTTTCACAATGAAAAACATCGAAATTAAAGATATGCGCCCCAAGCGCACCAACCTCATGGACTTTGACAAACAAGGTCTGCAAGCGTATTTCACCGCTAAAGGTGATAAAGCATTTCGTGGAACTCAAATCTTACAGTGGATTCACCAGCACGGTATCATCGACTTTAATGAAATGAGCAACCTCAGCAAAGCCAGCCGTGAAGATTTGCTCGCCACGGCTACGGTGAACCTGCTGGAGCCCACTATCGACAAAACCTCGGTAGATGGCACGCGCAAATGGCTGTTTCAGCTTGACGATGGTAATTCCATTGAGACCGTCTTTATTCCTGAAGACGGCCGTGGCACCTTGTGCATTTCTTCACAAGTGGGCTGCGCGCTGAATTGCTCGTTTTGCTCAACCGGCGCTATGGGCTTTAATCGCAATCTCAGCACCGGTGAAATTATTGCCCAATTATGGCAAGCCAATAAATTGCTGGGTGAGTACGGCAAAAAAATCACCAATGTGGTGATGATGGGCATGGGCGAACCCACGTTAAACTATGACAACGTGTTACGCGCCATTAACATTATGCTAGACGATAACGCCTATGGCTTATCGAAATATCGCGTTACACTTAGCACCTCCGGTGTGGTGCCTAGAATGTATGACTTAGCACGAGACAGCAATTGCTCTCTCGCCGTGTCATTACATGCCGCCAATGATGAATTGCGTAATGAATTAGTACCCATCAATAAAAAATATCCCCTTGAAGTCTTAATGACCGCTTGCCGAGATTTTTTTGCAGATGAACCGCGCCGTAAAGTCACGTTTGAATATACCATGATTGCCGGCGTCAACGATTCTGACGAATGCGCCAACGAATTAGTAACACTATTGGCCGATGTGCCGTGCAAAATCAATTTAATTCCCTTCAACCCTTTTGAGTTATCAAACTATAAATGCTCATCACGAAATCGTATTATGCGTTTTCGCGATCGTTTGGTAGAAGCGGGTTTTAACACCATGGTGCGCAAAACCCGCGGCCAAGATATTGATGCAGCTTGTGGGCAACTAATGGGGAACTTTGTTGACCGCACGCGCCGCTCGGAGATGGTGAAGAAAAAATTAGCCGGTAAGGTTGGCAATTAACGCTCGATTAAGCTAGTTTGAATAGGCCCCTTCCTATAGTTATTCCACTTAGATTTTCGGTATTTCTGACTTAGCAATTTGTGCCATAAACACCGAGTTTTCTGGCTTAAAATATTTCCGCTAGCATACAGCGCACGCTGCCGCCACTAATGGTTTCTATGTGCGATACATCGCAAGCTAATCTAACACAATATTGCTCAATCATTTTCTTTTGTGTAACAGTTAAGCTATTGTCCGCCGTTGTGGATAATAATAAAAACTGTTTGCCTTGTTTATTTTTAAGCTCTACCACGTTCCCTGCCATGCAATAGATCTGAGCTAGCGTTAGCTCAATTAAAGTTTTGTTCATTGCTAGTAATTTTTCCTTAACTTTCGCCCGTTCATCCTCTGCAGAAATGGCCTCTAAGCAAACAAATGCCAACTGCTCGCCAATGCTTAGCATCACGTTAGTGTGGTAAATTTTGTTTGCTTTTTTATCGTAACTGCTAAAACTAACTAACTCATAGTTTAACTGTGCCAATACTTGTTGTGCCAGACCAAGCTCTGCACGTTCCGACAATGACACAAAACCAACCTGGTGTTGATGATCGAAAATTAATGCCCCGGTGCCTTCTAATATAGCAGGAAAATCGGCGCGCAAATCAATGACTTCATAAGTTCTTTCGGGTGCGAATTTTTTCAGCAGCAACAGCAAAGCTTCTAACTGAATTTCATGACGTCTGTTTTCACAGAGCATTGGATAAATATATAAGTAATGTTTACCCTTCACAATATGGGTTGATAACCAATTGTTAGGGAAAATAGCATCAGGCGTATTTTCGACCGGTGACTCAAGGCAAAGTACGTTTATGCCGTTTTTTTCTAAGGTTTGCTTCACACCTGCAAATTCCGCCAGAGCTCTTGCTCTCGTTTCATCTAGGCTGGTTATAATATTATGTTGAAAGCCATTACTGTTAGCGGTTTGTTCATTAAAGCCAAAGTGGGTTGGCGATACCATCAAAACTGTATCTGCGGTGCGCATTAGTTTAATCTCCGCGTTGCAAAGGCATTGACATACACCGTGGGCCACCACGGCCGCGAGACAGCTCAGAGCAAGGAATGGTGTGCACGGTAACACCTTGGTCACGCAAGACTTGATTAGTGATTTTGTTTCGCTTGTACACCAATACTTCACCTGGCTTAACAGCTAAAGTATTAACGCCATCACTCCACTGTTCACGTCGGCTGCTCACAATATCGCCGCCGCCGCAATTAAAAGTGGTAACGTTGCAATCTAATACCCATGACAGTATTTTATCAATTGAGCCTTCTAGAGGGCGATAGTGTAATTGTTGTTTATCGTTTAAGGATAGTTGATATAACTTTGTTTGTTGCACAATGCCGGGATGAATGGCAAATTTATCTGAATCAACCTGTGTTAAGATAGTATCTAAATGCATAAAGGCCCGGCTTGATGGAATGTGAAAAGCAATGATGTTTGTAATGGTTTGCGTTTCATCTTTAAATAAACACTCGGCGAGTAACTCAACCGCTTGTGCCTCCGTGCGTTGTGAAATACCGATGGCTAGTGTGTTTGCATTGAGCACTAAAATGTCACCGCCCTCAATGCTATGTTCACTTTGTAACCAATCGTAGGTTCTGTTATGTTTAAATTGCGCATGGTATTTAAAAATATATTGGCTAAATAAGGTTTCACAACGCCTAGCGCTTGCATGCATATGATTAAGGTTTACTGCGTTAGTAAACACGCTGGCAGGATCACGCATAAAATAGAGATTAGGCATGGGGGCTGTGGCAAATAGTGACTCGCGCGAGAGGTGTGCGGTAAAAGAACTGTCGTTGGTATCTAAAGCTGATTTTTTAATGCCGGAAATTAATTGCGGTGCAATCTCCTCGGTGGGCAAGTTTTTAATATAGTCTGTTAACGCGGCTTCTAGGTAGGGCTGGCGAATATGGGCTAAGTTTAGAAAGTCTTTGGTAAATTGTTGTTTAATATCGTTATTGCTAAAAAGGCTTGTCATGAGATCAGTGATGTAAAGGACCTCAGTGCCACATTCGCGCAGTTTGCTGGCAAAGGCATCGTGTTCTTGCTGGGCGACTTCTAGGTAAGGAATGTCATCGAATAAAAGTTCGTGCAAGGTATCTGGCGTTAGATTATTGAGTTCTTCGCCGGGACGATGTAAAAGCACTGCTTTTAAAGGGGCTGTTTCGCTGTTGATGTTTAAGTTTATTTTGTTTGGCATAGGGTTCTCGTTACTAAATTTGTCTTAACGCGGAGAATAAATCCTTCGGGTCGCTCAGTTCAGGAATCATTTGTATTGATTCGCCTATGTTATATTTTTCAGCCAATTGATAAGTTAACTTAAGCACGGAAAAATCTTCTAAAGCAAAGCCAACGGAATCAAATACAGTGATTTCCTTATCAGAAGTACGACAGGCTTTAGTACCGTTAATAAGTTCCCAAATTTCAGCATGCACAATTTCTTTTGCCTCAGCTTCAGAAAAATACTGAATTTCGCCTTCAATAAAAGATTGTTCGAAAAATTCAACCACCACTTTGGCGCGTTGTAATAGCTTAGGTTGCAGCTCTGTTTTACCTGGGCAGTCTCCACCTAACGCATTTACGTGCACACCAGGCTTAATCCATTCATCCATAATAACCTGAACGTTATCTTTACAAGCGGTACAAACGGTTACGATATCGGCGCCCTGCACGGCTTGCTCGTTACTTTCACAAGGTACTAATTCCACATCATAGGCTTGCAGGTTGCGTGCAAAACGCTTCATAGCCGCGGGGTCAATATCATGAAAGCGAATGGTTTTAATGTCGCGCACTAACATGGCAGCTAAAGCTTGAAAATCACTTTGGGCACCAGAGCCTATTAAAGCTAAAGTCTGGCTGTTTTTTCTGGCCAATAAGTCAGTGGCCAAAGCCGAGGTGGCCGCGGTGCGAAACGCGGTGAGTAAGGTCATTTCTGATATTAAAACTGGGTGACCGTCAGATACCTTAGACAATTGACCGGTAGCGACTATGGTTTGTTTATTCTGTAATGGATTTTTTGGGTGACCATTAACATATTTATAACCAAAATATTCATGGTCTGCTATGGGCATTAATTCAATCACGCCATCGGGGACATGAAAAGCCGGGCGAGGAATTTTGTTGAACTCTGGCCAGCGCAGGAAATCGCTTTTTAGCATTTCAATCAGATCGGTTAAATATTGATTAAAAGTATGTTTGTTGATTAATTCGGATAGTTTGTTAACGCAAATGAGCTTTATGATAGTAATTTACTCCGATTTTGTTACAGAAGGTTATTATACTTTGCACGGAGTACGACGGCAAACTGAGTGTTTTATGAACAGCCTGTTTTACGATGCACGATATATCGCAATCAGGAGCTTAGCGGCACGGCAATTTTCTCCATTATGCAGAAGATTGCCCCGTCGCTTCACTCCTAGCGATGTCTAACTACGAAGTAACGATTGACTTCAAATGCTCGGTTAGTTTCATGTTTTCAGCATAATCTATTGGCACGACCAATACTGTTGGTTTATCTTTGCGTGCAAAAGCAGCTTCTAACGATGGCATTAATTCATCCACGCTACTTATACGTTCAGAATGTGCGCCAAAACCTTTTGATACTTCAACAATATCCGGGCCTTTTAACTCGGTGTGCGAGCTTTTATCAAAACCCATTTGTTGTTTCCAGCGAATTAAACCATAGTGATGATCTTCCCACACGAGTGTGACAAAGCCAACGTTATAACGCACACCGGTGGCTAAGGCTTGTATACTCATCAAGAAACCACCGTCACCGCAAACGGCAACCACGCGTTTTTCGGGGTATAACATTTTTGCAACAATTGCGCCTGGCATAGCGCCACCCATTGAGCAAAAGCCATTGTGAATGAAACAGGTTTTTGAATGATAAGTGGGGTATTGACGTGAGACCCACATTTTATGCGCGCCTACATCACTAACTACAATATCTTTTTCGCCCATGACTTTACGTAAATCAGCTAAAACGCGCTGAGGTTTCACGGGGAAACCTTGGTCATTATCTAAACGGTGTAAATCAGTTTGAATACGCTCACGAATTAAAGCAAACTCAGGTTGAATTTTTTTACTGGCTTTAGTCAATGCCTTATTCAGCGTTTGTAAAGCGGCTCTAATATCACCAATGATTTCTAGGTCGGGGTTATAACATTCATCGACCTCGGCAGGTAAAAAGTCTATGTGTACAACTTTTTTATCGCTATTTTTATTCCAACGGTCGGCATGCCATTCAACCATGCCATAACCAGCACAGATGACTAAATCAGCTTTATCAAACGCTTCTAAAGCAATATCTTTCATACCTAAACCAACGCAGCGCAATGATTGCGGATGGCGGTCATCAACCACGCCTTTGGCCATGAAGGTGGTTGCGGCATAGATACCCGTTTTATCAAGAAACTCTTTAAGCTCCGCGTCACATTTGCTGCGTACGGCACCATAACCCACTAATAACACCGGATTTTTAGCTTCGTTAATCATGTCAACCAGGCCAGAGACATCACCGACACCACGCTTAAGTTCATTGTTAAACTTACTGGGCTGCATATCGACATTTTCTCTGGCTAAATCTTCTGGCAGCTCTATAAGCACTGCGCCCATTTTAGGACGTTTTGCTAATTTAAAGGCTTTGCTAACCACTTCAGGAATCGCGCTGGGATCACGCACTGTTACCGACCATTTAGTAACCGGTTTAAACATATCAACAGAGTCCATATTTTGATGCGACTCTTTATGCAAGCGGTTGCTATCGGCCTGGCCAATCACCGCAATGCAAGGTGAGTGATCCATATTCGCATTAGCAACCCCGGTCAATAAATTCGTGGCGCCGGGCCCTAGTGTAGCTAAACAAATTCCAGGCTCATTGGTTAACCGGCCATACATATCCGCCATGAACGCAGCTGTTTGCTCGTGTACACAGGTAATAAATTCAACGGGAGAGTCTAGTAGCGACATCATGATGTCGGCATTTTCTTCACCGGGCACGCCAAAAATATATTTAACGCCGTTGACTTCTAAACATTTTAAAAACAGATCTGATACTTTCATAGTTCCTTTACCTTATACAAATAGTTTTAATATTAACAAATTCACGAATGCCTTCACCGGCTAACTCGCGTCCATATCCTGAAGCTTTAATACCACCAAACGGCAATGCGGGGTCTGAAATGACTTTTGCATTGACACAGCAAGTGCCCGCTTGCAAAATGTTGCGGGCAATGTGCTCACCTTTAACTAAGTCTTGCGTAAACACCGCGGCGCCTAAACCAAACCGGGTGCAGTTGGCAATTTCAAATGCATGAGCTTCATTGTCGGCATCAATAAAGGCAATCACGGGACCAAACAGTTCATTATCGTAAGCTTCCATGCCCGGGCGCACATTTCTTAAAATAGTCGGTGGATAAAAGTTACCGGGGCCCTCTGGCATAACCCCACCACAAACAAGCTCAGCGCCTTGTGCAATGCAATCTTGCACTTGCTGGTGCAATTCTGCGCGTAAATCATGGCGCGCCATAGGTCCAAAATTACAGCCTTCATCTTGCGGGTCGCTCATTTTGAAAGCTTTGGTTTTTTCAATCACTAAACGTTGAAATTCTTCACGTACTTCAGGTACGGCAATTAGCCGTTTGGCTGAAATACACACTTGGCCGGAATTACTCATACGCGAATCAACGCAGCTGCTAGCCGCTAGTTCCACATCGGCGTCATCCAAAATCACATACGCATCACTGCCGCCCAATTCAAGCATCACTTTTTTAAGGCCACGCCCTGCTTCAGCAGCAACCGCTCTACCCGCGCCTTCACTGCCGGTTAAGGTCACGCCTTGAATTTTGTGGTTAGCAATAATTTCTGCCGCCACTTCATTACTCACAATCACAGAGCGAAAAATGTTTTCAGGGTAGCCCGAATCTTGCACTAATTTTTCCAGCATTAATGAGCAGCCAGTGGAGATGGGGGCATGGCTTAATATGCCGCCGTTGCCGGTCATTAACGTTGGCACCAAAAATCGCATGGCCTGCCACAGAGGATAATTCCACGGCATTATCGCAAAAATAACGCCAATTGGCTCATAGGTCACGTAAGATTTTTGAAAGTCGGTGCTGATTTCGTGGGGCGCTAATTGCGTTGGAGCGTGCTCAGCGTAATATAGGCAAAGATAATGGCATTTATCCACTTCGGCACGTGCTGCCGTTATGGGTTTGCCCATTTCTTGAGTGATGATTTGCGCAAAAGCTTCATGTCGCTCTTGCAAAAGTTGGGCTAGATGCAGTAGCTCTTTTTTACGCTCTGCCATTGAAGTGCTGCGCCAGACTTGGTGCGCGTCATCCACTTGGGAAACAATCTCGTCCACCTGGGCGCTAGACATTTCCTGATAAGTTTCAATCACTTCCCCCGTTGCTGGATTAACGGTTTGAATTGACATTCGGCTCTCCTTGTTCGAATTTGTCAGAAATTTTATTATATAGTCAAGCTGGCTTTGCGGCTAGTTATTGCAGGTAACGGGTTGAAATCGTTTAAAAATTTGTCAATTTGAGCTTTATAATATAGAATAATATGGTTATATTAATATATCTTAAATCAGAACTTACTGGAATACTAAACATATGTACGCTAAGCAGACGCCCTACCACCAAGCACTTTATACTCTAGCTTGTCTGAATGCAGAGCATAATAGGGTTCTTTGCTTCCCTATCAATAATGCCAGGACCTCAACTTTAACTGAATTAACGTTTCTCCAACAGCTATACCAAAATCTTGCCGCTGCAGAAAATGGTCCTCGCCCTCCTCGCGATGTTCTGTGTGATTTATTTAAACAGCTTGTCAGTATAATTATAGAGGGTAAAGAATGCTTTTCAATGTTTTGGATTGCAGATGCTAAAGCTGAATTTATTGCTGAGAGTAATCGCAAATTGATGACGATAGGATTACCCGCAGCAATGATAGCTGAGTTATTCCGATTAAGAAGGGAGTTTAATCAACCTTGCCGAATAGGCTTAACAAATCAACGTTCAATTTCAGTGCTAAATGCACATTATATGCGGTTGAAATCATCGCCTCGTACGCTCATATACCGATCTAATTTACCGTTAAATGTGATACATGAGCGAGAGTTCGGACCCAAAACGCTGACTGTTGATGACGCAAAAAAATTCGAGCACCCTCTGAGCCTTCGTCGTGTTTTTGGATTCACATCGTCGAATGAGACTTCATTAAGAGCAAGCTTAATTTATTTGTTTCAGCACCTTTTAACCTTAATTCCTTGAGCAAGGTTCCTTACATGTCACGCCCCATCCCCTTTCGGTTGATAGTAATACTCATAATTAACTACATTGCTTTGTCGTACCTGTCAGTTAACATTTTATTACCTGCGCTGCCTAGCCTTGCAGCCGCGCTTCACACCAGTAACAGCAATATTCAGCTTTCAGTTACCGCCTTGCTGATCGGTTATGGTTTGTCACAATTTTTGTGGGCTGTGCTCTCCGACCGGTTTGGGCACCGGAAAATTATTTTATACGCCATTAGCGTGACATTAGTGGGAAGCTTAATCGCTGCGGGTGCAGAACATATTTCCTTATTCATGCTCGGGCGTTTTGTAGAAGGCTTGGGAGCAGGGTTTGGGCCCGTGCTATCACGCATGATAGCAAAAAAGCATTTGAGTAAACAAAAACTACATCTCGTTTTTATTTGTATTTCCAGTGTCGCAGCGTTAATGCCGACTATAGCGCCTTTTATTGGCGGCCATCTTTTAAACTCATTTAATTGGCAAGCAATCCAATATGTACTGTCAGGCATTTGTGCCATTATTCTGGTGTTAACGATGGTGCTATTAAAGCCTGAATCACAAACGGAAGTCAGCGAAATTAGTTTTCAACAGCTCTATAATGATTTTAAGCTCACCTTATCAAACCGTACCTTCATGGCCTATTATTGTAGCCTTTCGTTGGTGACAGGGTCATTAATTAGTTACTACATCATGGCACCATATGTTTATGTGCAAAGCTTACATGTCCCTGCAAATAAATATAGTGAGTATTTGTTGTTTGTAGGATTAAGTTATTTAGTCTCGTCTAACCTACATAGACAGTTGATCAAACACATGCCAACGAAACTGCATATGCTTTGTGGTTTTATTCTGCTCTTTAGTGTCGTTGTGGAGCTTTGTATTTATAACTATCTCGGGGCCATCACGGTTAATGCCATTGTTATTGCCGGTTGTATTTTAGGTGCAGCCTACGGCTTCATCAGCCCTACTTCCAACACCCATGCCGTCGCTTGTATTAAAACAGCGGCAGCTATACCTATGGCCATATTAGGATCAGGTATAATGCTGGTTTCTTCAATTATAATGGCAATTATGTCTTTATTCTCTTACGCACATTTATTTAATTTAACCCTTCTCTACAGCGTGGTATTCATTTTAGTTATCACCAGCTACTATTCGCTGTTAGGGTTTAAGCTCAAATAAACTTGCGCGTTAATGTATACTCAAAGCAGTTGGAATCTAGACATTTCTAGCTTATAAATTTGGACCTAGATTTCAATCGCTTTGTTATATATGGCACCGGTCAACTCTCTGACAGAATATTCATCTGTTCTCAAATGAAATTTGCTTCTCCTGCGAAAACAATTATAACTAAAAATTAATTGAGCAAGGCTCCCTAAATGTTACGCCAGATTGCATTCCCCACTTTCTTAGTTCTCATGCTCAGCTACATTATTTTAGCTTACCTCTCGGTTAACATTTTACTGCCCGCTCTCCCGATGTTGGCTGCAACATTACACGCCAGTGCTGCCAACATTCAATTATCTGTTACCGGGCTTTTATTTGGTTATGGTTATTCTCAATTTATGTGGGCTGTTTTATCCGAGCGATATGGGGCACGAGGTATTATTTTAATAGCCATTAGCGTTACCATTATTGGCAGCTTGATTTCGGCCAGTGCGGAACACATTAGTTTATTTATTAGTGGACGTTTTATTGAAGGCGTCGGCTCTGGGTTTGGCCCTGTAATATCACGCCTCATGGCGAAAGAATATTTAACCGAGAAAAAATTACGAACCGCGTTTATTTACTTTGTTAGCGTGGCTGCTTTAATGCCAACAATTGCCCCTTTTATTGGGGGCCACATTTTAGAAAATTTTGGTTGGCAAGCCATTTTATACACGCTGGTGCTTTTTTGCATCGCAGTGTTCATTTTTACTTTCACAGTGTTAAAGTCAGAGAAGGTTCAGGGATTAGAGAAAACATCCTTGCAAAACTTATGGCATGACTTCACACAAACCTTAAAAAACCGCATTTTTATGGCCTATTACCTTTGCTTTTCATTGATTACCGGCTCGTTAATTACCTTCTATGTTATGTCACCCTATCTTTTTATTCAGAGCCTACATGTGTCTGCAAGCCAGTACAGCGTACATTTGATTTTTATTGGTATGAGTTATTTAGTGAGTGCGAACTTACACGGGCGCTTAATAAATCGCATGCCGCGCAAATTGCACATATTGTGTGGCTTTATGTTTGTGCTGGCGGTGGTGCTAGAGCTTTGCATTTATAATTACATGGGTGAAATCACCGTTAATTCCATCGTTGTTGCCGGATGTTTGTTAGCGGCCGCATCGGGTTTTATTAACCCCACAGCCAATACTAACGCAATTTCTAGTATCAAAACCCGAGCAGCCATACCGGCGGCGATGTTAGGTTCTGGCATAATGTTGGTTTCGTCCATGACGATGATGGTGTTGGCTTTCTTTTCGTATGCGCACTTAGTTGACTTGACTATTCTCTATTCGGTTATTTTGATTTTAGCTGCTGGAAGTTTTTATACACTATTAGGCTTTAAAGCCCGTTAAATTTTTGAGCTTATGGATTAATGCTTGCCAAGCTTGCGCACTATATTCACACGGTTGATAATCAGGCTGCCAAATACCGGCTGGCCATAATGGATCGGTTTTAAACCGGCCTACCACGTGTACGTGTAATTGCGGAACTTGATTGCCAATACTGGCAATGTTGAGCTTGTCCGGGTTAAACTCCGTCTTAATTAGCGCCGAAAGTTGAGCCGTTTCTAGCGTCAGTTGCTGCTGATCGACAGATGATAATTGCATTAGCTCGCTGATATCAACACGCCTTGGTACCAACAAAAACCAGGCGTAATGCAGCTCATTTTTAAATAACACATCACACAATGACCAGCTTGCAAGCTGTTCACTGCCATCAGATAATTTTGGAGCTAATTCAAAGTTTATCATAATAATACTAGCCTTATTCTTCGGGTGTTTACTGTGTGCGAAAAAATATCTTAACAATAATTAATAGGGAAAACAAGGGTAGTTGCGTATACTAACTTAACCTAGGAGGTTATATATGGCAAAGCAGTCTCAACACTTATTACGTTGGTTACCACTCATCATTTTAGCTACGGGTCTATTCTTGTTTTTTTATTTCCGACTTTTCGATTATCTAACCTTTACTGAACTGGCTAAACAACGTTTAACCTTAGCGCAATGGACCGATCAACATTATATGCTGACCGTGCTGGGTTTTATGGCGGTTTACATTCTTGCCGTAGCTTTTTCTTTTCCTGGCGCTACTATTCTTACTCTCGCCGGCGGATTTCTTTTTGGCGTAACATTAGGCACGGTGTATGTGGTGGTTGCTGCTACAACAGGTGCGGCCATTATCTTTATCGCGGTTAAAACATCGCTAGGTAAAATGTTTGCTAAAAAAAGCACTAAATGGCTTAAAAAGTTAGAGCAAGGTTTTGCTGATGACGCCTTCAATTATTTATTAGTGTTACGTTTTGTGCCGATATTCCCTTTTTGGGTAATTAACATTGCCGCAGGGTTGTTGGGTGTGCGGTTACGCACCTTTGTTTTAGCAACATTTATGGGCATAATTCCTGGGTCGTTGGTTTATGTTGCGGTTGGCAGCGGGTTAGACGCTATCTTTGAACACGGCAAAACGCCCGATTTATCAATTATCTTTCAGCCTTCTATCATTTTACCGTTACTAGGCTTAAGCTTATTATCTCTGGTGCCAGTTATTTACAAAAAAATAAAGGCGAAAAAACATGCTTGAAAAACACATTCGAACAGCATATCAAAAAGTTTTTGTTAACCAACCGGCTAAGCTACTAATAAAACACACCTCGGTCACGCCGAACCAAATTACTTTGCTCGCAGCTCTGTCAGGGGTTTTGGCAGGTATTCTTTTAGCATTGCAATGGTCATGGTTGGCGTTAATTTTTCTACTGTTATCGGGTTATTTTGATACGCTAGATGGCACGGTTGCAAGATTAGCTGATCGTAGCTCTGCCCAAGGCAGTGCTTTAGATATTGTGTCAGACCGCTTGGTTGAGTTCTTTCTTTTAATCGGTTTTTATAGCTATGCGCCATTAGATAGAGCTACCTCAACTATATGGCTATTAGGCAGTTTCTTTGTTTGTGTGGCTTCATTTTTAGTGGTGGGTATTTTTTCAGACAACGATGGCGAACGCAGTTTTCATTACAGCCCAGGCTTAATTGAACGCCCTGAAGCGTTTATCTTTTTTATTTTGATGCTCTTGCTGCCAAGCTGGTATAACGGCTTAGCATGGATATTAACCGTGCTCACTTTTGTAACAGCAAGCGTGAGGCTGTATCAGTTTTATCAAGAAGGAACAAAATAACATGAACACTATTTATGCTGATTTATGTATTATTGGTGCAGGCTCTGGTGGCTTAAGTGTCGCAGCGGGTGCAGTGCAAATGGGTGCCTCGGTGGTGTTGATTGAAAACCACAAAATGGGTGGCGATTGTTTGAATTATGGCTGCGTGCCATCTAAAGCGACGATTAGCGTCGCCCGCACCGCCGATAAAATGCGCCATGCTGATAAATTTAATTTAACTAGCGTTGCCCCCAAGGTGGATTACAAAGAATTAGCCGCGTATGTTACCAGCGTGATAGCTCAAATTGCCCCCAATGATTCAGTAGCACGTTTTACCGAGTTAGGCGTTAATGTTTTACAAGGCACTGGGAAATTTATTGATGCTAAAACTGTCCAAGTGGGTCAAACCGTTGTTAAAGGCCGTCGCTTTGTTATCGCCACCGGTTCTACTGCTGCCATCCCGCCTATTCCTGGCTTAGATCAAACACCTTACTTAACCAACGAAACTATCTTTGCTTTAGAACAAACGCCCGCACAGTTAATTGTGATTGGTGGCGGCCCTATTGGCTGTGAATTAGCGCAAGCGCATTTAATGTTGGGTACAAAAGTTACCCTGTTGGAAGGGTTTAAAATATTACCCAAAGACGATAGCGAGGCCACCCAGGTGGTTCGTGAGCAGTTATTACAACAAGGGTTAGACTTGCACGAAGGCATTAAAGTGTTACAAACACGTAAGACCGATTCTGGTATTGAAGTCACTATTGAAGCGGATGGCGCAGAGAAAGTTATTCAAGGTTCGCATTTGTTGATTGCTGCTGGGCGCAAACCCAATTTAGCCAATTTAGCTTTAGAAAAAGCCAATATTGATTTTCATCCACGCGGTATTAATGTTGATGACCGCCTGCGTACTAGCAATAAAAAAGTGTTTGCTATTGGCGATACCGCGGGCAGTTTTCAATTTACCCACGCCGCGGGCTACCATGCCGGGATTGTGATTCGCAATGCTTTGTTTCACTTGCCTGCAAAAGTTAATTATCGCGCGATGCCCTGGGTAACCTACACCACGCCGGAACTGGCTCACGTTGGTTTGAATGAAGATATGGCGACTGAGCAAGGCACAAACTACGAAACCATTTCTTGGCCGTTTAAAGAAAACGATCGGGCTATTGCCGAAAATGACACCGCGGGATTTATTAAAATATTACTCGGTAAAAAAGGCTTGATACTCGGCGTAACTATTGTGGGACCACACGCGGGTGAATTGATTACAACTTATGTGCTCGCGATTAATAAAGGCCTTAAAATTAAAGATTTAGCCGATATGATTGTGCCTTACCCAACATTGGCCGAAGTGGGCAAGCGTGCCGCGGGGAAATATTATTTGCCGCTCATTAGCTCACCTCGTATGAAGAAAATCGTACGGTTTTTACAAAAATTCTAACCGCGTAAAAAAATCAGTTAATGACTTTACTCGTGGCGACAAATACGTCTTGATTTAACGCATAAAATGCCACGCAAACGCGCTGCATAAATTCTTGTACTTCTTCGTCATTAAGCGCACAAGAGTACGCATGGCCAGGTGCTTTTGTTCCCGCAAAAACATTAATGCCGGTATGGCCTAATGCCGCATCTTGCTTCACATGGGTAATGCTCACGCTGGCTTTACCCAGCTTGCCATTATCTAGCACCATAATATCATCGCCCTCTAGCTCAATGGGCTTCTTGATTAAGTCGCTTAAAATGTCAGCTATTAGGCTATTAAATAAACGCTGGTATGCAACAGCGCCAAAGGCATTGTTACTCAAGACCGGTAATTCCCACAAAAAATTAACCGCATCATCACTCCAGATAAAAGCTTCTGCCATCAGATCTTCTTGATCGATCATGGCATCGGCTAGCACTTCCATCTCACCGCGAAAGGCAATAATGTCACCAAGGGGATTTACTTTATTACCAAAATATTGATAAGCAAAACGATTATGTAATAAATGCCCGTCGTATTTCGTTAAATTAACTATCATGTTGTAGCCTTTAAAGTCGGTTTTGGCAGTGTTGGCATTACCGTTGGAATATATTGCGGAATCACTTGAGCGGCTGTAATTAGCTTGCCATTGAGAATTTTTTCCATGGTGCTCACATCGTTTGCCGGGTATTGGCTTAAGCTTAAATCACCGGTGGTAGCATTAATGTCAGTAAGTTTTTTCATGGCCGCATTTATTTTTTGTGGGCTAGCTGATTTTGCATTTTTTATTGCTTTAATCACTAAGTTGGTTGCATCAAAGCTTAAAGCGGCCAGGATGTTTTCGGGTTTAACGCCATATTTTTTTTGGTAAGCTTTAATAAATCGAGTCATTTTCGGCTCAATAAAATTTCTGTCTGTGCTGCCAAAGGTGGTGAAATAGATGTTATCGGCTAGGCTTGGGCCCATTTTTAAAAGCTGGTCTGGCAACAACATATCACTTCCCATAATTGGCTGTACAATATGTGCGGCTTTAAGCTGCTTAATAACGGCAACAGCTTCGTTAGAATACATCGATAAATAAATGATGTTCGCCCGACTTTTCTGTATCGCTTTAAGCATGCCTGGCGTTAAGAGTTCATTGTTTATTGCCTGTTGATAAACAATCTTACCTTTAAAGTGCTGCACGGCTTGTTGAAAATAAGCCTGTAAATCTCTGGTATTTTCTACTTTGTTTTGATAGATGACCGCAATGTTGGCACGATGCATTTGGTTCACGGCAAATTGTGCGGCGGCGCCACCTTGTTGTTGATTGGGGTTAGCTAATAGATAAAGATAATTTGGATAACGCTGATGTAAAAAACCTGCTGTTGCTGCCGGGCTGATAAGGGGTTTTTTTGCTTTAACAAAAAATGGCGCGGCGGCATTCAAATCCGCTGAACCCATAAAGCCAATGACAGCCGACAAGGCTTTGTTACTCGCCATTTGCATGGCTGTGTTAGTGACCGGTCTGCCACCTTGATTAACGAGTTTTATTTTAGTGCCTAATACTCCACCGCGCGCATTTTGCTGCGCTACGGCCAATTCCACACCGTTTAAGGCCGATTGGTCGAAGAGCGCGTAAGGGCCTTTGGTATAAAAGTATGTCCCTAATGAGATGTCGGCATAGGTTACTGTAAAACAGCATACAATGGTAAAAAAAGTGAAAATTTGTTTTCCCACAACATGAACTCCAGCTATTAATTTAGCAAGATTATATCATGATGAGAGGTCAAGCGATGTAGCAATCTTAGCAACTTCAACGAGATTGCCGCGTCGCTACGCTCCTCGCAGCCATAGGGCTTACCGTCAAGGAGATTGTGGCGTCTCTGCACTCCTCGCAAAGACGGGGCTTACGGTCAACAGCCAATGCTGGTCAAGATACTTGTCGCCAAAATTGTTAAGCCACATCCTCCAAATTGTCTGAAAATTTTTCATTACACTCTAGCATTTGCGGTTTGGATTCAGTCTTACTATCTTGCTTTTCAACACTTTGAATGGCGCTTGAATTCTGTAGGCATTTGAAATGGCATAAGTTTCCTGAAGCAGCCAAAACCTAAAGGAAATGACCATGTCAAAAAATATCCTGAATTTGAATTTAACGCACTAATTATTAGGTCTAGAAGACATTAAAATCATCCAGGTTGATCAATCAAATGATGGTGCAATTTATATTTGTGTGAGTAGTACAGCAATCACCATTTTATATCGACAAGTAAGACTCCCATATCGCCAGATTGTGAGAGCGCGCTTTAAGTTTACGCCATTTACCAATACTGGGTTACGAAGTTCACATCGAGTTCACAGCCTCTAAAGGTGTTTGTAATAACTGTGATGTGGGCCCAGAGAAGGCACCAACCACCGTGCAAAAATTAAGCTGGTTTGAGCGCAATGCACACTAAACAAATCCGCATAAATATTATTTGATGTTGCAGTTAATTGGTGGCATGTTAGTTGATATCGCTAAAAAAGAAAATACGGCAGAAGACAAGCTATAACGGACAACAGATACTTATAAAATATCCGAGGTCGAATGGTCGGAAGTAAAACGTATAGGTTTATTAGGTACTGACGATATTGCAAATTTCAAAGGACACAATAGTTATATTACGTTATCTGCCAGCCGTCCAGGGTAAGAGCGTCAAAATTGACCTAAAAACAATGAGTTAGTGGCTTGAACGAATAGAAAAACTACTAAAATCAGCAATTGTTTTACTATTGATACCTACCATTGCGTAATAAAGTGTTTTTTCGGATCAATTTTGAGTTGTTTTACTTTCGCTGCAATTTTATAAATTGATTCGCTCGCGAGTTAATACATTTATATCTTTGAAATTATGCAGTTTTGATTAGGCAGCCCTGCTTTGCTGCTTTAGTTGTAATCTTTAAGTTTCAAGGTATAGTAGCAATTTCTTAATTGACTAATTAATTTTTAATGTGAGGGCTATAAAATGAGTTTATTGAAGTTTCTGCAGCATAGCTATTCGGGGGCGAAACATCCAATTGATTTCTTCAAAAAACTCAAAAAGAAAAATGTTGATCCCTTTTTAATTTACGTCTCACCTAGGAAGACCGTCTTGATTTCAGGCAAGGAGACAGCAGTACGTGATTTTTTTACTATCAAAAGTATTAATGTAAGAAAGCTGGATTTTTCAGAGCCTTTAGAACTATTGCTTGGTGAAAATTCGTTTTTAACATCCATAGGTAAATCGCATTTAAAAATAAAAAGGGCATTTTTTTCTACATTTCATGCGCGTGATAAACTAGAAAAACACGATAAAGTTATTAGCCTTAGAGTCAAAAAACATTTGAACGATATAACAATCAATAGTGTTGTTAATATTAATGATATGGCGCAGAAACTAACCCTAAATATTATAGCTGATATCATTTTTGGGGCAGATGATGAGGATGGAGTGACACAGCTTGTGCCATACGCCCAGAAGCTTATAAATAGTTATACACCGTTAGTTATGTTTTTCCCGTGGCTCCGATTACCCTTTTTACCACATTGGCAGCGCTTTAAAATGGCGCGGGAAAGATACGATAATTTCTTTTTAAATAAAATTCAAAAGCGGATTGATTCTGATTCGGTTCATGGCGAGGATCTTTTATCTAGCAGCGTTACAATAGCAGAAAATTTTGATTTGGATCTCTCGATTGACCTTGTTAGCAGTTATTTGCGAACTTTTCTGATTGCTGGCCATGATCCAACCTACCACTCACTTATATGGGTTATTTACCATGTATTTAGCTCTGAGAAGGTGAAGAAAAAGTTGCGTAATGAGTTGCAGGGTATTTCTGTTGATAGTGATTTAGAGAATCTTCCTTATCTTAATGCTGTTTGCAATGAAGCATTACGCTTGCACCCTCCGGTTCCCTTTGCTGCTAGAACTGCCGACAAACCATTTACATTTTGTGGTAAAGAGATTCAAGCTGGAGAAACAGTTGGGATTGCGACATCATTATTGCATCATGATCCTGAATATTGGAATAACCCAGGCGTTTTTGATCCAGACAGATTCCTTAATCTGGAGACCATTAATGTTAATTATTTTTTCCCTTTTGGAGGAGGCGTTAAGAAATGTCTTGGTGCCACAATGGCAATGTACATCATGAGAAGGGTCCTAGCTATTTTGGTAACACAGTATGAGCTGACTATTTTAAATAAAAAAATCCCAAGCACAAAGACTTATGGTTTGGTTGTTGGTGCGACGGAAACGGTTAAGGCACGATTTGCACACCATTCACCTCGAAAAGCTGAAAAAATTTAACGATAGATAGTCTTACGATTCACTTTGCCAGTTGGGCCACTCAAAGGTGAGCTTGAGGAAGGTGGGTGCGCACAAAATGAAGCTATTAATAGACTCTTTAATTTAGCTGCTTAGTGGCAGGTAGCAGTGGGACGTTTTGGCCTGAGTTCATTTTCTTGCAGCAGTGCCCTGTATAAGGCCTGTAAAATGAATTTCTATAATCAAACGATGAGCACATGAATAAATTAAAAATGACAGCGTTAGGTGCTAGATTAGTATCAGCTTTAGTGGGTGTTAGTGCGGCTCATGCTGGTGGGTCTCAATTGTTTGAGGAAAGTGTGGCTGGGTTAGGAATAGCCCAGGCAGATGCTGCTGCTGGATACAATGATGCAAGCACTGAGTAAAGCAATCCTGCTGGAAGGGTTTGCTTTATGCAGAGTCAAATAACTGCTAGCCTAGAATATATTAAATTAAACACTAAATTCACGGGTAAGCTAGCAACTTCAGCAAGTGGTACTCCACAATATGAACCTGAAGGCTCTGCAAAAGTGATGTGTCAACACTTTTCAGGACAAATTTTACGCCGCTTTCAGAGCGCTCTCATATTCAACCGGCGACATGTAGTCGTTAGTTGAGTGCATTCTTTGTCTACTTATCGTGTAGCCCAATTTTCGTAATGATTTTGCCAGCCTGCGTGCACCATAGCGACATTGATGTTCAATAAAAAGGTGCTTAAGTTCTTGCGATAACACCTTATCCTTTTGCTCTTTTGCTGATAAAACAGGCTTCCTTAACCAGGCGTAATAAGCGCTTCGAGAAACTTTCAATAAAGTACACATGACATCAACGTTAAATTCTGGGCTATGCAATTTCATCCATGCGTACTTTACAGCTGGTCGCTCGCAAAGTACGCCGTTGC
>JAWUVP010000009.1:0-35825 GCA_034112285.1 Gammaproteobacteria bacterium
GCTGCTATGGCAGCTAGAAATTCAAACTCCTGTTTGAAAACCTTTTATGAAAACCTTGTTGCCAGAGGTAAGAAAAAAATGGTCGCCCTAGTCGCCCTTATGCGAAAAATCCTGGTTATTGCTAATGCCAGACTTAAAGAAGCCTTTAATTCACCGGAATTCAAAGTTTTTGAGACATAGTTGATCTCATTAATTACATTGTGTTCTAAGATAAATATTGACCTGCGCCCTCGGGTGCGCGTCGCTACACTCCCCGCAACGATGACATGGGAGGGAAGGTCATGATTTAAAACATTCTTAGTCGTATTTTGTGCTTTCTGTTTTAAAGTGTGTGGGCTCTTTGATTCATGATTTTTTCTCCTTCCTTAATCTTACTTTAATCTAAGCATGCTTTAATTATTACGAAGATAAAAACAAGATGAATTACGCTAATGACCTATAAGCCTCTTTTTAAATGTTCAAGTTGTGATGTTCCCCCCACACGTATTGAAATAGATGATACAGAATCTTGGGTGTGTATTTCTTGTGAGGGTAAGAATCAGGCGCCAATTATTCGTCCAGCAAAACGTGCTCGGGGCGGTATTTCCAGCGACCACTCTCAAGTTATCGATCTTATCACCCTGTAAAAAGCACAAACAAATTACTTTCCAAATATGTAAGCGACAAGCTGAAAGAAAGTTGGCTTTTTTTCAAAAAGTTTATCCTGAATGTAAAGCTAAGTTATATTTATTTAAGCAGCAGTATAAAACTTACCGTTTAGTTTTACCTTTTTTTCAAGGACAAGAGCTTGATGCAGCATTGCGTGACGCATCCGTGGCTGAACAAAAAAACATTTATAAACTGGTATTAACGGAGTTACAACGTATTCATGGACATGGAATAGCCTTAACGGATTTGTCCTCGGCAAATATTTTAGTTAGCCTTGAAAATAGGAAGGTATACTTTGTTGATGGTGGGAATCATGTCAGTGTTGATAGCGGCTACCCAGGATACTTACCTGCTTTAACTGCTGAACAAAAAACAAGATATAAAAAGGGAAGCCCTCACATGCCACCAGAGTATTGGGATCCAAATAAAAGCGCAAATATATCCAGTATGGACATATTTACTTTTGTTTATTTACACGGTTTTTTTTAAGAAACAATAGCAAGAGGGTGAATTACGAATTCCCACCTTGCTTGGTAACACATGCTCAATCAATCAATCCAGCGCAAAGACCCCCTATAGAGGCTTTTCTAGCGTTGCTCCTTGAATAAGGGGAAGTGGGCTGTCATTGTGAGAAGCGCCGCGCATCACAGGCACAGTTAATCTTCTGAAGTAGATTAAACTCCCAGCCTCATCTTACCGCTTGAATCTTGCGCAACTTGCAAAACGTATTTTTTCTCAAACGAACAAATTTAGTAACAATGGACATTTTTTACTCGTTCGGGAAGTAATATCACTCATGACGACGAAGTTATAGCGCGTACACCCTGCAAGACGCGACAAAACATTAAAAAGTTAATTTTGTCTTAATATTACACGGCTATAGTTAATACTTTCTGTAAAGGTTGATGTTTTTCATGTTTTCACCTGTAAACTCAAAAGGAAGTCTGCGTCCTCCGCGACCTCCTTACCCTCCGCTACCTGCACCGGCTGCAGAGATTGTCGTTGTGTGGAGTCTTAACGCAATCTTGTGTATTCCTGATGCAAAAAACCTGCCGAGAGCTGGAGCCTATGTTTGCAAGCTACCAGGGCTAGAGGATTCTTTGCACAACGGGCGGTTTATTCGCAAAGTAGCGTGGTGGCGATTGGTTTTTACTGTGTTAAAAAACTGTGGCGTTACTTGCGTGTTAGCTCCCACACAAGTAGAAAGCCTTAACAGAAACAGAGAATATGCCAATTGTGTACGTTATCTTAAGGATGCCTTCCCAGAGCTGCAGATACCTTTATTAACGCCTAATAGCACTAATGATTTGGAGAGTATACGACGCGCGAAAAAGGTGTTTTGGGTGAAAGCGTCTAGTGAGCGTGAAGGTGAACTTGAAGGTGAGGCTGCTGAATGCATTAATGCAACAGATAGGCTGGCGCATTTGTTCCTGGTATTGGGACATCCCATGGTTGTCCAAAGAGCATTAAGCCAGATTAATGAGAGCCTGTGTGTAGAAGGCTCATGTTTAGATATTGGAGAGCTTGAGTCATTCTATAAAGAATGGAAGCGTAACAGAACGTTTAGCGGATCTGATTTTTCACTATGTTATGATAGGAAGGACCTTTTGAAGATTGGAGAGGAGCTTGTAGCTAATGCGTCTAGCTTGGCTATTGCTAAGTCCACGCCCTTTGAAAGGAAAAGCTTTAACAAGACTTTGAGAGCGCCGCTTAACAATCTGCGGTTACGAGCGCTCTCTTCATTTCAAGCAAGGGAATATTTAAAAACACTAGTAGAGTTTGCTGACTGTTATACGGGTATAGACAAGACTAAACCTGTTTTATTAATAAGCGTGTTAGAAAAGCAATTGAATATACCGCGCTATGAAAAATGGAAGCGTTTAGTGGTAAATGAGGGGACGTTAACATCTGATGATTTTTCAGTATTTTTGTGTTCTCTGAAAAAGATGATACTTCAGTTGGCAGCTGAAGTTGATGCAGATAAAGGAGAGCAAGATTTTTTGCTAATCAAGCCGCGTCTTTTAGCTGTCATTAGGGAGCTTAATGGGCCGCCAGCGGTGCTTTCTAAGCAAGCAGCAAAAATATATTTGTTCTTGCTTATAACAACCTACACAATGGATAAGAGGGGAATTGAGCCAGCGTCATTGGTAAGCGTGCTGCTAGCCAAGTTGAACTCAAGGCCTTTCGTAGCCTTGCGAGGATTGATCAAAGAAAAAGGGGGGGAGTTGAGACATGAGGATTTGCGTGAGTTCACGGCGTTGCAGTCTGTAAAGCTTTTTGCCAAAGATGTGATAATTGGCTTTATAACTATTCTCTATGAACATTCAACGACAGTAGGCGCTGAGGGAGCAAGCAAAGCTTTATTTAAGTTGAGAGTTGTGGTTGAAGAAAACTTATTGATAATCCCTCAACCCGTAGCAACTCAATATTTGCGTGACATTATACTGATATGCGAAAAGGCTATCGGGAGACAGGGGGCGGAACCAGAGGCTTTAATAGATAAATGTATCGCAACATTAAACCTTCCTGATTACGTCAAATTGAAGAGCTTGGTTACAGAGGGGGGAGAGCCGCTTATACTCGCTGTCGTGTCACAGTTCATGCTGCCGGTGTATGAAAAGTTTAGTTTCGAAGAACTGTTCCGTATGCTTAGTGAGGTACTTTGTGATGAATTAACTGAAAAAGTGCATCCCTTTGTCTTAAGGGATAATCTTGGAGGACTAGAAAATGACTCAGCACCTCAGCTGAAGCAACATTTACAATTATTCATCAATAAATTTACTAAGCATGGCGCTAAATCAGCGTCATTAACTTGTAAGATTCCAGAAATATTGAATCGTCCCCCTTTTCTTAACTTGAGGCGGGTCGTGGCTGCGGGCAACGCTGAAATTTTCGAGAGTGACGTGTTATCGTTGATGGACTCTCTACCTGAAAATTTCCCCCTAATAGCAAAGCTGCAAGAGCTTATTGCAGCAGTTTGTGAGGAGACAGATGTCCATCGGGATGCGAGTGAAAAAGGGAACTTAGCAATAATAGCAGCTCAATTTAACTCGAACTTGGTGAAACTTTCTGACTTTATAATAAAAAGATATTTAATTTCACTTATAAAAATATGTTCAATGCAGAGGGTGGAGGCTGGCGATGGGTTAATCGACAAGTTGCTTGTAAAATTAAATCTCCCTGACTATAGAGAGCTGAGACACTTATTGTTAAAGAGTGACGCTAAGCTTAGCTACGATGATTTATGCCCATTCATGAGTACTTGGCAACAAAACCATAATTTGCAAATATTAATAAGCAATATTATTACAATGCTCTGTATAGGGATACCTGAATCAGAGTGTTCCCCTGTGATGGCGAGATTTATAACGGTAGAAAATTACTATGGAGAACATAACGTTAAGGGCTCTGAGGCTGTTATAAAAAAATATTTAAGCTCGATTATAAGCATATGTGAAAATGATTTTATTGATGAAAGTGCTGAACTTGGAGTCTTGACAGGTGAGTTTCTCAAAGTACTGAACTCAGCTGATTTCACTACTTTGAGAAACTTGATGCGAACGGATCATCATTATCTTACATTGCCAGATTTGTTGTCGTTGGTTGCCGATTTCGGGGAGAAGCATTTTACGGGTGCTGTCTTTAAAGAAATGTTAATCGAAATCGTTGAAACGCTCAATACGGCCTTGCCAGCTACTGCTGGTGATAATACGGTAAGTAATAAATTGTGGCTTTTGCGAGAATCAATTAAAACTACTGAGGTGAGATCCAAGTTTCATGTAAAACTATACTTAGAAGATATAATATTATGTTTATATTTTTCAAGAAGCTTTATATCGGAGTTGGAAGCAGGGCCTTATTCTAACAAGTCCCGCTTGCATGTAACTCTGAGCAATAAATTTATTGAATTATTAAATTCTCCTCGCTATGTTGGTTTGAGGGCATTAATAAAAGAAGGTGAGCAGCCGCTTGTCCTTGAGGGTTATTATGACCTTGCCAGGGATATCGAATTGCCTACTTTCTCGCAACAGGAAATCATAGATTTTATAACGGCAGTTAGTGAGCTCCTTTGGGGCTGGGAGCGTGTGAAATGGATGGAGGATTTACAAAAGAAGAGGCTTGGAGCAGAACCATGGTTACACGCAGAACTTGTTGGTACTGAGAAGTTAATATATCGTTTAGTGAATTTTAAGCGAATGCTTAGTGGTGAAGGGCGGCGAACGGAAATAACTTTTATGCGTGCAGTAGGTTATTTGCGTTCTATATTAGACACGTTTCTTTGTGCGGCACAAGAGTTCTCTTTAAAGCGCATAACAGTTAGGGCTGAGAGAATAAGTTGGCAAAAAAGAAACCTAATGCAAATACCGAAAATGGAAGGTTTGCTGAGTCTCTTGCGCTTGCCTTACTACTCAGATTGGAAATTAATCTTAGCGATAAGTCCTATTCAAGCCGGTGATGTGGTCGAGTTCGTTTATAAATATGATGGTGGGCCCATGGTATGGATTCAACCACCTATTCGTGACGAATACCGGTGACGAATGATCTTTCGGCCTGTCTGATCACGCGATACTCGTTAATCATTTTACAGCGCTGTCTTCTCCAGCTTAAGCCAAAGCCTCAAAGTGTTTCGCCACAACCGCCGCCACACAACACGTCACCTTTTTCACCATAGGAATGTGCAAGAATTCATTCGGCCCATGCGCATTGGACTTGGGGCCTAACACGCCAGTAATTAAAAACTGCGCCTTAGGAAATTTTTCACCCAGCATACCCATAAATGGAATTGATCCACCTTCTCCCATTGAGACACATTCTGCATTAAAAAAGGCGTCTGAAGCGGCGTCGCACGCATTGGCTAGCCATTTGCTTACGGCGGGGGCGTTCCAGCCTGATTCGGCCGCGTCTAAGGTGAATTTCACTTCTGCTTGATGCGGGGGGCTGGTTTCTAGGGCTATTTTAATAGCCTCGGCCGCACGTGTTGCATTGCAGGTTGGGGGGAGGCGAAAGGCTAAGCGTACTGTGGTTTCAGGGCGTAGCACGTTGCCAGCATTGGCGATGTTGGGCATGCCATCTAAGCCGGTGACGGCTAGGCTGGGGTGCCAGGTGCGGAGTAATATATTTTCTACTGGGGTTTTGCCACCGGGTTCTACATTTTCGTTTACAAAAGGAAAACAGCGGTAGGTTTCATCTTGTAACACATTTGCGGCTACTGCGGCTTGCTCTAAGCGTTGCGTCGGAATGTCGGCCTTGCATTCTGGCAGGGTGATTTCGCCGGTGGCGCTATTTTCAATACGGTTTAATACGTCGCGTAAAATGGTAAAGCTTTCTGGCACCACGCCGCCGGCGGCGCCTGAATGTACGCCTTCGGTTAAAACTTTTACGCTTAAGTCGCCACACACCATGCCGCGTAGTGAGGTGGTGTTCCAGAGTTGCTGGTAGTTGCCGGCGCCGGAGTCTAAGCAAATGACTAAGCTGGGCTCGCCAATTCTATCTTGCAAATGGTCAATATAGTACGGTAAATCGTAGCTGCCACTTTCTTCACAGGCTTCAATGATTATAACGCAGCGGGCATGGGGAATGTTTTGTTCTTGCAAAGCTAGCAGTGCGGTGAGGGAGGCGAACAGGGCGTAGCCATCGTCGGCGCCGCCGCGGCCATAGAGTTTGTTGTCACGCATAACCGGTTTCCAAGGGCCTAATTCAGGCTCCCAGCCAACCATTTCGGGTTGTTTGTCCATGTGGCCATACATCAAAATGGTGTCGTCGTTGTGGCCGGGGACTTCTATAAATAATAAGGGGGTGCGACCGGGTAATTGCAGCACGTCTAGTTGCATATCTTTGGGGGCGTGTTGTTTGGCCCAGGCAGAAAATTGCTCGATGGCTTGTTGCAAAAAGCCGTTTTGCTCCCAATCGGGGTCGAAGGCGGGGGATTTGCACGGGTTTTTGATGTATTCCACTAATTCTGGGATAATGCTTTCATCCCATAAATTGTTGCAGTAGTTTTCGACTTTTTGTGGATTCATCGTGCGCCTCGTTCGTTTATTTAATGCGCATTTTATCATTTTTGACTAGGTTTCACTATGCATTTGTTTTTTGCCGGTATTCTTTTAGGTTTAGGGGTGGCTATTCCGCTTGGGCCGATTAACGTAGAAATTATTCGCCGTAATTTATTGTTTGGCACCCGCTCAGGTTTGGCGGTGGCACTGGGGGCCACCTCGGCCGATACCACTTATATTTTGTTGGTGTTAGGGGGGATTTTAGTTTTTCTTAACCAGCCTGACATTTTGCGTGTGATAGGAATATTGGGTGCGTTGGTTTTATGTTGGTTTGCTTATAAGTCTTTTACGGCTAAGCCTATTGAAGATCAGCATAAGTTAGTGCAGCGTGGTTTTTTGCACACGTGGTTGGCAGGTTATTTAATGACGCTGTTAAGCCCAATGACGATTATTTTTTGGTCATCTATCAGCTCTCAAATTGCCGGCTATGCAGTGGGGCAGCACCATGCGGTGTTGTTGGCGACGTTAGGGGTGATTGTGGGCACGCTGTGTTGGAGCATGAGTTTGAACGCGGTGTTGCATTTTACGCGTCATAAAATTAGCCAGCGGGTAATGCGCGGCTTAAATATTGTGGGCGGGGTGATTTTGTTTACCTTTGCAGGATTGGGGTTGCTGCACAGCTTTATATATTAAAACTTTCACCACAGCCACATTCGCTGCTAACGTTAGGGTTGTTATAGCGCAGCACGCGGTTGATGCCTTCTTGCACGTAATCAATCTGCGTGCCGGCGACAAATAGTAAGTCGGGCTGGTTAACCAACACGGTGACACCATGATGGGTAAATTCAATATCGGTTGCTAATATTTCTGTGGCATAAGCGGGCACATATTTTTTTTGATTGCAGCCGGCATCTTCCACCCCTAGGCGAAAGGCTACGGCGCCTGGTGTGTTGTTTATTTTTTGTTGAATAAAGGTGGCGGCCGTTTTTGAGACGGTAATGGCTTGTTGTGTGTTTTTTTGCACAATGCTCATAGGGCACTCCATTGTTGTTTGATTTGTTGCACGGCTTGTGCTGCGAGTATAGCAGAGCTTTGGCGTATTTGCGGTAAGCCTAAGGCGTCGCTAATGTGAACGGCGGTCAGGGTGGGCAATTGGTCTAGGGTTTTGTGTGGCAATTGCTCACAGATATATTCACCTGCAGCCACGGTGGTGAGTTTGCCATGGGCTTTGAATTTGGCTTGGGTGATTTTGCCTGCGTCAATGTGCACGCTGACTTGCAGCACATCGCTTTGCCCAGGGTGGCCTACTTGCAGGCTTAGGTTGGCATGGCTTAGTTGCCCTGCATGCTGGGGGTTTAGAAACCGCTGTTCTATCGTATCGTTATAAAATCGGCTCATGGCGCGCTCCATAATGGAGACAGATCACGTAAACGGGTGACTTGCTGCTTAAGCGTGTCTGTGGCGATGACAATATCGGCCTCAGTGGTAAAGCGGCCAAATGAAATTCTGACGCTGCTATTGGCTTGTTGATTGGTTAAGCCCATGGCCGATAATACGTGTGAGGGTGCCATGGTGGCAGAGGTGCAGGCCGAGCCGGCCGAAAAAGCTAGCTCAGGGCAGCTGGCCATTAAAGCCTCGCTGTCGATATGGTCAAATTGCAAGTTAACAATGTTGGGTAGCTTCTGTTGAGGATCACCATTGATTTGCCAAGCGGGTAAGTCTTTTAGCGCGCTAAGAAATTGCTGCTGCAAGCCTTCAATACGGGTCTGTTCTGCTGCGCCGTTTTCTTGCATCAACACTGCCGCGGCCGATAAGCCCGTTATTTGATGCGTTGGCAAGGTGCCAGAACGCAAGCCGCGCTCATGTTTGCCGCCACTGATTTGCTCTTGCAACCGCACCCGCGGTGTTTGGCGCACGTAGAGGGCGCCAATACCTTTGGGACCGTAAATTTTGTGGGCGCTTAGGGAAATTAAATCGGCAGGAAGTTGGGTGACATCCAGCACTAACTTGCCAAAGCTTTGCGCGGCATCCACATGGACATAAATACCGTGTTGTTTGGCCATGTCAGTAATGGCGGCTATGTCGTGAATTACGCCGGTTTCATTGTTTACGTGCATGATGCTAATTAATAAGGTGTTGGGGGTGATGGCCGCATGCAAATCATCTAGCGCCAGCACGCCATTGGCTTGGGGCTTGAGGTAGCTAACGCTAAAGCCGTCTTTTTCCAACGCGGCACAGCTATCTAGCACGGCCTTGTGGCTAGTGGCCACGGTGATGATGTGCTGACGGCGTTGGCGGTGAAACTGTGCTAAGCCTTTAATGGCTAGGTTATCGGCCTCGGTGGCGCCGGAGGTGAAAATAATTTCTCGCGGCTGGGCATTGAGGGTTTGCGCTATTTGTTCGCGTGCGCTTTCAACCATGGCCGTGGCCGCAAAGCCAAATTCATGTGTGTTGGAGGCAGGGTTGCCAAAGCAGCCATCGAGCGTTAAGCATTGCTGCATGCTTGCGGCAACGCGGGGATCAACAGGCGTGGTGGCTGCGTAGTCTAAATATATCATGGCGCTATTCTAGGGGGATTTGCGTTCTCGCGCAATAGGGGCGGGGCTTTGCTTTTTGTGCACAAGCTATCAATGTTTAATACTGCTTTAATCTATTTAGGTTAACCTAGCAAGATGAAATGATTTAATAGAGGGGAGTTTAGTAATGGGAAAACTTAATATTAAGCAAGAAAGGCGAGATGCGTTACGTGAGCTTACGAAACAGATGAATAAATACGCGACGGAGCGCACCTTTTTACGCTCAACGTTTAAAAAGCAATACATGCATCAGCTTTGTTATTTTTTGGAGCAAGAAAATTTTTTTACGGCACAAATTTTGGCAAACCAATTACGGAAAGATGCCCAATTTTGTTATGCATACTTTACTAATAGCACGGCAAAACGCTTGGTTGATGACTGTTGTATGGTGTTAACAGTGCATAATGCTGAGGCCGAAGGCGCCCCTGTTAATTATAACAATGTGACGGAGCATTCCTTTCCCTTTAGTTCTCAGACAACATTTTTCCGGCACTACATTGGTTAGACTTGTGTTGTTCGATACAGGTGAAGATTTTGAGATGCATGTGTTTGAATTATGGCGTTGTAACGTTGAGAATGAAATTATTATAAAAGGTAAAGGTCATTGTAGAGATTTTATTAATAACATTCAGTTTTCTTCAATCCAAACTGAGAGGGGGCAGGCCGAGCAGCGTAAGAAGCTTATTGAAAAGTTTGGGATCACGGAGTCGGGGACGTAATTATAAATGTATTCGCGATCTACAATATCAAAATCTGAAGGTGCTGTCGCGGTGCACAGGCGTGATACTTATAAGAAACTAACCTTGAATGTTACAAGGCTAGTAAATCTACACTTCGCTTTATATCAAAAAAAAGACTACTCTTCAGATAAGTTCCCTGAGTTTTCTCCTGTCTGGTATTTGAACCATGTGGCGGTAGTGAAGATGGTGGTGTGTAGTTTAGAACAGCTCTTCGCGCCAACAACGCTTATTGCTCGTGATTATCAGCTTAATGCTAAGCAGTTCGCGTATCAGCAGTTATTTGTGCAGCAACAGGGTGAGTTTAGCCTGTCTGTTTTGAAGTTGATTGGGCTCAGTGAGGCTTCTATTGATAAAGTAAGAGCGTTAGAACCGGTGAATTTGTTTATCCCGGCGCAATTTCAGGCGTTTAAATCATCAATACGAAACAGAATATACGGTTGTTTCTTTAAGCTGCTTCATACGATAGGATTTGATCATTGCCCTGCTAACGAAAGACCTTATATTAGCGCTTCACCTGCAATGCCATCGGATAATGCAATGAGATATTCAGCAGCATATGATTCAAGCACGATTTCAATTTGGCTATGTTGCCAGCTATCTTCTACAGATAGGCTGTTTAAACGCTTGGCTGCGATGATGCCCCTGGAGGGCGCAGTGCATTACCATGGTTTAATTATGGCTAAGTTGAAGCAAGAAAAAACCTCTATTGATGATGACAACTTTTGGGGGCGCCATTTTGTTCAATTTGAACCTTTTTCCGTGAAAAATTATTTGCTAATACGAGTTTGCTTAAATAAATTGCTTTATCCTATTTTGGGTGGTGATCTGTCCTGTCTTATTAGGTTCAACTACTGGCTTTAAAGAGTCTACCCTATATTTTTTTGCAACAGTGCCGTATTATTGCCGCATGTTTAAATCGGTCTTACAAAAACATTTCTCCGGGCAAAGCATTGCCATTAGCGCCATGCTGCTCTCTGCATTGTGTATGGCGTTGCTCGCGGTGTTTTATCGCTACACGCTGTTTTCTATGTCGCTGGCTTTAGCTGCGTGGTTGCGCATGTTGTTTCCGTTGTTGTGCTTGTTGCCGCTCATTAAATGGCGCGATGTTAGCCTCTGGCGTAACTGGCAAATTCACATGCTGCGCGGCTTAATTGTTATGAGTTATATATATGCGGTGTTCACGTATTTATGGCATTCAAATATTTTGGCGGTAACCTTATTATCAAACACGGGGCCGTTGTTTCTGCCTTTTTTGTCGCGTATTTTTTTAGGAAAACGTTTACACTGGCCGGTGGTGGCGTGTAGCGTGTTAGGTTTTGTGGGGGTGCTGATTGCCATTAACCCTTCTGGCGGCATGCTGCAATGGTATGCGTTATTAGGCGTTTATTCGGGCTTGGCCAATGCTGGCTCGCAAATTTGTTTGCATCATACCAATGCCACCCAAACGCGATTGCAAAATATGTTTGGCTTGTATTTTTTCTCTTCCCTGTTTTTAATGTTGCCGGTTATTTATTTTGCGCTACGTGGGCAGTTACATTGGCAGTGGCATGCAAGCCTATGGCTTTGGTTTGGCCTTATTACAGGCTTTAGTTTTTTGAATCAATTTACCCGCATGGTGGCGTTTCGCTGGGTAAAGAACCCAGCCACGGTAATGCCGTGGGTGTATTTTGCCGTGCCGTTTGCCGGCATTTTAGATTGGGCCATTTTTCACATGCTGCCGAGTTGGCATGGCGTGGTGGGTGCGGCGGTGATTATTGTTAGTGTGAGTGTGCTGGTGCGCGTGCAGCGAGCGTAGGCTGGCGTTTCGAGGTCGATTAAGTTAAGGTTTGAGTATATTTTCTCATTTTATAAGTGCTATTACAGAGAAGCTAATTAATTAACGGAGCTTTAACATGCGGTTAAACAAAAATCTAATACGTTCTCTACTATGTTGTCTGTTAATTGTGGGCATAATTTTATTTTGCAATAATGTAGCGGCTTTACCGGCGGGTAATGAAGTTCACTATGAGCATGTTAAGGCCTATTCGGGTCCCCAAAGCTTGGCTAGGGTTGTTGAGAAAACAATACAGGTTAGTGCGCATCGGTATGGTAAAAATGCAGCGCAGCATGTTTTGGTTGTGCTGGATGATGATAATACGTTGACAACAATGCCGCAATTTTTAGGCGGTGTTTCTTGGTTTGGCTGGCAGGCTTCTTTATTAAAGACTAATAGTCCATTGCGTGAGTTCACCTCTTTTGCAGCTTTAATTCAGGGGCAAAGGCTTCTTTTTGTACTGAGAAAAATGAACTTAACGGATGCTAGCATTCCTAGTGTTCTGCAAGGTTTTGCTGCCAGGGGGGTTCACGTTATTGTTGATACGGCAAGAGGGCCTAGCTTTAGTGATTTGACCCAGGAACAGTTGAAAGAAAATGCGGTGTTATCGACGACGGATTCACATTCAACTTTATTTAAACAAGCTGGCTTGATTAACAAGCATGATAACAGCACTAGTTATTTTGCTAATGTTAGTTGTCCAAAGATTAACAAGGCGTTTTCAAGGCCTGTGCTCTATCGGAACGGCATCCTCTTTACGACAGGTCAAAATAAGGCACAGGCATTACAATGTTTATTACATAAATTAGGCTATGCTACTAAAGGTAAAAATCAACAGTATACGCATATTGTTTACATGGATGATGTTGAGAAGCTCGTGCAAATAATGCAAAAAGAATACCAGCATAACGTTAATGTACAGTTAACCACCTTGCATTTCACCAAGTATGTGCCGCGCGATAGTTTGCCATCTGACTTGCACGTTAGGCGTGCCTTGTTAGCAAAAGCGAATAAGCAATATAATAATATTATGACAGTGTTGCACAACAATTTGGCAGAAGCTAATGTGCCTGAAAAGTAGGTTGAATTTTATTCGTTATGAGTAAATACTTGAAGCAATTGGAATTTAGGTATTTCTAGCATTGCTTACATCGTGTTCGGATTTTTGTGGACAGCTCATTAAGCATAGGCAATGGGCAACCGGTACTGCGTCCACCACTGGCATTTTGAATGAAGATATTTCGCTCCTTCAAATTTTGAATATCTCTCAGTGTGCTATCACTAGAACATTTTGTTGATGATAAGGTGCTGACGCGCATTAACACGATTTTGGTTTATCTGCTCCCACAACGCTGGGTGATCCTATGGTGAGGTGTTTTCTTAATATGCTCCGGTAATCTTTCAACAAATTAAGGGCTAAGTTAAAAAGTTTAATGTTGAACTAACAATAGGTCTGTCCATCGAAGCAAAAATTGCGGCTCTTGACACGATTAATCGTGTATTTCAGGCTGAGTGGGTTATGCCTAGGGGGTGCTGAAGTTTATAAGAAAACCGGCAGATACAGGTAAGTCTAAATACCATGTAATTAAGGTGCTGGCTGGCTCTAAAGATGATGATAATTATGACCGCAATTATGATTATGCGGCAGAACATCCTCTTGTGGTGGCTCTTTTATGAATTTCTTGAAATAACAGCTTTGTATAAAAACGTTTTCTGGGTGCCCGAATTGTTGCTCGAGAAAATTAAGGCGGTAGCTGAGCGGAAAATAAAATTTGAATGGTGTTGTCCCTCTTTTAGCCTCAGTAAAGGTACCAAGGCTAAGTGGCGGATTTATCATCAGGTTTTGGAAAGGGGAAACTTGGGCCGAAGTGCTGGACTTGTTACGCGCTGCTAATCCTCCTGTTTCTCGCTCTGGGACGCTTGCGAATATCGTTATTAAATGTCATGACTGAAGTCCACAAGATATGAACACACAGGACTTGGACATTTTACCGTTTTTTCTGCTAAATTATAGATAGTCTGTGTGCTACAGGCTAGACAGGTGCTACAACAAGTTCGATGTTCTATGTGTGTTTTCAAGGAGGATTTTTGGCTGGCTGCGTAGCCACAACTTGGGCATTGAAAGGGCTTTTCGCCGGTATGAGTGAGTATGTGTCGATCTAACTTGTATTTAGTATCGTGAATTTTATTGCAGTGTGGACATGCATATGGGTGTACGCCTCTACCTTTAACTGCACCAGCTGGGTGTTGTTGTACCCTTGGCGTCGTAGTGACTGCCCGTCGAGGTCGTGTGTTATGTAAGGAGGCTATGGAGCCTGGTGGCACTCTGCGTGGTGCAGATAGTAATGTTGCTGGTGGCATTGCTGCTCGAGCTTGCTGGCTTAATTTCTTAGCATTGGATGCTGGGCAACAATCGATTGTTGGACAACCCGTAGGCTTTAGGCCGTGTTTGCAAAACATTTGTTGTGGCCATTGTGTCGGCGGGGGAGGGGGTGCCGGCGCTTCAAGGTTTAGCTCTTCAATTGTGTGCTTTAAACATGCTAAGCATTGTGTGTTGTGTACGAACTTTAGATGTTGTGAGCAGCCTGGTGTGATGCAGTATCTCATTATTATGTGGCGCCGAAGTTATTATTATTGATTGTGAGTATAGCGAATAAAGCTTAGGGCAGTATTAATGTGCTGTGAATATATGTATTCTCTCAGGGCAAACGTACTATAAATCCCTTCATGTTGTAAGCTATCGTTGACCTAGTTTGTAAGAGAATGTCTATTGCTACTAAATTTACTCGCTTGAAAAAAAGTACGTCGTTGCGAGGAGCGTAGCGACGATATGGGAGGGAGAGTCATGATTTAAAGCGCTTCCAGTTGTACTTTGTACATTTTTTGAAGCGCGTACGCCCTGTGTGCTCTCTCAGACGTTCAGTCAGTAATATCGTACAAGATGAAGGGATTTGTAGTGCGTTTACCCTCTTAGCGCTGCAACATTTCCGCGGCATGCTTCAAGGTTTGTTCGGTAATGCTCACGCCGCCTAGCATGCGGGCAATTTCGGCCACACGGGGTTGTTCGGTGAGTTGAATGATGGTGGTGTGGGTGGATTTTTTGTCGCTGTGTTTTTGCACTTGCAAGTGTTGGTGTGCTTGCGCTGCGACTTGGGGGAGGTGGGTAATGCACAGGACTTGGGCTTTTTCGCCGAGTTGGCGTAGTAGTTTGCCCACCACTTCAGCGGTGCCGCCGCCGATGCCGACATCGACTTCGTCGAATATTAAGCAGGGGGTGTCGTCTTTTTGGGCGGTGATCATTTGCAAGGCCAGGCTGATGCGTGACATTTCACCGCCTGAGGCGACTTTGCTTAACGCTTGCAAAGGTTGTCCGGGGTTGGCGGTGACGGTGAATTCAATGTTTTCTGCACCAAAGGCAGTGAGCTCGGTTTGGGGCACCAGGGCAACGGCAAACTGGCCGCTTTGCATGCCGAGGATTTGCATGCTTTCGGTCACGAGTTTGTTAAGTTTTTTAATAGCTTTTTTGCGTGCCGCGGTTAATTTTTCAGCCACAACGTGGTAGGTGGCGCTAAGGTCGATGAGGCGCTGGTTTAATTCTTCGATTAATTCATCGGCATGTTGAATTTTTTGTAGTTCTAAATTCAAGCGTTGTTCAACCTCTGGCAGTTGTTCGGGTTCAACGTGGTGCTTGCGGGCTAAGTCGTGAATTTGGGTTAAGCGTTGCTCAACTTGGAATAAACGCTCAGGGTCAATGGATAATTTCGCTAAATATAGGCTTAAATCGTTGGCCGCTTCTTGGCTTTGAATTTCGGCAGTGGAGAGCATTTCAATGCTGGTTTGCAGCTCTGGGGCGATGTTGCTAATGCTTTGCACGTGTTGCTTGGCTTGAGTTAATAAGGTTAGCACGTTGCTTTGGCTGTCATCGTTTAAGGCGTTGAGCGCGCTTTGCACGCTGGTTTTTAATTGCTCGCCATGGGCCAGTTGTTTGTGTTCGGTTTCTAGCTGCAACACTTCTGCGGCGCTAATGCTTAAGCTGGCCAGCTCATTCACTTGGTATTCTAACAGGGCCATTTGTGCGTATTGTTCGCTAGGGGTGCTTTGTAGTTGGAGCAATTGTTGCTGGGTTTGTTGCCAGAGTTGATAGCATTGTTTAACTTTGGCGACTAAGGGTAAGTGCCCGGCATAGCGGTCCACAATTAAGCGTTGGTGTTCGCGCTTTAATAAATTTTGGTGTTCATGTTGGCCATGAATATTGAGGATTAAATCGCCAAGTTGGCGTAGCTGTGCTTGCGGGCAAGCTTGGCCATTGATGTAATTGCGTGAGCGGCCTTCTTTGTGCAAGGTGCGGCGTAAAATAACTTCATCGCCATCTTCTAGCTCTTGCGCTGCCAACCATTTGTGGGCGGCGGGAATGTTGGTGATGTCAAAAATAACGGTAATGTCAGCCCGGGCTTTGCCATGGCGAATAACGTTATTGGAAGCGCGGCCACCTAGGGCTAAATCTAGCGCGTCGATAATGATCGATTTACCGGCTCCGGTTTCGCCGGTTAAGGCGCTCATGCCTTTGTGTAAATCAAGCTGCAAGTTTTCGACAATGGCAAAGTCTTTAATATTTATGTGACTTAGCACAGTTTTTCACCCCAGCGTAATTTTCCGCGTAAGGTTTGAAAGTAGTTGTAGCCGGCGGGGTGCAATAAGCGCAGGCTTAAATCGCTCTTATCTATATGTATGTGTCCACCCGGTGGAATAGAGATAGGGGCGTTGCCATCACAGCTGACGCGTGGCTTGGCCTCTTGCTCATTATCTATAGTGATTTTAACGCGGTTATCGGCGTTAATGAGAATAGGGCGCATGCTGAGCGTGTGCGGAAACATGGGCACCATAACAATGGCATTTAAATCGGGTTTGATGATGGGGCCGCCGGCTGAGAGCGCGTAGGCTGTGGAGCCCGTTGGAGTGGCAACAATTAGGCCGTCGGAGCGTTGGTGGCAGACAAATTCATGGTTAACGCGAATATCAAATTGGATCATTTGCGCTGCGGCTTCACCAGGTAGCAAGACGACCTCATTTAGGGCTAATCCTTCGGCGACGGTTTCACCGCCTTCATGGACGCGCATATGCAAGAAGAAGCGTTCTTCTTCGGTGTAGTTACCTTCTAGCACGTCAATAATTTTGCTGGGCACATCGCTGGGGTTGATGTCGGTCAAAAAGCCTAGCGTGCCACGGTTGATGCCCAGCACCGGGGTGTTGTATTTGGCGGCGGCTTTGGCAGCATTGAGCAAGCTGCCGTCACCGCCGATAACGATGATTAAGTCTTGCTCGGCACCAAGTTGTTCATAATCAATGGTTTGCACATCGCTATTGGGAATTAATTGTGCGGAATGTTCTTCAACCACGAGTTCAAAGTCTTCTTGGCGTAAAAGGTCCACCAAACTTTGTAAGGTTTCAACTAACCCTGGGCGATTTTGCCGGGCGATTAAGGCGATGCGTTTAAATTGGCTATTCATAGGTTAGAGTGTAGCATCGCTTAGGATTATTAACAAAAAAATGCAGAAATTTTGTGTTTTGGCTCTTGAAATTTTGCGAACCGTCCGCAAATGTATGACTTCAAGATAAACACCTAATGAGGTAGCCACTACAATGAGTGACAAAACGAATAACCCGTATGAAGAAATGCTAGAAGATGACGTTATTGAATCCGCTGCGTCTAGCGATGCCGTGAATGAAGATGAGACGCGTTTAGCCGATTTAACCCCCGAAGAACTGGCGGTTGAATGTGAGCAAGCTCAAGCCAAAGCTGATGAAATGCAAGATAAGTTCATGCGCGTGCAAGCTGAGATGGAAAATCTACGCCGCCGTAGCGAGCGCGATGTGAGCGCTGCGCACAAATTTGGTAGTGAGAAGCTGATTAAGCAGTTATTGCCTGCTATTGATAGCCTAGAACGTGGTTTAGAGCTTGAAGTCAGCGATGAAGCCGGTAAAGGCATGCATGATGGTATGGAAATGACCATGAGCATGCTACTTGAAGCCCTAGAAAAACATGGCGTTAAGAAGGTTAACCCAGAGGGTGAGCCGTTTAGCCCAGATGACATGGAAGCCATTTCAATGCAGCCTTCGGACAAGGTTGATGCGAATACCGTTTTGCAAGTTGTGCAAGTGGGCTATACCTTGAACGGACGCTTAGTGCGACCCGCCATGGTCATAGTGTCACAGTAAATTAAAGTCTCCCTTCTTTTCAATGAAGGACGTCTTGAAAAATAAACGCTATGCCCCATATAACAGGGCATAGCAACAGAATTTAACGAATAACCTCTTGGAGATAAAAAAATGGGTAAAATTATAGGTATTGACTTAGGAACAACTAATTCATGTGTAGCAGTGATGGAAGGTGGAAAACCTAAGGTCATTGAAAACGCAGAAGGTCACCGCACCACGCCATCATTTGTGGCTTATAAAGACGGTGAAGTATTAGTAGGCGAGCCTGCTAAGCGCCAAGCGGTGACTAACCCTCAAAACACTCTATATGCTGTTAAGCGTTTGATTGGCCGTAAGTTTGCCGATGACGTAGTGCAACGTGACATTTCAATTGTGCCTTATAACATTGTTAAAGCCGACAATGGCGATGCATGGGTAGGCGCTAACGACGAAGAGCTTGCACCACCACAAGTGTCTGCGCAAGTGTTACGCAAAATGAAAAAAACAGCCGAAGAATATTTAGGTGAAGAAGTAACTGAGGCCGTTATTACGGTGCCGGCTTATTTCAACGATTCACAACGCCAAGCCACGAAAGATGCCGGTAAAATTGCCGGTCTAGACGTAAAACGTATTATCAACGAGCCAACTGCCGCAGCCTTAGCTTATGGCATGGACAAGAAACAAGGTGATTCAGTCATCGCTGTTTACGATATGGGTGGCGGTACGTTTGATATTTCTATCATTGAAATTGCTGTGGTTGACGGTGAGCATCAATTTGAAGTGTTAGCCACTAATGGTGATACTTTCTTAGGCGGTGAAGATTTTGACTTACACCTTATTAACTACTTAGCTGACGAATTCAAAAAAGACAGTGGCGTCGATATTCATAATGACCCATTAGCGTTACAACGTTTACGTGAAGCGGCTGAAAAAGCGAAGATTGAGTTATCTTCAACACAGCAAACTGATGTGAACTTACCGTATATTACTGCTGATGCAAACGGTCCTAAGCATTTAAACATTAAGCTTACTCGCGCTAAATTAGAGTCATTGGTTGAAAAATTAATCAAGCAATCACTTAAGCCTTGCGAAATAGCGTTGAAAGATGCGGATTTAAAAGCCTCTGATATTAAAGATGTTATCTTGGTGGGTGGTCAAACCCGTATGCCTAAGATTCAAGAAGAAGTTGAAAAATTCTTTGGTAAAGCACCGCGTAAAGACGTAAACCCTGATGAAGCGGTTGCCGTGGGTGCTGCTATTCAAGCAGCCGTGTTATCCGGTGATGTTAAAGACGTCTTATTATTAGACGTTACGCCTTTATCACTCGGTATTGAAACCATGGGTGGGGTGATGACTAAGCTTATCGAAAAAAATACCACTATCCCAACTAAAGCTTCACAAGTGTTCTCAACGGCGGATGATAATCAGCCAGCGGTGACGGTGCATGTTTTACAAGGTGAGCGTGACCAAGCTTCGGGTAATAAATCATTAGGTAAATTTGATTTAGCGGACATTCCACCTGCGGCACGTGGTACACCACAAATTGAAGTGACGTTTGATATTGATGCTAATGGTATCTTGAATGTATCAGCTAAAGATAAGGCTACGGGCAAAGAGCAATCGATTGTTATTAAAGCGTCTAGTGGTTTATCTGACGATGAAATTAACAACATGGTTCAAGATGCTGAAGCGCATGCCGACGATGATGCCAAATTTAAAGAAATGGTTGAAATACGTAACCAGGCTGACCACATGATTCACAGCACTGAAAAATCATTAGGTGAAGCCGGTGATGATTTTAATGCTGATGATAAAGCTAAAATTGAAACAGCCATTGCTGATTTGAAAGAAGCGGTTAAAGGCACAGAGAAAGAAGCAATTGAAGCGAAAACAAAAGCTTTGGCTGAAGCTTCTGCACCCTTGATGGCTGCGGCCACGTCTAAAGGCGAAGCACCTGCCGGTGAAGAACCTGAAGAGGCTAAAAAGGATGATGATGGTGTTGTAGATGCTGAATTTGAAGAAATTCCAGACGATAACGAGAAAAAAGCGTAAAGCTTATTTAGACATCACGTAAACTGAACCCCTGTTCTTTGTAAAGGAGAATGGGGGTGATTTAATTATAGAAAGCAAAAGCTTCTAATCACTCAAAATAGACGAAAACCACCATGCAACAAAGAGACTATTACGAAGTATTGGGCGTTAGTAAAAGCGCGACGAAGGCAGACATTAAAAAATCTTTTCGCAAACTGGCGATGAAACATCACCCCGATCGTAATCCCGATTGCCCAGACTCAGAAGAAAAGTTCAAAGAGCTTAACGAAGCTTATGACGTGTTAAAAGATGAGCAAAAACGTCAAAGGTACGATCAGTTCGGACATGACGGCGTGAAGGGACAACAAGGTGGCGGTGGCTTTGGTTCTGGTTCTTCGTTTCATGATATTTTTTCCGATTTTTTTGGCGCAGGCCAAGGTGGCGGGCAAAGCCGTGCCGAGCGTGGCTCTGATTTACGCTACAATTTAGATCTCAGCTTAGAAGAAGCGGTGCGTGGCACCGAAGTGGAAATTGAAATTCCTACTTGGGCTGAGTGCAAAAAATGTGAAGGCAATGGCGCGCGTGATGGCAGTAAGCCAGAAACGTGCGGCACGTGCCAAGGTGCAGGCCAAGTACATATGCAGCAAGGCTTTTTTGCTATTCAGCAAACCTGTCCAGCTTGCCAGGGTGCCGGCCAAGTGATTAAAGATCCTTGCCCGGAATGTCATGGTCAAGGGCGTGTGCGTGAAAACCGCAAGCTGTCGGTTAAAATTCCTTCTGGCATTGATAGTGGCGATCGCATTCGCCTAACCGGTGAAGGCGAAGCGGGCCATCATGGCGGCCCTGCGGGTGATTTATATGTTCAAATACGCATTAAGCCGCATGCGGTCTTTAAGCGTGAAGACAATGATTTATATTGCGATATTCCTGTGTCAGTCACTACCATGATTATGGGCGGTGATATTGAGGTGCCAACGCTTGATGGAAAAGTCTCTTTGAAGGTGCCAGCGGGCGCACAAAGTGGTAAAATGTTCCGTCTGCGTGGTAAAGGCATCAAAGGCACACGCGGTGGTAGCCAAGGTGATTTGCTTTGCCATGTGCAAGCAGAAATTCCAGTGAAGCTGACAGCAGAGCAACAAGACCTGGTGAATCAGTTACATGAATCGTTAGAGGCCGGCGGTGATAAACACAGCCCACAAAAACGTTCTTGGTATGAAAAAGTTAAAACATTTTTTGGGTGATACGATGAAAAAATATCCAATGACAATTGAAGGCGAACAGGCCTTAAAAGACGAGTTAGAAAACCTAAAACGCGTTGAGCGCCCGGAAGTTATTCAAGCCATTGCCGAAGCACGCGCACACGGTGATTTGAAAGAAAACGCCGAGTATCATGCCGCACGTGAAAAACAAGGCTTTATTGAAGCCCGCATTGCCGATATTGATGGGCGACTGTCAACGGCGCAAGTGATTGATATTGCCACCTTACCCCAAACCGGTCGGGTTGTTTTTGGTTGCACGGTGGAGCTCATGAACTTAGACACCGATGCCACGGTTGAATACCGCATCGTCGGCGAAGATGAAGCTAGCGTAAAGCTGGGCAAGATTTCTGTCACGTCTCCTATTGCTAAAGCATTAATTGGCAAAGAAGAGGGCGAGTGTGTTGATATTATTACACCTGGCGGCGATGTTTCTTATGAAATTTCCGAAGTGAAATATATTTAACGTTTTCAGTTAACTTTCCTTTTTACCACAAAAAAATTCCGACTGAGCTTCATGCTCTATAGTTGCTTGCACTACAATTCTATTATTTTTTTATTGAAACACTGCTCCTAAAAAAATATATTTTTTATGTTAAGACCTTTAATTTTCCCTTAATAAAGCTATAGGATAATGAATTAAGTCGCTTAAAGTGACAACATAATAATAATAATAATAATAAGAAGAAAATATATGAGTTACCGCTCCCTTCCGCACTATAATGTTGCGTATGTCTATAATAAAAATTGGTTAGATTATTTTTCACCAGAAATCCAAAAACTCCAAATAAGACTTACCTACCCGGAGTTTTTTTATGGGAGTGAGTTGAATTTGGCATATACTCAGGCCGAATTAAAAAGACGACCTTCCAGAAAAGAAAAGCCCTCTAAGATACGAGATATGATAATAGCAAGGTATAAGTTTGCGGTTAGCGCCGATGACTCTTACTATGCTTCTCTATCAGATTATCTGTACAGGCTTCCTCGCAGATATAGTCTGCATGTGATAGCGCATGGAGTCGAACAAGCCAAAGGTGGCTTGGGTACGCTGCTTATGATTTGCCTTTCAGGTGAGGTAAGGGTGTCGGCGTTAAGTTGGGGGCCATTACAAGACGGCCCACCTAATATGTCTCCTCTGCGTCATGGGCCCTATTATATTATTGCTAGCACGCAACGAGGTGTAGAGAAAAATTTGAATACTTCAAAATTACTTGATATGGAACATATTCTAGTTCCCTATCCTGAGAACGTCAAAATGTTGAGTGAAAAATTAGATGCTTTAGTTGAAGACAAGTTACTTGGTTTAGAAGCATGTAAGGCCTACAAGGCTAAGTTGATAGATTATAAAAAATTCGCTGATAAACTTGGTGTTCCGCATAGCATTCAACCACAATTAGAGCGTGGTTATCAGGAACGTGCGCGTCCTGTGCCAAGAACGATGAGCTGTGGCGCTCAGGGCATACCTTAACTTTTCTTATGAACCTTACGCCAAATCGTCACCGTATGTCCCATTGTTTGGACATGCTCTGCACGAGTTTGCAGGCATATTTCTGGAATCATCGCTTTAATCGCGTCTCTATCGTGGTCGTTAATTTTTACTTTAATCAGCTCATGCGCTTCTAAAGCGATATCAAGTTCATTGACCACCGTTTCACTCAGCCCTTTACTGCCAATCATGACCACAGGTTTTAGGTGATGCGCGTCTTGGCGCAAGGTTTTCTTTTTACGGCTAGTTAATACCATCGTTTCTCTCTGTTATCTGTTGCGTCGTAGTGTACAATAGCTATCAATATAAAGCTATAGGAATGAGAATGGCACGGTCAAAATCCAGTGACCGCTGGTTAAAAGAGCATTTTGCTGATCCATATGTGAAAAAGGCCCATGAAATGGGGTATCGCTCACGGGCAAGCTTTAAACTCTTAGAGATTCAAACTAAAAATAGACTGATCAAACCGGGTATGTCAGTGGTCGATTTAGGCGCTGCCCCGGGTGGGTGGTCGCAAGTTGCGGTGAAATTAGTGGGCGACAAAGGTAAAATCTTTGCGCTCGATATTTTACCCATGGACCCGATTGTGGGGGTTGATTTTATTGAGGGCGATTTTCGTGAAGATGTGGTGTTGCATAAATTGGAATCTTTACTCGATGGTCAGCAAATTGACCTTGTTATCTCGGACATGGCCCCCAATATAACGGGTACACAGAGTGTTGATTTGCCGCGGGCTATGTACTTGGCTGAGTTGGCCTTGGATTTTGTGCAAGAGAATTTGAAGCCCAAGGGCAATTTTTTGGTTAAAGTGTTTCAAGGGGTGGGATTTGAAGAGTATTTGAAAGCTATGCGGGCCTGTTTTAGCAAGGTGACCACGCGCAAGCCAGATTCGTCGCGCCAGCGTTCAAGAGAAGTCTATTTGGTAGGGTTAAATAAAAAATAATCTGCTGATGTTTTGGAAATAGTCGATACACTGACATAGAAAACATGTCGATTATCCGCTACAATAGCGCCAATGCGCATTTATGGAAGAGAGAAAAGGTTATCATGAAAAACAACGATATGTTAAAGAACGTGTTCCTATGGTTAATTATCGCCATTATTTTGGTGTCGGTATTTGCTAATTTTGGTCCCCATGACGAGGAAAAAAAATCCTTAAGCTATACGCAATTTTTGGCCAATGTGAACAGTGGCAAAATTAGCACGGTAACCATTGATAATGCGACCGGCGTGATTAACGGGCAAACTAAATCAGGTGATTATTTTCGCACCGACTTACCGTTGATGGACCCAGGCCTACTGCCAGATTTATTTAAGCAAAACATTGATGTGAAAGGTAAGCCTCCTCAAGAAGAAAGCACTTGGATGCGAATTCTGATTTCATGGTTCCCGTTCATATTGCTAATTGGTGTGTGGATCTTCTTCATGCGTCGTATGCAAGGCGGCGGTGGTGGTGGCATGATGTCGTTTGGCCGTAGTAAAGCGAAGAAATTGGGCGAAGACCAAATTAAAATCACCTTTGAGGACGTTGCAGGCTGTGAAGAGGCCAAAGAAGAAGTGTACGAAGTTGTGGATTTCTTGAAAGATCCTAAAAAATTCCAAAACCTTGGCGGTAAGATTCCGCGTGGTGTGTTGCTAATGGGGCCTCCTGGAACAGGTAAAACCTTGCTCGCAAAAGCTGTGGCAGGTGAAGCGAAAGTGCCTTTCTTTAGTATTTCAGGTTCTGATTTTGTGGAAATGTTTGTTGGTGTGGGCGCCTCGCGAGTGCGTGATATGTTTGCCCAGGCTAAAAAGAGCGCGCCGTGCATTATCTTTATCGATGAAATTGATGCGGTGGGTCGACACCGTGGCACCGGCATGGGGGGCGGTAATGATGAACGTGAACAAACCTTAAACCAAATGTTGGTTGAAATGGATGGTTTTGAAAGCAATAACGGTGTGATTGTGATTGCGGCTTCTAATAGGCCTGATGTGTTGGACCCTGCGTTATTACGCCCAGGTCGTTTTGACCGCCAAGTCATGGTGGGCTTACCCGATGTACGTGGCCGTGAAAAAATTCTTGATGTGCATATGCGCAAAGTGCCGTTGGCCAAAGACATTGACGCCTCGGTTATTGCGCGTGGAACACCAGGTTTTTCGGGTGCAGATTTGGCTAACTTGGTGAACGAAGCGGCGTTAATGGCTGCACGTGATAGCCTAAAAGTGGTTAGCATGCCTGAATTTGAAAAAGCAAAAGATAAAATTTTAATGGGCCCTGAACGTCGCTCAATGGTGATGACGGAAGATGAGAAAAAACTGACGGCTTACCATGAATCAGGTCATGCCATTGTGGGTTGGTTAGTGCCTGATCATGATCCTATTCATAAAGTGACTATCATGCCACGTGGGCGTGCTTTAGGTGTGACCATGTTTTTGCCTGATCAAGATCGTTATAGCTATTCTAAGGAGCGTTTGGAAAGCCAATTGTCTTCTATGTATGGTGGGCGTTTAGCCGAAGAGTTGATTTTTGGTAAAGATAAAGTGACCACGGGGGCTTCGAATGATATTCAAAAAGCCTCAGAAATTGCGCGCAGCATGGTTACCAAATGGGGCTTGTCTGATACTTTAGGGCCATTATTGTATGGCGAAGAAGATAGCCAGCCTTTCTTGGGTGCTGCCATGAGTGGCAACAGACCACCCAGCTTTTCGGCTGAAACCGCTAACAAAATTGATCAAGAAGTTCGTGATTTGGTTGACAGAAATTATGCGCGCACAAAACAAATACTCTCTGACAATATGGATAAACTACACGCCATGTCAGATGCGTTGATGTTGTATGAAACAATTGATACGAACCAAATTGAGGACATTATGTTGGGCCGCACAGTGCGTGAGCCTAAAGGTTGGTCGGACCATAACAACAAAATTAAAGAAAGTGGCCCTACTACGAAAGCCGATAGTGCGGGTGATACGGATTCAGATTCAACCGAAGCTGAGCCTGCGACCGAGTCTTAATTTGAATTTGGCGTGCTACTTGGCGCCGTCATTTTCTCTTAATCCCCCTCTTGTAGGGGGATTTTAATAATAGGATTATATAATGACGCAGCGTAAATATTTTGGAACAGATGGTATTCGCGGCCGCGTGGGTGAGTTTCCTATTACGCCAGAATTTGTGTTGAAACTAGGCTGGGCTATGGGCCGTGTGTTGGGCGCTAAGCCTGGTAGCCGTGTGGTGGTGGGCAAAGATACCCGTATTTCTGGCTATATGTTTGAGTCGGCATTAGAAGCCGGTTTATCTGCTGCTGGAGTTGATACCTTATTAGTTGGCCCGATGCCAACGCCTGCTGTTGCGTATTTAACCCGTGCGTTTCGTGCGCAAGCGGGCATTGTCATCAGCGCCTCGCACAATCCTTACTATGATAATGGCGTGAAATTCTTTTCTGCTGAAGGCAAAAAACTTCCCGATGAAATTGAGCTGGCCATTGAAGCGGAGTTGGAAAAAACGCTTATTACCGTTGCTCCCGACAAGCTCGGTAAAGCTGCGCGCATTGATGATGCGGTCGGGCGTTATGTTGAATTTTGCAAGGGGAGCATCCCTGCAGACATGAGCTTAAAAGGCTTAAAAATAGTGGTCGATTGTGCCAATGGTGCTAGTTACCATATTGCACCTAAAGTATTTGCCGAGCTGGGCGCCGAAGTGATCACGTTGTTTAATGAACCTGATGGTTTGAATATTAATGAAGCCTGTGGCGCGACCAATGTGACCGTCTTGCAGCAAACGGTATTGGCTGAAAAAGCAGATTTAGGTGTCGCGCTGGATGGTGACGGCGACCGGGTGATTATGATCGATCATCTTGGCGAAAAAATTGATGGCGATCAAATTTTATTTATTATTGTGCGCCAACGCCAAGCCATTGGTAAGCTAGTGGGTGGTGTTGTGGGTACGCTGATGTCTAATTTAGGCATGGAAGTGGCGCTGCGTGAGTTAAACATTCCTTTTGAGCGCGCTAACGTGGGTGACCGCTATGTGATGGAGCGTTTAGAAAAATTAGGCTGGCAATACGGCGGTGAATCGTCTGGACATGTTATTTGCCTGAATCGCACCACCACGGGTGCCGGCATTGTTGCCGCGTTGCAAGTGCTAACCGTCATGCAACAAACCGAGCAAGATCTTCACAGCTTGCAGCAACACATGCCAATGTATCCCCAAGTAATGATTAACGTTGAAGTGAAAGATAAATCAGTGTTAACCAATAACGCGCAAATCAATGCCGCGGTTGGCGAAGCTGAAAAAATACTAGGCGAGCGCGGGCGTGTGCTACTGCGTCCATCAGGCACTGAGCCGGTGGTGCGTGTGATGGTAGAAGGTGAAGAGCTCGCTACAATTGAAGCCGTTGCTAAGACATTATCTGATGTTGTGCGTAGCGTGGTTTAATTAAGTCAGGGCAAACGCACTATAGAGGCCGTCATGTTGTAATATATCGTTGACCTAGTTTGTAAGAGAATGTCTAGCGCTATTAAATTTGCTCGTTTAAAAAAAATTACGTCGTTGCGAGGAGCGTAGCGACGTGGCAATCTTTAAACTACAGTGTAATTCATTAGATTGACCTGTGCTCTCGGGTGCACGTCGCTACGCTCCTCGCAACGACGATACGGAAGGGAAAGTCATGATTTAAAACTCTTCTAGTTGTATTTTGTACATTTTTTGAAGAGCGTACGCCCTGGCCGTTACTGGTGTTTCATTTAAACCAGTAACGCTTGCCCAATGTTAAGTTGGCTTGTTTTTTTGCTGGAAAAACAAATATTTTTTAGCTGCAAATATTTTCCATAAAAGCTGTTTTTTTGCTTAATGGTTTTTGCTTCTATTTGCTCAATAATATAAAGCCTTAACATTATTTCAATATTGCTGTCCATGTTAGTGACTTCATCAGCAAAGCTTTCCCACTTGTTCACCGCAGCATGAGATTCACGCACAACCTGCTTGGCAAATTGGCGCAGAGACATTTCAAAATAGCCACGAATAAATTTGACTTGGTTACCTGTTAAGCGCTCAGTTTGTGTGGCTAAAATTTTAATAGCTTGGTCGGCAATTTTGCGCACATTTATTTTCGCTTGCCATTCACCATCTATTTTAACCAATTCTGTTTGCTGTAAAAAAATTGGAAAGCCGAGGCCGGTGTATGTATAGCTGTCGAGTGTTTTGTGTTGCATGATGTTATACCTTCTCTAATTTAACCTCATTACAGTAATTATAGGCATCAGTCCGTTATTGATAGTAATAATGATACGTAGCAGCACTTGATCGAGATTAATGCCTTCAAAGCAATAATTCCAATCTTCTCTATCAGCTTCGTACTTATCTTTACTTTTATTACGTTTTCTATGCCTACCCTTTTTACCTTCAAGAATATCAAGCACATCGAGGTCGAGAATTTCTCGTTCAACCAACCTCTGCTTGGCATGTCTTACAAAAACATAGTTGCCGCAGTGAATGCAGCCAGTAACCCATGCAATAAGTTCTTTGTCTGATTTTTTTCTTGGGTTTGCTAAGCAATGCTCTGTTTCCTAAGAAGGTAAGCAGTTATTGTAACGTAAAGTAATTATTTTGTAAACCTAGTTTACAGGCATGGCGAATGTAAAGCCATTAAGCTGAGATGGAAATGCTATATAAGCGCAAAAGAGCTAATTAATATGAATTAATACCTCAAAATATGCCATAATCCCGAATATTTTTGCTTGACCCTGAAAATTAGGCTAAATTTCAGGGTGTATCTAATTTAGACAACTTGGAGCCCACATGAAACGCGTTTACAATTTTTCCCCCGGCCCCGCCATGTTACCCACTGCGGTACTAGAAACCGCGCAAGCGCAAATGCTAGATTGGGATGGCTCGGGCATGTCGGTGATGGAAATTAGTCACCGCAGTGAAGCGTTTGCGGATTTATTAGCGCAAACGAAGCAATTGTTGCGCGATTTACTCAACATCCCATCTAATTATCAGATTCTATTTATGCCCGGCGGTGCCAAAACGCAGTTTGCGATGATTCCTATGAATTTATTAGCGGACAATACGCAAGCCAATTATTGTGTTACCGGCACGTGGTCTGAATTAGCATTGCGTGAGGCTGAGCGTTACGGTGATGTGACACGCGTGTTACCGGCGCAGGCCAACCCAGATATTGCTTCTATTCCAGCCCAAAGTGAGTGGAATATTAATCCCGATGCCAAGTATTTTTACTACACACCAAATGAAACGTTACAAGGCTTAGCCTTTCCAAACATTCCAGACGTGAGCATGCCCTTAGTGGCCGACATGACCTCTTGCCTATTATCACAAGAGATTGATATTTCACGTTTTGGCTTGATTTATGCTTCGGCACAAAAAAACTTAGGCCAAGCGGGTGTGACGGTGGTGATTGTGCGTGACGATTTAATCAGCGCGCCGCAAACCTGCACGCCGAGCATGTTTAGTTATGAAAATTTTCGTGACAGTGATTCGCTTTATAACACCTCGCCCACTTACGCTATTTATATTATGAATCTAGTGCTGCAACATTGGCAAGCGCAAGGCGGCATGCCCGAAATTGTAAAAAACAATGTGGCTAAAAAAACGCTGCTTTATGACTGTATTGATAACAGCGATTTTTACACCAATAAAATTACACCTGCTTTTCGTTCCAGCATGAATGTGACCTTTAATTTGCCCACGCCTGAATTAGAAGCCTTATTTGTGGATGAAGCGGCCAAGCAAGACTTGCTGAATTTAACCGGCCACAAAAAAGTAGGGGGCATTCGTGCGAGTATTTACAATGCCATGCCTTTAGCTGGTGTTCAAGCTTTGGTGAATTTTATGCAACACTTTGCAGTGGAACACACTTAAATGACCGCTCCTTTCATTCCCGTATTATTAGCCGGTGGTATCGGCAGCCGCTTATGGCCCTTGTCACGCGAGCATTACCCCAAACAATTATTAAGTTTGTTAGGCGAAGATAGCTTGCTACAAGCCACATTACGGCGGGTATTGCAGTGTGAAAATGTCGACCGGTTTTATGTGATCTGTAATGAGCAACACCGTTTTACCGTGTTATCGCAAATTACACAGCTAGAGCCAAACTGTGAATTCAAAATTATTTTAGAGCCAGCAGGGCGCAATACCGCTGCGGCGGCTGCACTGGCCGCCGAGTATGCGCCAGCGGGTAGCCAGCTTTTATTTATGCCGGCGGATCATTTATTGCAATCCGTTGCGCCCTTTGTTGCGCGGGTAGAGCAAGCCAAGAAACTAGCCAGCACCAACAAGTTGGTGACCTTTGGTGTGCTACCCACTTATCCAGAAGAAGGCTACGGCTATATTGAAGTGGTAGAGAACGAGTTGGCGCCACATGCTTACAGCATTAAACAATTTGTAGAAAAACCCAATGCCATGCGTGCCAAAGCCTTCATTGCTGCCGGCCATTATTACTGGAATAGCGGCATGTTTTTATTTCCCAAGCAGTTACTGCTTGATGAACTAGCCGAGTATTCACCTGAAATTTCACGCTGCATTCAGGCCGCTGGGAAAACGTTTCGCGAAGATAACTATTTTGTACGCGTTGACGCCGCAACTTTTTGTGCAACCCCCAGCGATTCAATAGATTATGCTTTAATGGAGCACACTCAAAATGGGGTAATGCTAGCCTTAACCGGCCAATGGAGTGATGTGGGCTCCTGGCAAGCGCTATATGAATTTGAAGACAAAGATAGCGCTGGCAATGTGATTCAGGGCGAGGTGATTAACATCAACAGCACCAATTGTTATTTACGCAGTGAAGAACATCTACTCGCCGCGGTAGGCCTAGATAATATTATTGCCGTGCAAACCGCAGATTGCGTGTTGATTGCCAATAAAGACGACACGCAAGGCGTGAAACAGGTGGTGCAACAATTACAACAACAAGGCCGCCAAGAAGCGGTGCAGCATTTAACCCGCCATCACCCTTGGGGTGTGAGCATTGTGATGTTTCATGATGACGCTTGCGTAATTAATCGGGTGCGCATTTTACCCGGACATGCGCTATCATTACACAGTCATAACAACAGCAGCGAAAGCTGGCTTGTGATTGCGGGCACGGCAGAGGTGCAGCAAGATGGCCAAACACAGCATTATCAGGCCGGCGAAGCCTTTAGCATCCCCCCGGGAGTACGCCATAAAATAAGCAATAATAGCGCTGACAAATTACGTTTAATAGAATTACGTACCGGAGCAGCTTTAGATCAAGAGGATATTACCCGTCATGCACAATAACGTAATTACCGTCGATGGCCCCAGTGGCAGCGGCAAAGGCACCATCAGTTTACGCATAGCCAAGGCGCTAGGTTGGCACTATTTAGACAGTGGCGCCCTTTATCGCGTGGTGGCACTCTCGGCACAGCAGCAAGCTATAGCCGTGGATGATGTTGAAGGCTTGCTGGCCATGATTAGCGAGCTAAGCTTAAGCTTTGAAATAGACGCCTCGGGCATGGAGCGCAAAGTGCTTTTAGCCGGAAAAAACGTGAGCCAAGAGATTAGAACCACACAAATGAGCCACCTTAGCTCGCAAATCTCCTCTCTTCCCGAGGTGCGCACAGCATTGGTGGCACGCCAACAGTCGTTCTTACAAGCCCCTGGCTTGGTGACCGATGGCCGCGATATGGGCACGGTTATCTTCCCAAATGCGCCTTTAAAAATCTATCTTACCGCCAGCGCCGCTGTTCGGGCACAAAGACGCTTCGATCAGTTGAAAGCAAAGGGTTATAGTGGTACCCTTGCCGGATTGCAACAGGAGTTGGAAGCCCGTGACAAGCGGGATCAAGAGCGTGCTACGGCGCCGCTCAAGCCGGCCGAAGACGCGTGTATTGTCGATAGCTCAGTTAATGGTATTGATGACGTGTTGGCCGAGATCCTAGAACTGGCCAAGGCGCGTCAAATTCAGGTTGCATAAAAGGTGTTCTGCCATAAGGGTAGAATTGATTAATTAACAACAACTGGCGGAGCATATCGTATCCGAACAAAACTAAGCGCGTATTTTACGCCGCTGCTTTCTGTGCTGGATTCAATATACTCTTGGTTAACCATAGGTAAAACAATATGAGCGAAAATTTCGCAGAACTTTTTGAACAAAGTTTATTTGACAAAAAACTCACTCCCGGATCAATCGTAACCGGCGTAGTCGTACGCATAGACCATGAAAATGTGGTCGTTCATGCTGGCTTAAAATCTGAAGGTGTTATCCCTACCGTTCAATTTTTGAATGAAAAAGGTGAATTAGAGATTTCTGTTGGTGACAGCGTAGAAGTTGCCCTCGACAAATTAGAAGACGGCTTCGGTGAAACCATTCTTTCACGCGATAAAGCTAAGCGCGCTGAAACATGGACTAAATTATTGAGAGCCCATGAATCAAATGAAACCATCATTGGTGTTATTACATCGAAAGTTAAAGGTGGCTTCACGGTAGAAGTGGAAAATATTCGTGCTTTCTTACCGGGTTCATTAATAGATGTGCGTCCGCTTCGCGACACAGCACATTTAGAAGGTAAAGACTTAGATTTCAAAATCATTAAAGTCGACCAAAAACGTAACAACATCGTGGTTTCACGTCGCGCAGTGATTGAAGCTGAAAGCGGTGCAGAACGCGAAGCCTTGCTAGAAAACATGTGCGAAGGCAAAGAGTTGAAAGGTATCGTTAAAAACTTAACTGACTATGGCGCCTTTGTTGACTTAGGTGGTGTTGATGGTTTATTACACATTACCGATATGTCTTGGAAGCGTATTAAGCACCCAAGCGAAATGTTAAACATTGGTGACGAAATTGACGTTAAAGTGTTGAAATTCGACGCTGAGAAAAAACGTGTGTCACTTGGCATGAAGCAATTAGGCGATGATCCATGGGCTGACTTAGCACGCCGTTACCAAGCGGGTAGCCGTTTGTTCGGTAAAGTTACCACTATCACTGACTATGGCTGTTTCATCGAAATTGAAAATGGCGTTGAAGGTTTAGTGCACATGTCTGAAATGGACTGGACGAACAAAAACGTTAACCCAAATAAATTAGTTACTATCGGCCAAGAAGTGGAAGTTATGGTATTGGAAATTGACGAAGAACGTCGTCGTTTCTCACTAGGCTTGAAGCAATGCGTCGCTAACCCTTGGGGTGAGTTTGCATCACAACATGGTACCGGTGATAAAGTTTCAGGTAACATTAAATCTATCACTGACTTCGGTGTCTTCATTGGCTTACCCGGTGGCATTGATGGCTTGATTCACTTGTCTGACTTGTCTTGGGACAATGCCGGCGAAGAAGTGGTTCGTGACTACAAAAAAGGTCAAGAGCTTGAAGCCGTGATTTTAGCCATTGACCCTGAGCGTGAACGCATTTCATTAGGTGTTAAGCAATTGGTTGAGAATGGTTTTGCTTCATACGCTGACTTGCATCCTAAAGGTACAATCGTGACCGGTGTTATCACTCAAGTGGAAGAAAAAGAAGCGAGAGTGGACTTGGCATCAGATGTTATTGGCGTGATTCGCGTTAGCGAAATCTCTGAAGAGCGCGTGAATGATGCGCGTGATGAGCTACGTTCTGGCGAAGAAATTGAAGCTAAGGTTGTTAATATTGACAAGAAAAATAACCTGATACAGCTATCTATTAAAGCTAAAGATCAACAAGATCAGAAAGAAGCCATGCATGAGATGAAGCAATCTAGCTCACCGAATGCAACATTGGGCGACTTGCTAAAAGGACATATGGACAGCTAATACTGCCACAAAGCCGCGAACACAATTGTTTTCGGCGTTTAAGCAGTGTAGAATAGCCTACATATCAATACGTTACACCCTGCTACATCGCGGGGTGTTTTCGCTAAGCATAGGAGGCTAGCCATGACAAAATCGGAATTAATCGAGCGCTTAGCAGCGAAAAATACCCAATTACCCGCCAAAGATATAGAAGATGCAACCAAGCTTATCTTCGAAAAAATGATAAACTCCCTTGAAGCAAAAGACCGAATTGAAATTCGTGGCTTTGGAAGCTTCTCATTACGTTACCGCAAACCCCGCGAAGGCCGCAACCCTAAAACAGGCGACAAGGTGGCACTGTTGGGCAAATACGTCCCACACTTTAAACCCGGCAAAGAGCTACGCGAAAAAGTAGATGCCAAAAATACAGACACCGAAATTTGAATTAAATCTTCCTTCAATAAAGAAGATAGCAAAAGAGGCCATGGCGTTATTTTGCAGAGGGATTTTGCGACAGACACAAGGTAGCTAAAATCTCACCCCACCCGTCAAAAGGGAATAGGAATAACAATGCGCATAATCACATTACTACTCACCCTAATCATTCTCTTCATCGGCATCAGCTTTGCGGTGCTTAACGCCAATGACGCGACCATCAATTACTATTTTGGCACCGCGCACTTACCCTTATCCATACTGATGGTTATTGCCTTAATTGTCGGAGTCTTCATCGGCTTGCTGAGCACAATATTTATGGTGATAAAAGCCAAGGCACAGCAGCACACTTCACACCGGCAACTACAACACGCCCAGCAAGAAATTACCAACCTACGCAAGCTGCCGCTAGAGGATAAATAATATGCCCATTATCCCTTTGCTCCTAGTTGCGCTAGGCGGCTTTGGTGGCTGGCTGATAGGGCGCAACAATCCGCGCCACAAATTTTTTGCCAAAGAAAAAGATCAGTTTTCCAAAGATTACTTCGTGGGCCTAAACTACTTACTCAACGAGCAACCCGACGAAGCCGTCGACGTGTTTATCAAAATGCTAGACGTGGACAACAACACCGTTGAAACCCACATGGCCTTAGGCAGCTTATTTCGCAAACGCGGCGAAACCAACCGCGCCATACGCATACACCAAAACATTATCGCCCGTCCGAATCTGGGCAAAGACCTACGCTTACAAGCCCTACAAGAGCTGGGCCGCGATTACATGGTGGCAGGCGTTTACGACAGAGCAGAACGCCTATTCTTAGAATCGGTGGAAACCAACGGCCCCCACCGCGTGCAAAGCTTGCACTACCTGGTTGACATTTATGAGCGCGAAAAAGACTGGTACGCCGCCTTGGAAATGGCACAGCAATTACAGCGCATAGCCAAGCTAGATGCCCAGCCAGCAATAGCACAATACTATTGTGAAATTATTGAAGACCCCCGCAATCAATTAACCTTCAACAAAGTCAGCGAACACCTGCGCGACGCCTATAATGCCGACCGCCACTGCCTGCGCGCCGGCCTGTTAAAAGCCAAACAAGAGAGCGAAGGCGGCGATGATAGTGAAGCGATTCATTTATACCAAAAAATGCTCCACCAAGACCCTGATTTTGCCCCCATCATTTTACCGCTGCTAGAAAAAGCCTACGTAAAACAAAGCAATGAAAAAGGCTTCATCGATTACCTCTACAAGTCACTAGACAAAATTACCCGCCCCGCCGTGATGGTGAAACTAGCCGAAAAACTAGAAACCGTAAATGGCCCACAAGCCGCCATTCAATTTTTACAACAACAACTACACGAAAGCCCCTCATTACAAGCCATTGAAAGCCTAATCACCTTACAAGCCGAGCTGCAAACCCACGATGCCACGCAAGAGCAAGCAACCATGCTGAAGCAGTATTTACACAAAGTAAACGCCGCCAAGCCCAAATACCTCTGCGACCACTGCGGCTACCAAGGCCGAAAAATGCACTGGCTATGCCCCAGCTGCCGACGCTGGGGTGAAGTGAAGCCTAGCGTTGGCGATTGAGCGCATTTATTTACGTGCCGTCGTTGTGAGAAGCGCAGCGCCGCGCACCAAAGGAAAGGCACAGGTCAATCTCCTGCCGCAGCTGCGCCCCACCTTAAGAATACAATTGACTACAGTGGAATAAACCACGTCGTTGCGAGAAGCGCAGCGCCGCTCACCAAAGGAAAGGCACAGGTCAATCTCCTGGCGTAGCTGTGCTCCACCTTAAGAATACAATTGACTACAGTGGAATAAACCACGTCGTTGCGAGAAGCGAAGCGCCGCGCACCAAAGGAAAGGCACAGGTCAATCTCCTGCCGCAGCTGCGCCCCACCTTAAGAATACAATTGACTGCA
>JAWUVP010000010.1:0-21367 GCA_034112285.1 Gammaproteobacteria bacterium
CAAGGATGCTGGCGAGGAGCCTACAGGGACGTATTCACGGCGTGTCTAGAAAAGCCAGCGCTCATCGCGCCCCCCCAAAAGCCAATCAGCGCTAGAAATGCATGTTAACACCAACACCAAAGATGCTAGGCGTCAAACTAACGTTTTGCTGGCCACTGATAGTGGTGCCATAATATGAAACCGTCATTTCAGCATTCGGCGTGAAGTAAAAGCCTCCACCAAGCCCCAAATCTAAGCCGGAATTCGCGATATTGTCTGAGTTTTTAACATTGCTGGTTTGTGTAAGAGAAGCAAAACCTAATTTACCAAATAAATTAAAACCATTACCAAAAGGAAGCACACCTTTTACATCAACCGTAACACCGTTCATACCAAAAATTTGAGTTTTCTTGTGAACGACTTCATTAAAATTACCGTATTTAACATAGCCTACTTCAACACCAACAAAAGGGTTAAACATCACACCAACATGGCCCAGGAAGCCGGTCGCGCCACTTTTTGTGTTTGAATAATTATCTTGTGAATAATTGGGGTCTGTAACCGTCGCCGTCCAATTCGTTAAACCTACTACTCCACCAATATAAGGGTCGAGATTCCAAGTGCCATCGTGGTAGGGGTAATTAGCCTGAGACATACCTTGATTTGACATGCCCGCTGACCTGGGCATAGGCATGGCCATTGCCGCGCCACAAGATATTATGCCGGTTGCGATAAGTAGTGTTTTAAGGGTATTCATATTTTATCCTTATTGTTAATCGTCTATTTGATTCATCTTGAGTATATATTGCACTGGCACTAGAAATCAAGCAACCGTTGGTAAACTCTATACTCTAATTTGTAACACATTAATTACAATAGATAATACGTAGTGCTCAGAAAAGGCTAAAAGGCTTAAGCGGTAATTTTGTTCTAATAGAGATGCTATAAATGAAACAAACCAATACAGCCGTAATCAGCACGCTTAAAACGATTCCAATAAGGCCATAATAGTAAGTTAAACCCACGCCTAAAACGACTTGAATAAAAAAGATCACAATATTAATCTTCAACAGATGTGATTCTAAACCTGAGTATGACAAGATATAACTCGCTAAAAATGCAAAACCCGAAAGAGAGAATGCCACGGCCAATAATAACAAGGGCTGCTTGGCGACAACAAAGCTTGCGCCAAAGTGATGAAGAAATTCTGCGCCGTAAAAATATAATAGGGTTAAAATGACCACAGATAAAAGTAACATAATACTATTGGCCATATTAATTTTCTTTTGGAGTAGGTTACAACCTTCTCTCGTGGAACTTAAATGGCTAATGTGCGCCTTAATAGGTGTATAAATGGCATGCGCTAATACTGAAAAAAAAGAAGCTATTGTGTAGCACGCAGCAAACAAGGCTACTTGCTTATTATTACCTGTCGTCATTCTTATAATAAAGAATTGCGAAGCAGCCATCAGCACGTACACCAAATTGACCAAAGCTAAACGGATAGCTGTTTTTAGCCATGGCAGTGAATCGTAAATTTTAACGGCCTTTAAATGCTCGCGCGTTAACAGCCTTAAAACAGGCAGATGCTTAAGAGTAACCAGCGAAACAATCGCTAACCAAACAATCGCTACTGCAAAAAACACGCCTAAAATCTGCAAATTATTAATATGCAACGGAATGAATAAATAAGCACAGTAAGAGAAAAATAAAAATAGCGCAAAGTACAATAAATTATTGATAGCGTAAGAAGCAAGTACATTATCGTTATTTAACAGGACGCCACAAAGCCAAGTGGATAACCCGAAAAGCGGTGCAACCCAAAACATGTAGAGTGCTAGCTCATAGCTATTAAGCTCTTTAACGTTAGTATGATCTAAAACCAGCATCGCGGCACATAATAAGAGACTAATGACGATACAGGCACTAAAAGTATAAGCAACATACTTAAGATTCCAGCCGATGTATTGCAAAACTTGCTCATCATTATTTTGTTGCAAAAACTTGCTTAAATAACGTTTGGAACTGTTGTTAGTTCCAAGCAATGAGAACCACATAGCAATACTCAGTACTTGTATGGCAATTGAATATTGCCCATAACCTTCTGGGCCAAGATAACGCGCCATGAAGGCATTCAACCCATAGAGAAAAACATAACTCAACAATGACATAGCCATAATGACTGTAGTTAAAGTTAGGCCGCTACTTTTTCGCTGTATAACCATCAATAGTTTAGCTAAAAATCAAGTGACACCAATGTATTAGCATACTTGGAAACAGACCCAAGCCTAAAAGTAACAAACCGTTTATGCTAAAAGCTACCGTAGAATCAGTCGATATTTTAATCGGCTGGTTGTTGGTTGCTTTATCAAAGTACATTACTTTAATAACGCGTAAATAATAATACGCGCCCACTACCGCTAGTATTAAAGCGACGACCGCTAACCAAACTAGGTGAGCTGAAACTAATGCCTCTAACAAGCCTAGCTTCGCAAAGAAACCCACCGTGGGTGGAATGCCAGCCATTGAAAACAAAATAATTAACATTAAAAAAGCTAACCATGGGTTACGCTCATTTAAGCCGCGTAAATCTTCAATTGATTCAGCTTCAAAGCCTTTTTTGGCCATTAACGTAATCATGCCAAAACCACCTAGTGACATCAAGGCGTAAACAATCGTGTAAAACAATGCAGCAGAATAACCTGCGGGTGTTGTCGCAGCAAAACCGAGCAACATGTAGCCACCGTGAGCAATGCTTGAATAAGCGAGCATGCGCTTAATATTGGTTTGAGCAATCGCAACAAAATTACCCACAAACATCGAGAGAATGGAAATGATAATAATCAATTCACTCCATTGCAACTCTAACGTCGGCATGGCATAAACCAGTAAGCGAGCCAATAAACCAAACGCTGCCACCTTAGGTGCAACAGCAATAAATAATGTCGCGGCATTTGGCGCGCCGGTATAAACATCAGGCAACCACATGTGAAAAGGCACTACACCTAATTTGAAGGCCAGACCTGCCACCACAAACACTAAACCAAAAATCAAAATCAACTGATGCAAGTGATCGGTAGCGGCAACGCCGTAAGCCACATTAGCTATATCTAAACTACCTGTCGCGCCATAGAGCATTGACATCCCATAAAGCAACATGCCGGAGGCGATGGCCCCTAGAATAAAATATTTCATGCCTGCTTCGCTAGCCCGCGCTGAATCACGCTGTAGGGCAACTAAGGCATAAATGGGCAGTGACATTAATTCTAAGCCTAAATATAAGGTAATAAAATTGTATGAAGACACTAACACCATCATGCCTAGAATTGAAAACAAACCTAACAGATAGGGTTCGCCTTGGCCGGTGTTTTGATGACGCATATAATCACGTGAATACATAAACACGAAAATGCTGCTGACATAGATAACGATTCTTAAAATGCTAGCCAATGAATCATGAATTATCATGCCATGAAAATTCACCGTTGTCGGCACAGAATAAAGCAACACGGTTAGAATTAGCGCTCCAATCATGGTCAACTGTGTTAACGCATACGTTAAAGCTTGCTGGCGTTGCTTAACGAATAAGTCAACGAGCAATACTACACAGCTCATGCCCAACACGAACATTTCGGGTAGTATTAAATGAAAATCTAACATTGTTACTCCTAAGTATCTAAACAGGTATTTTCGACATCAAGCTTTCATGCAAGATTTGGCCGACTGAAGCGTGAAAAATATCCAGAACCGGTAACGGGTACACACCCATTACAATTACAATGGCTGCTAAAATAAATAGCGCCAATAGTTCAGGGAAATGTAGTGGCTCAATATTTTCAATTTTTTCACTGGTAATCTTGCCAAAGAAAACACGTTTATACATCCACAATGTGTAAGCCGCGCCCAAAATCAAGGTAGATGCCGCTAAGAAGGCGACCCAAAAACTAGCTTTAAAGGCACTCAATATAATCATGAATTCACCCACAAAACCCGAAGTACCAGGTAAGCCGACATTCGATAAAGCAAAAACCATCATTAAAGCTGCAAAAACAGGCAGTTTATGCGCTACACCGCCATAGTCATGAATCATACGGCTATGAATACGGTCATATAAAATTCCAATACCAATAAACAACGCCCCAGTACTAAAGGCATGAGAAATCATTTGAATCATGGCGCCTTCTAAGCTCAAATAGGCGTCTTTCATGTTGCCCGTTTTAGCCACGATGATGTACACCATAAACGTGCCCAACACTGCAAAACCCATATGTGAAATAGAGGAATAAGCTATCAAACGTTTCATATCTTTTTGCATAATGGCAATGATACCAATGTACACAATCGCAATTAACGCCAACACAATCATGCCCCAGATAATGGCCTGTCCTGTATCGGGCGTAATCGGTAAATTAAAACGTAAGAAGCCATAAATACCGAGTTTCAACATCAAAGCTGCCAACACCACCGAACCACCCGCGGGGGCTTCAGTATGCGCATCGGGTAACCAAGTGTGCACTGGCCACATGGGCACTTTGACGGCAAAGGCTAATAAGAAGGCTATAAAAATCAAATCTTGCACTGGACGTGTCAAACGCAAGGCGTAAAAATCAGGGATCATAAAGCTGTGTGCGTGCACGCGTAAATAAAGAATCGCCACCAACATTAGTGCAGAGCCTGCAAAAGTATAGATAAAGAATTTTACTGAGGCATAAACACGATTATCACCACCCCAAATACCAATGTTTAAATATATGGGGATCAGCATTGCTTCCCAAAACACGTAAAACAAAATGGAATCAACGGCGCTAAAGACACCCACCATCATCCCTTGCATCACTAAAAACGTCGCTAAATACTGCGCAACATGACGTTTGATACTGTGCCAGCTTGCGAGCACCACTACTAAAGTTGTGATGGTTGATAAGATAACCATAGGCATCGAAATTCCATCAACACCTAGCGCATAGTTAATTCCGTATGCTGGGATCCAAGAAACGTTTTCTTGAAATTGGTAACCGGCATTTGTGTAAGAAAAATCGGCCCATAGCAAACAGCAGATTAACAGGCTGATAATAGCAATGCCTAACGCGACCATGCGTGAAAGATGGGCGTTTTTATCGCCGCCTAAAAACAACACCACAATTGCCCCCAAAATGGGCAACCAAATTAAAGTGCTTAAATAGGGTAAATGTATCATTTAATCCTCGATTGTTCTGTAAGGTATCAGTTAATTAGCACTTGCCATAATAAGAAGACCAGTACACCAATGATCATCGCTAATGCATAGTGGTACATATAACCCGTCTGCATGCGCTTCAAATATAAAGACATAGATTGAATTAGGCGCCCTGAACCATTGACTAAGCCATTGTCAATAATTTCGCGATCGCACACATTATAAAAGAAATTCGCCATACGTTTTGTGCCACGCACAAAGACTAGGTCATTGAAATCATCGAAGCCATATTTTTTGATTAGAATAAAATGCAACCAACGTGAATGTTTAACCACTTTAGCTGGCCAGTGTGGCTTCCAAATATAAAAAACCCAAGCCACAGCAACACCAGCAATAGCAAACCAAAATGGCAAGGTCACCACAGAATGTGCGGCCATAGCCCAAACACCATGAAAATGGGTGCCTAATTGCTTCAACACATCATATTTAGGATCAACCGTAATGGCTTGTCCCAGCATTGGGTCGCTAGCAAACAACATCGGCTGAATCCACAACGCGCCTAAAATAGCCGAAGGTACAGCCAAAATAACTAAAGGTAACCAAACCACCCACGGGCTTTCGCGCAAATGTGATTTAGTTTCAGCGTCCATGCGAGGCTTGCCATGAAAGGTCATAAACACGGCGCGGAAAGTGTACAGTGCCGTAACAAAAGCCCCGGCAACAACAGCAAAGTAAGCATAATGCGCACCCGGCATTGTTGATAAATGCACCGCTTCGATAATGGCATCTTTAGAATAAAAACCTGAGAACGGTGGAATAGCCGCGAGCGATAAAGCGCCGATTAAAAAGGTTACATAGGTAATTGGCATATATTTTGCCAATCCACCCATCTTGCGCATATCTTGTTCGTGATGCATGCCCAAAATAACTGAACCCGCGCCTAAGAATAATAAGGCTTTAAAAGCAGCATGCGTTGCTAAGTGAAAGACACCCGCTGAAAAAGCTGAAACACCTAACGCAGTAACCATGTAGCCCAATTGCGATAACGTGGAATAAGCGATGACACGTTTAATATCATTTTGCACAACACCCACTATGCCGGTGAACAAAGCGGTAGTGGCACCAATAACCAGAATAAATGACAACGCCGCAGATGAAAGTTCATATAACGGTGATAAACGCGCGACCATATAAATACCCGCTGTCACCATTGTTGCCGCATGGATTAAGGCAGAGATCGGCGTAGGGCCTTCCATGGATTCAGGTAACCAAATGTGCAACGGCACCTGTGCTGATTTTCCCATAGCGCCAATAAATAATAGAATACAAATAATGCTGACAACCGACCAAGGTGTGTTGGCAAAAATTGCAAATGTGGTGTGCGCCGCGACGGCAGGAGCTTGCGCAAACACTGAAGCAAAATCAATGGTACCAAAGAAAGTTAAAATGGCACCCATGCCTAAAATCATACCAAAATCACCGACCCGATTAACAAGAAAAGCTTTCAAGCCACCGGAGGTCGCCGCATTTTTGCTAAACCAAAAGCTAATTAATAAATAAGAGACCAGCCCTACCCCTTCCCAACCGAGAAACAGTTGGAAAAAGTTATTACCCGTTACGAGTAAGAGCATCATAAAAGTAAACAAAGAGATATAAGCAAAGAAACGTTGGTATCCTGGGTCATCATGCATATAGCCGATACTATAGATATGTACTAGCAATGAAACAAACGTAACAATCACCAACATGGTGACGCTTAAATGATCAATTAAAAAGCCGACATCAAACTGAAAACTGCAGCTTGCAACCCAAGTGTAAGCATTAAAATTTAGGGTTGCGCCATCGTCCATGACAATGCCCTTGAAGAGCAAGCACGACAGGACAAAAGAAACACCCACACCAATAATGGTTACCCAGTGCGCGCCCGCCCGGCCAATTTGAGGCCCCAAAAACCCAGCAATAACAGAGCCGAGTAATGGAAACAACACCAATGCATAGATAATTTCGTGCATGTCTTATCCTTTCAATAAATCCAAATCATCAACATTAATCGTCCGTTTATGACGGAAAATCAAGATCAAAATCGCCAACCCAATTGCCGCTTCAGCGGCTGCCACAGCCAAAATGAAGAAGACGAACACTTCACCTGCTGTGTCATTTAAGTAATGTGCAAACAGTACAAAATTGGTGTTTACCGCTAATAACATAAGCTCAACGCACATTAGCAAGACAATCAGGTTGTGCCTATTCAACACAATTCCAACCAAACTCAAGCTAAACACAATCGCTGTAACAATTAACACATCTGCAATAGGCAACATAAAAAACCTCTAAATTCTATTTCTGTAATATTTACTTCACCATCCGAATACGTTCTTCGGGTGTGGTTTGCACTTGCTTGGCGATGTTTTGTCGTTTTGACAAACCAGCCCAACCACGAAATGCCAAGCTAATAGCTGCGACAATCGCCACTAATAAAATCACCGCCGCCACTTCAAAGGCATAAACATATTTGGTATAAATAACCATACCCAATGCATTCACATTGCTGTAATCGGCTGAATGCTCGCCCGGTGCAGGGCCTGCGGCCAAGGCAAAATGTTCCGGGCCAATAACGTAGCACGTCACGCCAACAATAATTAACAAGATAAGTATGCCATACGGCCAATATTTTTTAACGCCCGTACGCGGTGGTAACTTCTCAATATTAAGCATCATAACCACAAACAAAAACAGGGTCATAACCGCACCCACATAAACCAAAATCAACACCAGACCTAAAAATTCAGCTTGTAGAATGATCCATATGCCCGCACTCATAATAAAAGCAAACACTAAAAACAAGACACCGCGCACCGGATTACGCGATAAAATCACCGCCAAAGAAGACATAATCAGCAAGGCTGAAAAAATGTAAAAAATAAATTGGACTAAGTTCATATTTGTTCTCTCACCTAAACTTTTTATCGTTAGCTTTCATTTGTGCAATGCTAGCTTCATATTCATCACCAATAGCCAGCAAGTCTTCTTTTCGCATGATGTTTTCGCCACGATTTTCAAAATGGTAATGCTTTAGTTCTGTTTCAACAATTGAATCTACTGGGCAAGCTTCTTCACAAAAGCCACAGTAGATACATTTAAATAAGTCAATTTCATATTTAGTGGTACGGCGCGAACCATCTTCACGCTCATGAGTATCAATTGTTATAGCTGCGGCAGGACATACTGCCTCACATAATTTACACCCGATGCAACGCTCTTCGCCATTAGGATAGCGACGCAATGCATGCAAACCACGAAAACGTGATGAAGTCGGTGTCTTTTCTTCCGGATATTGAACCGTAATATTCGGCCTAAAAAGGTAACGCCAAGTAACGGCCAGCCCTTTCCAAAGCTCCCATAACGTGAACGACTTAATCCAAAATGCTATTTTTTTCATCATATCAATCTACCCTTAAAACCAAGGACGAATGTGCAAACCAATGGCAATCGCTACCACAAAAATCCACACAATAGTGACTGGAATTAACACCTTCCAGCCCAAACGCATTATTTGGTCATAACGATAACGTGGGAATGTGCCACGGAACCAAATAAAGCAAAATAAGAACACAGCCACTTTTAACACTAACCATGCTAAACCTGGCACCCAAGCAAACATAGTCTCTAAACCTGGTATACCTTGGAACGGCGACAACCAACCACCCCAAAACAAAATAGCGGCCAGTGCTGAGATTAAAATCATATTGGCATATTCACCTAAGAAGAATAAGGCAAAGGCCATTGAAGAATATTCCACGTGGAAACCAGCAACAATTTCTGATTCACCTTCCGCCATATCAAACGGCAAGCGGTTGGTTTCTGCCAAGCCTGAAATAAAGTACACCATGAAGAAAGGCAATAATGGTAACCAGTACCAATGCAAAATGTTGCCACTTTGTGCCATCACAATACCGCTCAAATTCATGGTGCCGGCCGTCATTAACACGCCCACCAAAGCAAAGCCCATGGCAATTTCATATGAAATAACTTGTGCACAAGAACGTAAAGCGCCGTAAAAAGCATATTTAGAATTAGAAGCCCAACCGGCAATTAAGATAGCGTAAACGTCTAAGCTGGTAATGGCCATAATATACAACACACCCGCATTCACATTCGCTAACACTAAATGAGGGCTAAAAGGAATAACCGCCCAGCCACTTAAAGAAATAGCGAGCACTAACACTGGCGCCATTAAGAACAAGACCGGGTTGGCCTTGCTAGGCATAATCAATTCTTTACCAATCAACTTCACGGCATCAGCAATGGGTTGTAACAAACCCAACAGGCCTACTCGGTTAGGCCCCACACGAATATGCATGATGGCAAGAATTTTACGTTCTGCATAGGTTAAATAGGCCACTGCAATCATCAAAGGCAATACGATCACCAAGATTTTTCCAATAATCCACAGCAAATGTAAGATATCAGCGCTCATAAGTTATGCCTTTTTCCTTAATTCCACCGTGCTGGACACAGCACCTAATTGTTCACTGCCCACTACTCCGGCCGTAATATACACACAATCTGTCACGCCGCGATTATCAATAATCACCGGCAAATCAAACTCAGCATCACCTTGGTTAACATGCACCCTATCGCCTGCTTTAAGTTGCAAACTGTCAGCGGTAGCTTGATTTATGCGCGCACCAAATTCACCCGCATTTAACATTTGTTGCAAGGGTTCACTGCGGCGCACAACATTATCGGTACGATATAAAGGCCAAATTCCAATACGACGCAAACCTGAAAAGGCGGGTAATGCTGCCGGTGCATAAGCTGGACGCTCTAAATCTGCCATGCTGGAGGTTGCCTGTTTGAGCTCCTCGCTCACATCGTTGCAGGTGACATAATCGAAACCTTTTAAGTCTAAGAAGTTACCCAACACCCGCAAGACTTTCCAGCCAGGGCGCGCTTCGCCTAAAGGCGTTACCGCAGCGGTGAAATTTTGCCACAAACCATTACAATTAACAAAAGTACCCGGCGTTTCAGTGTAAGGCACAATCGGTAAAATCAAGTCGGCATAGCTTTGCATCGTATCGGTCACAAAGGGAGAAAAGCTCACCACAAAATCGGCAGCCCTTAAATTTGTTAAGGCTAATTTTGCGTTGGCTGAATCGTATTCAAGCTCCGTGTTAAACAACAAATAGGCTTTTTTGCCTTGTTCAAGCATTTGTTTGGCATTGTCACCACAAGTCACTTTTCCGCCCGCAACCGTGCGATGCGGCAAACTACCGGCTAAACAAGCACCCGCAGAGTTTGCGCCCTGGCTTAAAATGCCATAACTAGCATTAGATAGTTCAGCAATCAACTGACCAAGGTAACGATAAATTGAGCTGTATTGGCTGTTTTGTGCAATCGCACCAATTATAATAGCGCCATTATTTGCTTTTAATAAGGTGCTCGCCACTTCTTCAATATCCGCATCCAGCTCGACATCGGCCACTAAACGTTGTGCCTCAGCGGGTAAGGTTTTACCTTTGCCCAGTGCTTTTACCAAGCCGGCAAGACGACGAATCAAATTTTCTGGAGCAGCAATAATGCGCTTGCTTGACATGAAATGACCATTAATATCAAACACGTTTGCCGTCATTACGGAGCCGCCATTGCGCGATACTTTTAATAATCGTGCTATCAACAACGGTTGCTCGCGTTGCACATCAGAACAAATCAACAACACCGCGTCTTGTTTTTCAATATCCGCAATGCTGACACCTAAACGTGGAAACACAGGTAAACTATCTTGGTCAGAAAAATCAGAATGCTTTAAGCGGTGATCAATATTGTTGCTGCCAAAGTCACGCAACACTTTTTGAAATAAGTAATGTTCTTCGGTAGTAGAGTTTGGTGAAATCAAACCGCCAATTTGCTCTACACCATGTGAGTTTTTAACGTTTTCTAAACTACTGGCTGTAATTTCTAATGCCGTAGTCCAATCAATTTCTTGCCACTGGCCATCTTTTTTCAAAAGCGGCTTAGTCAAACGCTGTTCGCTGTTTACACCTTCATAAGCAAAACGGTCTCTGTCCGACAACCACACTTCGTTAATCTCTTCATTTTCTCTAGGCACCACACGCTTTACCGTGTCGTGCACGCTATGTACATTGATGTTAGAGCCCAAGCAATCATGGCCGGCAATAGAAGCGCGTTGTTGTAATTCCCACGCACGGGCAGTGTAACGAAAAGGCTTAGACGTCAATGCGCCTACTGGGCAAACATCAATGACATTACCAGAAAGTTCAGAGCGAATCGCTTTTTCAACGTAAGTGCCGATCATAGTATGTTCACCACGACCAACCGTACCCAATTCAGGTTCGCCGGTAATTTCTTTACCAAAACGTACGCAACGTGTGCAATGAATGCAACGTGTCATATCGGTATTAATTAAAGGCCCTAAGTTTTGATCTTGTACTACACGTTTCGTGCTGGTGTATTCAGAGGCATCGCCACCATAACCCATGGCAACATCTTGCAATTCACATTGGCCACCTTGGTCGCAGATGGGGCAATCTAACGGATGGTTGATTAATAAAAATTCCATCACCGCTTTTTGCGCTTTGCGTGCAAGTTCCGAGCGAGTCTTCACTTTCATGCCCTCGCTAATAGGGGTAGCACAGGCTGGCAGCGCTTTGCGACTGCCTTCAACTTCCACTAAACACATGCGGCAGTTGGCGGCTACCGATAATTTTTTATGGTAACAAAAGCGGGGAATATACACATTGTGCGCATCCGAAGCTTCAATAATCAACGAGCCGGGTTCGGCCTGGATTTTTTTACCATCAATTTCAATGTTTACTGTATCAGTCATTGTCATACCTATTTCAAAAACGTCATGCTGCTGTTAAAGGCCGCTTATGCTTGACCATATATTCAAATTCGTCACGAAAGTGACGTAAAAAACCTTGCACTGGCCAAGCAGCACCCGGGCCGAAAGCACAAATTGTATTGTGCTCAATATTGTCTGCTACGTTTTGCAGTTTATCAATATCAGCCATAGAACCTTCGCCATCTTCGATGCGTTTTAATAAACGATACATCCAGCCAGTGCCTTCACGACAAGGCGTGCATTGGCCACAAGATTCTTCCATATAAAAATACGCCAAACGTCTGGCGATAGAAACAATGCTCGTATGTTCGTCCATCACAATAACGGCTCCAGAGCCTAAAGCAGAACCTGCTTTGGCCAAAGAGTCAAAATCCATATCGGTTTCCATGATCACATCGGCGGGCAACACAGGCATTGAACTTCCACCTGGAATCACCGCTTTTAATTTTGCGCCGTTACGCATGCCGCCAGCAATGGCCAACAAATCTTTGAACGGTAGGCCCAGTGGAACTTCATAGTTACCGGGTTTTTCGACATCACCCGAGACACTAAAAATTTTCGTGCCGCCATTATTAGGTTTGCCAATATTTAAAAACCACTCTGCGCCGTTTTGTAAAATAACCGGTACAGAAGCATAAGTTTCAACATTATTAATCGTGGTCGGCTGACCATAGACACCAAAGTTCGCAGGGAATGGCGGTTTGAAGCGTGGGCGACCCGGCTTGCCTTCTAATGATTGCATCAGCGCAGTCTCTTCACCACAAACATAGGCACCGGCGCCAAGGCTGCCGTGCAATTGAAAATCAATACCTGAATCAAGTATGTTATCACCCAAATAACCTGCGGCGCGGGCTTCTTCGAGTGCTGTTTCAAAACGCTCAAAAGGCAAGCCACCAAATTCACCACGCAGGTAATTGTAACCTACCGTTGCGCCCATCACATAACCACCAATAGCCATGCCTTCAATAATTTGATGAGGGTTATAAAGAATGATTTCACGGTCTTTGCACGTGCCAGGTTCAGATTCATCAGCATTGCAGACCACGTATTTTTGGCCTTCAGCATTGCGATTGATGAAGCTCCATTTTAAACCTGCAGGAAAACCCGCACCACCACGGCCGCGTAAAGCGGAAAGCTTTAACGCTTCTAAAACTTCCTCGGGAGGTGTTTGCTCTTTGAGAATTTTTTCCCACATAGTGTAACCACCGAGTTTGCGGTAGTTTTCTAAAGTCCAGGGCTCATCAAACTGTAAGGTTCGGTAGCAAACTTGATTTTGTTCAACTGTACTCATGTTACGTTCTCTTAAAACTATTTAATGCCATCTAAAATTTCATCTACTTTTTCAGTAGTCAAGTTTACATGATAATCTAAGCCCACCATCATCATGGGTGCATTGCAACAAGCGGCTAAACATTCCGCTTCTTTTAAAACAAAACGGCCGTCGGGCGTACTTTGCCCAAACTTAACACCGAGTTTCTGTTTAATGTGGTCAGCAATTTCATCACTCCCACGCAACATGCAAGACACGTTGGTGCACAAGCGAATTTTATGCTTACCCACCGGTTTTAAATCATACATGTCATAAAAAGTCGCTACTTCATAAACCCAAATTGTGGGTAATTCTAAGTATTCTGCGACGGCATCCATTAATTCAGTGGTTAACCAGCCATCGTTTTGCAATTGTGTTGCGGTTAAGGCCGCAATGACCGCAGAGCGTTTTTGCCGGGTAGGATATTTCGCCACCCAGTGATCAATTTTAGCCACTGTTTCTGCTGTTAATAAATGCGTTAATCCACTCATTATCTATCTACCTCACCAAATACAATATCTTGGCTCGATAAAATCGAAACCAAATCAGCAATCATGTGCCCGCGCGACATTTCATCAATTGTGGACAAATGCGCAAAGCCTGCAGGACGAATTTTGACCCGGTAAGGCTTGTTTGCGCCATCAGAAATAATGTACACACCAAACTCACCTTTAGGATGCTCCACGGCAGAATAAACTTCACCCTCTGGAACACAGTAACCTTCAGTAAACAATTTAAAGTGATGAATAAGCGCTTCCATATCATCTTTCATTTCCACGCGGCTAGGCGGCGTGACTTTATGCTCAGGGCTAATCACCGGGCCTGGGTTGACTCGCAACCAATCAATACATTGCTTCACAATTTTATTAGATTCGCGCATTTCCATCATGCGCACTAAATAGCGATCATAACAATCACCCCGTGTACCCACAGCCATTGCAAAATCCAATTTGTCATACACTTCATAGGGCTGGTTTTTACGCAAATCCCATTCAACACCCGAGGCGCGTAGCATAGGGCCGCTTAAACCATTTTGTAAAGCGCGTTCAGGGGTAATGATACCCACATCAACTGTACGTTGTTTCCAAATACGGTTGTCGGTTAATAACGTTTCATATTCGTCGCATTGGGCAGGAAACAGCTTAGTGAAGTTTTCGAGATAATCTAGCAAGCTGCCGTTGCGGTCAGCATTCATACGCTCAACATCTTTGGCATTGTGCCATTTAGAGGGTTCGTATTTCGCCATCGTTTCAGGTAAATCACGATAAACACCACCTGGACGATAATAGGTAGCATGCATGCGCGAACCCGACACCGCTTCATAAGCATCAATCAAGGTTTCACGTTCACGAAACATATAAAGAAACACCGCCATGGCGCCGTTATCTAAACTATAGGCCGCCAGCTGCATTAAGTGATTTAAAATACGGGTGATTTCATCGAACATAACACGAATATACTGTGCACGAATCGGAACATCTATATTCAGCAACTTCTCAATACCCATCACATAGGCATGCTCATTACACATCATTGACACGTAATCTAAACGGTCCATGTAGCCAATACTTTGATTAAAAGGCTTGGTCTCAATTAGTTTTTCTGTGCCACGGTGTAACAAACCAATGTGCGGATCAGCTTTAACAATGGTTTCGCCATCAAGCTCTAACACCAAACGTAACACGCCATGGGCAGCCGGATGCTGGGGGCCAAAGTTTAAAGTATAATTACGAAACTCAGGCATTAGCCTCCTCCACATCATTGTTGTTGGCAGGTTTTACATAGCGGTTATCATCACGAATGACGCGAGGCACCAAAATACGTTCTTTAATCGTCACCGGTTGATAAATCACCCGACCTTGCTCGTGATCGTAACGCACTTCAACGTTACCCGTCACAGGGAAATCTTTACGCATGGGGTAACCCACAAAACCATAATCGGTTAAAATGCGGCGCAAATCAGGATGGCCGCGAAAGAAGATACCATACATGTCAAACGCTTCACGCTCAAACCAGTTCACACCATTCCAAACACTAATTAATGAGTCCACAATCGGCGGCTCGCCATCAGTTAGCACGCGCAAACGTAAACGCCAATTGTGATGGATAGACAATAAATGATACACCACCGCATAGCGAGGCTTAGTCCAAGTACTCTTATTCTTTTCACCAGCCTCTTCAACACCACGGTCAAAACCCGTGCTAGTAGCAGAATCCGTTTGCCAATCACCCACACCATAGGTTAGGTAATCGACACCACACACATCCATAGCACACTCAAAATTCAATTCCGGCTCATCACGTAACACTTTTGCTACACTCAGCATTTTGTCTGCCGGTATTTCAATGGTTACTTCATCACGCACTTGTTTGCAAGAGGTCATAACATCAGCAAAATGCGTGTTAAGTCTTTGAATTAATGTTGCTAAATCACTCATGCGGCTTGCTTCCGTTTTTTGCGTGAAATTTTACTGGTGCGCAAAATTTTATTTTGCAATTGTAAGATGCCATACAATAAGGCCTCAGCCGTTGGCGGACAACCAGGCACATACACATCAACCGGCACAATGCGATCGCAGCCGCGCACAACTGAATAAGAATAATGATAATAACCACCGCCGTTAGCACAAGAGCCCATAGACAAAACCCAGCGCGGAGCCGGCATTTGGTCGTAGACTTTGCGAAAGGCAGGCGCCATTTTATTAGTGAGGGTACCGGCTACAATCATAACATCTGATTGGCGCGGTGAAGGACGAAAGAAAATACCAAAGCGATCTAAATCATAACGCGCCGCCGCACTATGCATCATTTCCACGGCGCAACAGGCCAGACCAAACGTCATTGGCCACATAGAGCCACTACGCCCCCACCCGATAAGATCTTCAATCGTGGTTAGCACAAAGCCTTGGTTATCTGCTTGTTGTTCTACTCCCATTCAAGAGCTCCTTTTTTCCACTCATATATAAAACCAATAATCAGCAGACCCAAAAAAATGGCCATGGCGCCAATGCCAAACCAACCAAGCTTATGCAGCACAACGGCCCATGGGAATAAAAAGGCGGTTTCAAGATCAAAAATAATAAATAAAATAGCAACGAGATAGAACTTCACGTCAAAGGGTAAACGTGCTTGTTCAAAAGGTTCAAAACCACACTCATAGGGAGAGGTTTTTTCAGGATATGGCACTTTAGGCCTAAGAATTGCCCCAGCAACCAATGGCACAATGCCAAATAACACGCCAAGACATACGAAAATTAAGATTGGTAAGTAGTTTGCTAACACTTTTGCCCCTAACGTATATTAATTAATTTAATAAATCCATGTTTCTGCTCACACAAAACACCTGAGCCCAAAATCTATTTCACCAGGTTTACAAACAAACATGGTGCCGAAGGCCGGATTTGAACCGGCACGGCTTTCGCCACTACCCCCTCAAGGTAGCGTGTCTACCAATTTCACCACTTCGGCAACAAGGATAGAAACCACTCTTGATGTTGGTCGCTATCATAACGGAAAATTTACTTTTTGGGTATTGTGGGTACGCTATTACTTTGATTACTCACTGTTTTTGATGATTTATTAGGTACCATCGGTACCCCACTGGTGGATTTTGCTGGTACACTTTTTGACTGCGTGGGCAAAGTGAACTGAGATGAAGCATGTGACTGCACCACCGCCATTCTTGCCAATACAATGCAAATAATAAAAAACACAGCAGCTAACGCGAAAGTAAGCTTCATAAGAAATGAACCCGAACCTTGGCTACCAAACACAGAGTTAGATGCACCGCTACCAAACGACGCGCCAATATCAGCACCTTTGCCTTGCTGCATCAAAACCAAACCCACCATCGCTAGCGCGACAATAATTAACAAAAACATCAATACCTGTTGCATAATTCCAACCTTTAACTTTTCACAATATCAATAAACGCCGCAGCATCTAATGATGCTCCGCCAACCAACGCCCCGTCAATATCAACCTGGGCAAATAATTCTTTTGCATTGCTCGCTTTAACACTACCGCCATACAATAACGATAAATCGGCCGCAATTTTTGCATCGTGCTGCGCCATAAAGCCACGAATGGCAGCATGCACCGCCTGCGCTTGGTCTGGGCTGGCCGTTTTACCGGTGCCAATCGCCCAAATAGGCTCATAAGCCACGACCGCATTAGCAAAAGCCGCAATACCTACCACATCTAGCACAGCCTGCAATTGCGCTTGCACTATATTAATAGTCTGCTCAGCTTCACGCTCGGCCAAGGTTTCGCCAATGCACAACATAGGCGTCATGCCCGCCGCCTGCACTTTAGCAAACTTTGCGCCGACCACGTCGTCTGACTCACCAAACAGTTGGCGTCTTTCAGAATGCCCCACTAATGCATAGCCACAACCAAACTGCTGCAACATATTAGTCGAAATTTCACCGGTGTAAGCGCCATCATCAAATTGGCTGACCGTCTGCGCACCGTAAGCAATGTTGCTATCGCTTAGCTGCTTTTGTAACTGAGGCAAAAACACAAACGGGGCAAACACCACCGCTTGTTGTTGTTCTTGTGGGGAAAGCTCATCTTGCCAGGCGCTTAACAACGCATCAACACTAGCAGTAGTGCCTTGCATTTTCCAGTTAGCGGCGACAATTTTTTTGGCCATGAACAACGTCCTTCTCAAAAAAGAGTACAAATCGAGCGCAAGCTCGAGCTGTAATTGGCGCTAGGATAGCGTATAAGGCGTTAATTTTCAAGCGGATATTGGCGATAGAGCACACAATTATTTACTTCTACTTTCCTACCCATAATGCTAAGACGATATAACATACCATCAATTTCAAATGTGGAAACCCTCAGGGCGGACGGATCTAAATGCCTTGCCGAATAAGTGTTTCCCGAAGGCCATTCACCGCTTACATTTAATGCTAGCTTCAGCATTTATGCGCTCATAAAACTGACGGCGGCAATGACGGCAACGATATTCTTGGCAACTACATCCGTTTTGTTTTGACGAGAAAACATGTTTTGTAATTCACAATCGGGCGGTTGATTGCACCTTTATGAGGGCTATTGCTATGAGCCCTCACCCCATACATTGCGCAGCGAACAGAATTTTTTGCCGCACATGCCAGGTATCCCAAAAAAGAACCTTAACTTACTGCATCCATTGAAAACTTAAACACTGGGCCATTAGCACAAAAACGTTCCGCGAAAATGGCTCGATCACACAAGTGATCAAGAAATTTGAAAACGAGCACCTATTCCGAAAATTTCCTGGCTTCAACCCCGAGCTTTCCTCTATCTCAGCTGCTGTTTCACTTCGCGGTGTATCAGTTACCCTTAAGTCATATATATCCATAGATAAAGTCACAAAGCAGGTATCACGCCAATTAGATTTTTGCCTCGGTGGTGACTGTGTTCACTTCACGCAAGCTTTCTTCTCTAAGTTAGCCAGCCACATTGGCGCACCCGGTGACAATTCGCGTGAAGATGTTTGGTCACAACTCATGAACTATTTAAACGGCCAAGGCAGCACAGCCCTGCTAAGTCAATTAGCGGCAGATTGGATTAAGCAAACTTCTATTGACCCCGTTGCCGGCAACCCAAACAGCTTCATGGGGCAATTGACCAAGGCCAACTTTAATTTAGCCGCCAACGGATTATTGCAAGGCAATACGTCTGGCCTAAACTTGTTTGCGCTAACCCCCAGTTATTCTTCAAGCACGCTTAGCGGCATTACGGTAAAACATGCGTATTTACCGATTCAATATTTACATTATTTTAGCCAAGATAATGCGATGTTTATTGATGCCCCTATCTCCGAAGATCAAGTTGGTAGCGCCAAAGGCTACTCAGCCGTGCTGGGGTTTGGCTACATGCACGTAATGACCCGCCAACCCAAATATATCTGGTCACTCACGCCCAGCCTCTTTGGCGGCGCGGTCGGCTCAATTGATTTAGGTTCAGGCACCGGCGTTATTGATGGCACCCTTGCAAGCCGGTTATTATTTCCGCGCGGCATATTAACCTATGGCATCACCAACGATTTGTCTTTTTTGAAAACCATCCAAGTGCAAATCGGCAAGACAAAAACACCTTACAAATTGAACAGCTTAATGATGAGTAACGGCGCTGATGTGACACGTAAACTAAGCAACGATTACAGCATTGGTGGATACTACACTTTAACCAACAACATCGCCGGACTCCGTTGGTACGTCAACAACTACAGTGAAATAGCGTTTAAGCTAGCCAAGCTATCCCATTACAACAATGCCATTTATGACAACATGACGCTAAATGTGGGCTACCTATTTGGCGCGAATAATTACCAAAGTGCTGATGTGAGTTTAGAGCTTAGATTTTAAATTTTACGCTGGTAGCGTTTGATATTTATTAGGATATTAAAAAAACCACCTCACTTAGTGGTCAGCTCGACCAAGTAAAGTAAACGCAAGGCCAAGCAATCAAGATTTTGCATGTGACACCTCTATTTTGCTCAAAACCGGACATTTCTACTTTGCGTTGACAGACCAATAGCAATGCCAGCCTCTACGAATATACTCAAAACCACTAACATTATGCTCAGCGTGAACGCGTGCGAGTAGACCAGCCGCAATGTGGCACCAAGCCCAAATCATTACTGTGGCACGAAACCGACACCGCCTCATGCACATTAACTAAAAAGTGGCGACAATGGGAAGGCAAAGCGCCATTTCTACCGCAAATTTCTATTGCCGCCCCTTCCGCCGGCATGGGTAAGCAATGATCGCCACCATGGAGTTGACTATTATCGTAATAGTCACGATTATGAGCTTGGAGATACTTGACGCCCATATTAGCAGGCTTTAGTGGATCGGTTATATCAAAACCCGCGCCATTCTCTTGGTAGAACCAAAATCCAGGCACCCCACCGGTGGTACAAATTGATTTAATTTTAGCCGCCGCACTAACATTAAATGTTATGCAAACCAGGCAGAGTGCTACAAACTTAATAATTTTAAAGTCGAAATCCATGACTTAACCTCTTGCTATTTAATGTTCTTTAGTAAGAACTAACCATTTTATGCTCATACTAAGTAAATATCAATGTGTAAAATGTAATCAGATTATTTGCTAGGCTTTAGTAGAATGTGGAAGCACGGCACCAGCGGGTTGGGGGTTCTGCTTTGCTCTTATCGTTACGGCTATACGCTTGAACTCGGCTGTACGTTGTGGCCCTTTATGAAACATTGGCTGGCCTCGACACAGCTCCATAGTTTGATGCTTTACTTTATGCGCTTCAACAAACTCCTCTGGACAGAGACTCGAGCTACGAAGACGCCCAATTATGATTGTTAAACTATCAGCCAATAAATGCTTCGACTTGTTAGCCCGTGATAGTAATGTATCCGCTTCAAACTGTTGGAATAACATGCGGACATACGTTAATGACCAGTAACGATGGAAGGTAGCACAACGCTTCGCTGCATGCGGTGAAAGTAAGTAACTATTCAAAGCCTGTGGACCATACAAATACTCTCCATTAGCAGAGTCTAAACAAAAATCCCAACCGTTTATGCTAGCGCCATCACTGGTTTTTATGTTGTGTTTTGGGTCAAGAAAAACCTTAACAATTTCAGGCGTCGAAAGATGTAAATCTTGCAAATATTCCACCTGCAGTTCGCGGCCAATTCCAATTAACACCAGTTGTAATAAATGTGTGTACTTACCATGATCAACAATGTGATGAGCGCCATTTTCAACAGGCAATTTACCGGCCAGCATTTGCGCTTCAATCAACACCTTATCGCTTACCAGCCCCAAACAATAAAAAATCTGCTCATCAATATCTTTATCAGCAGAAAAGATGCCTAGCCTCACTAATTGCTCGAACAAAAATAGCAACAGAACATCTTTCGCCCGGGTCGCATCCGCTTTTCGCACTCGATAAGACGCCAAATCAACGTCACTGGGTAAAGGCAGACAGCAGTAAGGCATGGACATAGCTTGATACCAGCTTGCAAAGTGCAGCGGTTCGGGCGCGGGGTTTCCCGCATAATAGTTT
>JAWUVP010000011.1:0-39394 GCA_034112285.1 Gammaproteobacteria bacterium
GAGCTAACATCATAAACTTTAAAAGAGCCCGAACGCACTATATATACGCCCAAAAATGCACTGCCCACACTGAACAAACTATCACCTTTATGATGCACCGTACGCGTTTCGACCAACTCATCAACATGATGCAGTTCATCATCTTGCAAGCCAATGGAAAAACATACCGGGTAAATAGCGCAATTACGACAGTTAACGTTGCTCATAGTGATCTAGGTCAGATAGTTATTTAAATGAGATGCTAGTTTAGCAACTTTTGAAAGGAGTTGCAGCATGCGTTTAGTCCTTTATTCATGTCATACATATGAAGCCCCTTTTTTGGCGCGCCAATTAAGCACACTACCGCTAGATATTAGCTACAAGAATGCCGCCATTAGCATAGAATCCGTTGAAAATGGGCCACACACAGAGATTGTGAGCGTGTTTGTTAATGACGTACTCGATAAAGTCATGCTCACAACCCTAGCGAACAAGGGCTGTCGGTTGATTTTGTTGCGCGCCGCAGGGTATGACAAAATCGATATTAACACCGCAGCCCAGCTGGGTATTAACGTGTGCAACGTGCCAGAATATTCACCGCAAAGTATTGCCGAATATGCACTCATGCTCACCCTAGCCTTATTGCGCAAATTACCCAAAACCTTAACCAATATGCAACAGCATCAGTATGCTTTAGCCGGCCTAGTTGGGCAAAGTTTACACGGAAAAACCGTCGGGGTCATTGGCACAGGCCGTATAGGCGCCTTATATGCACAAATGCTACAACCGTTTAATTGCACTATCTTGGCCTGTGACCCCATACCTAACGCGTTGATTTGCATGAGTAATATTGATTATGTTGAATTAGAAGAAATCGTCGCACAAGCAGATATCATCAGCCTACACTGCCCACTAACCCCAGCAACAAGGCACCTATTTAACAAACAGCAATTTGTGAAAATGAAATCAACGGCAAGCTTAATCAATACAAGCCGCGGGGCGCTGGTAGACTCCGAGGCTTTGCTGGCCGCGTTACAATCCAAACAAATTGCAAATTACGCTGGCGATGTCTATGAATTTGAAGCCGGATTATACTTTCCCATACCCAATGCGCAGCAAGCAGACAACACGCTGCTTGACCAGCTGTGTAAACATGATAATTGCATGATGACACCGCATTGTGCCTTTCTTACCGAGGAAGGCTTACACAATATTGCCCACTCAACCTTTGCTAACTGTGTCCGATTTATGGATGATGATAAATTAGTTCATCAACTCACAAACGACGCTCTAAACACTGATGTCTATAGAAACTGATCCAGATCAGCTATGAGTATAGGTTCCCCGATATAATCGCGACACTTATCACTGGGGAAAACTGTGAAAAATAATCCTAAAAAAGCTATTTTATGGAAAGATATATCTAAAGTATTGATAATTAAAGGTATTTTGTTTTTCTGCATTTGGTTATTCTTTTTCTCAAATCCCGCATCAAAGCATATCAACACTAACGCGGCTTATGTGTCGCACTTGCTTAGCCAATCACCCCCCAAGGAGTCTTAAAATATGGTTGCTTCACCTGCCGTCGTAGAGTTATCGCGCTTACAATTTGCTGTTACCGCGTTATATCACTTTTTATTCGTTCCCTTAACGCTAGGCTTGTCTTGGCTGCTGGTCATCATGGAAGCGTGTTATGTCATAACCGACAAGCCCATCTATAAAGACATGACCCGCTTTTGGGGAAAATTGTTTGGCATTAACTTTGCCATGGGTGTGGTGACCGGTTTAACCTTAGAATTTCAATTCGGGCAAAACTGGGCTTACTTTTCGCAATACATCGGCAATATTTTTGGCGTACCGCTAGCAGTTGAAGGCATGGTGGCTTTTATGCTGGAATCAACTTTTATTGGTATTTTCTTCTTTGGTTGGGATAAGGTTGGCAAAGTACAACATTTATTTTCTACCTTCTTTTTAGCCATTGGCTCAAGCTTGTCAGCACTGGTAATCTTGGTGGCCAACGGGTGGATGCAAAATCCTGTGGGCGCAACCTTCAATTACCACACCTTGCGTATGGATTTAAACAGCTGGTCACAGTTATGGTTAAACTCTGATGCGCAAGTACGCTTTGTGCACACCATTGCAGCGGGGTATGTCACCGGCTCATTATTCGTGCTAGGCATCTCAGCCTTTTACTTATTACGCGGTCGCGATTTAGCCTTTGCAAAGCGTTCGTTTGTGATTGCAGCAGGCTTTGGCTTAGCAGCAACCTTATCGGTCATCTATTTGGGTGATGCCAACGGCGTGGAAGTGGCAACACATCAAAAAGCGAAGTTAGCCGCAATGGAAGCCGAGTGGAACACAGCCCCAGCGCCAGCCCCTTGGAATTTAATTGCTTGGCCAAACCAAGCAAAACAAAAAAATGATTTTTCGCTGCAGCTACCGTGGGCAATGGGCGTGCTAATTACTCATTCATTAGATACACAAGTAGAAGGCTTAAACCCCATTATGGCGCACAACAAGCTACGCATTAAGCGTGGCATGCGAGCTTATGACTTGTTACAAAAATTGCGTGCAGGTGACCCATCACCACAACTGTTGGCCGAGTTTAAAAAATACCAACCCGACTTAGGTTATGGCTTATTATTAAAACGCTATACCGAAAAAGTCACCGATGCTACGCCAGCACAAATTAACATGGCAACGAAAGACTCCATTCCAAACGTGCAGATTTTATTTTGGACCTTTAGAATCATGGTCGCCTGTGGCTTCTTTATTTTATGGATATTCATTCTTGCCAATGTATTTTGGCTGCGTGACACCGTCTGGAACAAACGCTGGTTTTTACGCTTAACGCTATACAGCATTCCACTGCCTTGGATAGCCGCCGAAATGGGCTGGACAGTGGCTGAAGTGGGCCGCCAACCTTGGGTGGTTAATGGTATTTTACCCACCTTCATGGGCACCTCAAGCGTGAGCACCTCACAACTGCATTTAAGTTTGGCTGGGTTTATCATTTTTTACACCGGCTTATTCTTTGTTGAAATGTTTTTAATGTTCAAATATGCTCGTTTGGGCCCTAGCAGCTTACACACCGGTAAGTATCATTTTGAAACCATAGCGCACAAATAGGAGCTAGCACATGTTGTTTACTTATGTAACGTATAAAATTATTTGGTGGGCTTTAGTCGGCGGCGTATTAACCTTATATGCTTGGACTGCCGGGTTTGATTTGGGCATTGGTGCTTTACTGCCTTTTATTGCCCGCAAAAATGATGAACGCCGTGTGCTAATTAATGTCATCGGCCCAACATGGGATGGCAACCAAGTCTGGTTGGTTTTTGGTGGTGGCGCCATCTTTGCCGTTTGGCCTGCCGTTTACGCCACGGTTTTCTCCGGCTTTTATGAAGCTATGCTATTAGTGTTGTGGTCGTTATTTTTACGCCCAATTGGGTTTGAATATCGCGCCAAGATACAAAATGCTATCTGGCAAAAAACCTGGGACTGGGCTTTGTTTGTGGGTTCAGCCATACCCGCCATTGTATTAGGGGTGGCTTTTGGAAACTTAATGCGTGGCGTTCCCATTCACTTTGATGACACTTACCGCAGCTTTTATGATGGTACGTTTTGGCAATTGCTCAACCCCTTCGGCCTATTATGTGGCCTAGTTAGCTTTAGCATGTTTGTCGCCCATGGCGCCAACCTATTATTAATGCGCACCGATGGCATTATCAAACAACGCTGTTGGAAAGCCAGCCGCGCATTTAGTATTTTATTTATGCTTTGCTTTGCAACAGCCGGGGTTTGGATTGCTTGCGGCTTTATGGGATATAAACTGGTTTACTTGCCCACGCACCCACAAGCCGATATGTTTAAAACAATTGTACATACGGTGCCCAGCGGTTTGCTCGCAAACTACAGCGTCTACCATTGGATGGTTATTGCTCCCATGCTAGGTTTTGCCGGTGGCTTACTCAGCCTATGCGCTGGATTTGTGCGCAAGGCCGTTGCCAGCTTTATTGGCAGCATGCTGATGATACTAGGTGCGGTGCTAACGTTTGGCTTTAGCATGTTTCCTTTCATTGTGCCGTCAATTACTAACCCCAATCAAAGCTTAACGCTTTGGAATGCTGCCAGCGGTGTTTATAGCTTATCCGTACTATTCTGGGTGGCCATATTTGTTTTACCGACTATTGGCCTATATACTTTGTGGGTCTATGCCAAAATGTGGGACATTATTTCCAGCGAAACCATTGCTGAACAAGGTCATGAATTATATTAATTTAACGAGGACAAACTATGTGGTATTTTACTTGGATTTTAGGCGTTTGCTTTGCAGCCTGTTGCGGCATCATTGCTGCATTATGGTTTGAAAATGACCCGCGCTTTAAAAAAGATCTTTAAGGTTGATTTTATTATCAAGATTGGCTAGCATTAGCTCATGACAAAATATCTTGATATACTAAATGAGCAGCGTCGACAGTTACAAAAAGCCTTGGGCCACCTGGCCTATAGTTACGCAAAAATACAGAAATTCAGCCTCGACACTGAAGAACTCGATGATGAAACCTTAGAGACTTGGGAGAGCTTTGCTGCTCGTTTTGCAAGGGTTTCAGATATTTTTTTAGCCCGCTATCTAAGAACCTATATTCTCAACAGCGATCCGGGGTTTCGCGGCAGCTTTCGAGATTTTGTGAATCAGGCTGAAAAATTAGGTTTGATAGATGATACAACCATCTGGTTTGAAATACGTGAGTTGCGCAATATTTCTGCACACGAATACAATGAAGATAATCTTACTCAATTTTATCAACAGTTAAAGGTACACTGCCCCCGCTTATTAAAACTTACTGATTTACTTGCAGAGTCATGCGCCTAAGTAACAATGAAAAGCAGGCGCTCACAAAAGCCATTACACCTTATATTAATACAAAAAATAGTGAGCTACGTTTATATGGTAGCCGAACTGATGATACAAAACGCGGTGGAGATATTGATCTATTACTCATTGCTTCCAAAACAGAACAAGCCAAACATCTTATGGCTAACAAACATAAAATATTTGTGTCAATGAAATTAGAAATTGGTGAGCAAAAAATTGATCTCACCATCATTGAAAACAACCAGTTAACAACAAATGCTTTTGTCAAAACCATTTATCCAGAATCTATATTACTACATCGCTGGGAATAATATTTTTTTAGCGCCCAAATCGTCTAAGCTCTCACCCACCAGCTGACTTAATTTTTTGGCTGCATCGCTCGCAGCAGTATTATGGTAAGTTAACACCTGTTTGCCATCGGCACTGGCCACCAAACCCTGTAACGCTAGCTTATCATTACTTAACTGCGCGTAACTTCCGATGGGTGAATGACAATTTCCCTTTAAGTGGCTTACCAAATCACGCTCGGCACTCACGCATAGAAATGTGTTAGCGCAATTTAATGGCTGCAATAATTCAATTAGCTCGCTATTATTTGCTTGGCATTCAATGCCGATGGCGCCTTGGCCGACTGAGGGTAACATCACATCGGTGCTAAGATACTCGGTGATTTTATTTGCTAAACCTAACCGCGTTAAGCCCGCAGCGGCTAAAATAATTGCGTCATAGTCACCGCTGGCGAGTTTTCGTAAACGAGTGTCGACATTGCCGCGTAAAGGTAATATTTTTAAATCAGGACGCAGAGCCAACAATTGTGCGGCGCGGCGTACACTGCCGGTGCCAATGCTGGCACCTTGTGGCAAAGCTTTTAGGCTTGGATAGTTCTCACTGAGTAAGGCATCGCGCACGTCGGCGCGCGTTAACATAGCGGCAAGGGTTAGGCTGGGTGGTAAATCTGGTGGAACATCTTTCATTGAATGCACGGCAATATCGGCGCGATTTTCTATCAAGGCGTGTTCTAATTCTTTAATAAATAATCCTTTGCCACCGATGTCGGCTAAAGGCTTATCTTGCACGCGATCGCCGGTGGTGCTAATAAAAACAATCTCAACTTCTAGCTGAGGATGATGCTTTAATAACAAATTTCGCACATGCTCTGCTTGCCATGTCGCGAGCAAACTGTTGCGACTGGCAAGGCGTATTTTATTCATTAGCGGTGGCGCAAGAGTTGACGCACTGCAGCCACAATTTTTTGTGGTGCAAATTTTTGCAAATCATCACTGTGCAAAGGCGTATATTCATATTGACCTCTTGGCGTGGAGGCCACTAATTGTTGCAACATGTTGGTTTCAAGCGGGCTATCTTTTTTGCCTTCCATCACAATCAGTGCAATGGGCTTTAATGGCGGCGAAAGCATCAGTTGTTGCTCACTTTTTATTTGCCCAAGCTGTTCTAGATCATGTTCAATTAAGGCTGCTTGCGAAACATTGATTGAAAGCTTGGCTTCATTGGCGTTGAAACCTAACACTCTACGTTTTAAAACTAATATATTATGGTTATATTGCTGGCGAAATTTCACCTGCTCATGATTCTCGCCTGGTGCGTAATTTTTAATTCTTCCTAGCGCTATCGCGGCATCAACACGTGGGTTAATTAATAATAACCCCACTACTTCATTTGAAAAATTGCGCGCAAAATAACGCGCGTACGACGAGCTTACACCACTAGAAACTAACACGTAAGGCGGTTTGACGTTTGCCACTGTTAATAAATCACGCAAACGTTGCACGACATATTTAGCTGAACGGGGTGACACTAAATCTTCTAGCGATTGGCTTTTACCAAGGCCAGCGCGATCGTAGGTAAAAACATGGGTGATTTGACTCAAGCCTGGAAGCACTGCGTGCCAAGTCGTTTGTGGCTGGCCTGCGGCGGATAATAAAATGACCGGCGGTTTGCCGTGACCACCTTGGGTAGTCCAAAACTTTGTGCCATGAGTCGTGTAGTATTGTGTAGACAGGTTTGCAGCAGAGACGAGGGTGGTTACGGATAGTGCTATCAGTAAGCAAAATAGTTTGTTCATGTGATCACCTGGTTTGTAAAATGGCCCCGTCGCTGCCCTCTTTGGCTCGACAGGGCTTAAAACTTACTTAACGCGTGGGTCTAGCTCACCACTGGCATAACGTTCAAACATCACTTCCAATGACAAGGGCACAATTTTGCTCGCATTACCGGCAGAACCAAACTGCTCAAAACGTGCTTTACAAATTCCCTGCATGGCTTTGGTTGAGGCCGCTAAGTATTTGCGCGGGTCAAATTCAGCTGGGTTTTCAGCCATGAAACGGCGAATGGCGCCGGTAGAGGCTAAGCGTAGATCAGTATCAATGTTAACTTTACGTACGCCATTTTTAATACCTTCTTGAATTTCTTCAACCGGCACACCATACGTTTCAGGAATTTCACCCCCAAATTCATTAATGATTGCCAACCATTCTTGTGGCACAGACGATGAACCGTGCATCACTAAATGGGTGTCAGGAATGCGGGCATGAATCGCTTTAATTTGGCTAATCGCTAAGATATCACCGGTAGGGGGGCGAGTAAATTTGTAGGCGCCATGGCTGGTACCAATGGCAATGGCTAATGCATCAACCTTGGTTGCTTTTACAAAGTTTGCTGCTTCTTCTGGGTCAGTTAATAATTGGCTTTGCTCCAACACACCTTCGGCGCCGGAACCATCTTCTTCACCCATCATGCCGGTTTCTAATGAACCTAAGCAACCTAATTCGCCTTCGACCGAGACGCCGCAAGCGTGAGCAATGTCTGAGGTTAGCCTTGTAACGTCAACATTATATTCAAAACTTGAAGGGGTTTTGGCATCGCTTTCTAGTGAGCCATCCATCATGACTGATGAAAAACCTAGCTGAATAGAGCGTTGGCACACATCTGGCGACGCGCCATGATCTTGGTGCAAACAAACTGGAATGTGTGGAAATTCTTCAATTGCGGCTAACACTAAATGCCGAATAAACGGTGCGCCGGCATATTTGCGTGCGCCAGCTGAAGCCTGAATAATCACCGGGCTATCGACTTCATTGGCGGCCTGCATAATGGCTCGCACTTGTTCCAAGTTGTTAGCATTGTAAGCGGGTACACCGTAGCCATGTTCGGCTGCGTGATCAAGCATTTGACGAAGAGATATTAGCGCCATGAGGGCTCCTTATTAAGTAGTTGCATATACTCGAAGCAATTGAAATTTAGGCATTTCTAGCTTATAAATTTGCACCAGAATTTCAATCGCTTCAAGTATAGTGTAGCAGATTCAATGGGGCAAACCAAAACCTACCCCACCCATTTTAAAACGTTAAACAGAAATGACTTTTAAAGTGTTGGTGGAGCCACGTTGACCGACAAAGTCACCACAAGTCACTAAAATTTTATCACCGGCAGAGACTTGCTTGTTGGCCAGCAAGGTGTCGACCACTTTTTGGTAGACATTATTATTATCAATGCCCTCAAGTGAAAATGGCACCGGAAAAACGCCACGAAACATGCACATGCGGCGCAAAGTTTTACCAAGGGGGCTGAAGGCAAAAATAGGAATGCCGGTTTTAATGCGTGACATTAATAACGGCGTGTCACCGCTGGCGGTGATAGAAACAATGGCTTTTACCGCGCTGTGGTTGGCGGTGTACATGGCGGCCATGGCTATCGACTCGTCGCTACCCTCAAAAAAGCACTCAACACGATGCTTAGAAATTTTAGTTTCAGGGCTAGACTCAGCGCCCAAGCAAATGCGGCTCATCGCGCGGACAACCTCAGCCGGATGATTGCCGGTCGCCGTTTCAGCTGAAAGCATCACCGCATCCGAATAATCTAGCACTGCATTGGCCACATCAAACACTTCTGCTCGCGTAGGAATAGAGTGTTCAATCATTGATTCCATCATTTGCGTGGCGGTAATTACCGCCGTATTTAACGCGCGAGCGCGTTTGATAATATGCTTTTGAGCGGCCGGTAAGGCAGCATCTCCAATTTCCACACCTAAGTCACCACGCGCGACCATCACCGCGTCAGAAGCTTCGATAATTTCATCAATGCAATGCATGGCTTCGGCACGCTCTAGTTTGGCAACCAAACGTGAGTCACCCCCCGCGATACTCACTAATTCACGCGCGTGAATCATATCTTGCGCACTACGCGGGAATGAAATAGCGATATACGCCACGTCCAAACCGACTGCGGTAATTAAATCGGCTTTATCTTTTTCTGTTAAGCACTCAGCCGAGAGGCCGCCACCTAATTTGTTGATGCCTTTATTATTGGATAACTCGCCGCCAACGTCTACAGTGCAATGCACTTTGTTGCCATCAATATGGGTGACCGCAAAAACAATGCGACCATCGTCTAATAATAATTTATCACCCGCGTGCACATCTTTGGGCAAATGTTTGTAAATAATACCGACTTGGGTTTCATCACCCACTTCTAAATCTAAATCACCATCTAAACAAAAAGGCGCGCCGACTTTTAGCGTGACTTTTTTATTTTTAAATTGTGCAATACGAATTTTGGGGCCTTGCAAATCGGCCATAATAGCCACCGAAATATCTAGCTCTTTGGCGGCGGTGCGAATGTTTTGCGCACGCAATTTGTGATCATCGGCCACGCCGTGTGAAAAATTTAGACGAAAAATATTCGCACCCGCCAAAATCAATTCTTTGATGGTTTCCACGTCGCTGGAAGCAGGCCCCAAGGTGGCAACAATTTTGGTGCTTTTATCAGTTAAGTTGTGCATATCTATCCTTTGTTTGCTAAAACGGTAATGGCGGGTAAAGCCTTGCCTTCGAGTAACTCCAAAAACGCCCCACCGCCCGTTGAAATGTAGGAGATTTTATCGGCCAAGCCATATTTTTCAATGGCTGCGAGTGTATCACCTCCGCCGGCGACTGTAAAAGCTGAGCTGCTGGCAATGTCTTGGCTCATGGCTTTGGTGCCATTTTCAAACGGGGCCAATTCAAACACGCCAACCGGGCCATTCCATACAATAGTATTAGCCTTGGCCAAAATTTTTGCATACATTGCCGCTGTTTCAGGGCCGATGTCTAAAATCATATCGTCTTGGCTGACGTCCTTAACCAATACCGTCTTAACATTAGCCTCGGCTGAAAACTTATCGGCCACCACCACATCAATCGGCAACGGTATTTCCCTGCCGTTAGCTTTAGCCCATTGCATTAGCTCAGTCGCTTCGCCGGTTAAATCTGGCTCATACAACGATTTGCCCACCTCATAGCCCGCTGCGGCTAAAAACGTATTAGCAATACCGCCGCCCACAATGAGCTGGTCCACTTTATGAATTAAGTTTTTTAACACAGTCAATTTAGATGAAACTTTTGAGCCGCCCACAATTGCCACCAAGGGTCGCGCCGGGTCCGCCAAGGCGCCTTCTAAGGCCTCAATTTCTTGTTGCAACAAAGGCCCCGCACAGGCTTTAGGTGCGTACTCTGCTACGCCGACTGTAGAAGCTTGAGCCCGATGGGCGGTAGCAAACGCATCCATCACAAACACGTCACATAACGCAGCATAACGCTGGCTAAGCCCGGCATCATTGGCTTTTTCGCCTACATTAAAGCGCACATTTTCCAGCAACACCACTTGCCCTGGTTGCACGGCGCAGCCATTTTGCCAATCTTGAACTAATTCCACCGGTTGGCCCAACAGCTCGCTCAAGCGCTGTGCCACTGGTGCCAATGAAAATTGCGCCTCAAACTGGCCCTCCGTTGGCCGACCCAAATGCGACATCAACATAACGCTCGCCCCGGCTGCCAAAGCAGCTTGAACGGTAGGCAGCGCGGCTTGAATGCGAATATCGCTGGTAATATCGCCATCGTTATTAAACGGGACATTTAAATCTTCACGGATTAAAACTTTTTTACCTTTTAAATCAAGTTGTTGCATGGTCTGCATGAGGAGTCTCCTTTGCTCAATGGGTGGTGTACTTTACCGAATTTTTTGCGATTTAGAAAGCGTCATTAGGGATCACCCATTAGCCCTTCATTTTGCTAAGCAATCCCAAGAATAATTCTTCATTCCATGTTTCTACTGAATGAACAATATTGAATGCATTGGGCCAAATAATTAGTTTTTACAGTAAATTTGGATTCATCCCGCACGCCAATATTTATTAGATAGTGTCACTACATGACACTATCTAATAAATATCAAGGTCTCAAAAGAGGTGTTGACGCAAAGGTGATAAAAAGAAAGGGGTCAGATCTTGAAATCTGACATCAAATAATATTAACTACGAATGATTTCACATTTCAAGATCTGACCCTATCCCCTGCTCACAGACCTTATCCCCTATCGCACCTCAAGATCCGAGCGGGCATATACAAGATACACTTTATGGTCGAACAATCACTTCTTGCCCTTGTTGTTCGCATTGTGTTTGAGGCTTGCCTGCAATGTGAGTAATCGTCACATCTGAATTGGTTGCACCACTAGATGACGTGGCATCAATCTGACAATTGCCAATGGTTATACTCATTGTTGCGACATTACCTGAGCCAAAGTTACTGTATTCAGCTTTAGTGCCCGCAACAATTTGCAATGGAGCGGTAGGATTGCTTTTATTTGACTGGATATTTTCCACCTGCAAAGTGTTTTGTGTTTCATTTACCACATCAAAGCCAACTGAAGTGTAAGTTGGGAATGGCGGGAAGGCAAAAATTGATGAGCAAAAGCCAATAGTGAGTACCACGCTAAATATAATTTGAGATTTTTTCATTGTTTTTCCTGTTTTTGTGTTTGCGATCATGTAATGGCACGTCGGTACATTGTGAAGCTCAAGCCTTTTCTGTTATTCTTTATTAATGTCCCAGGCGCGCCTGTTAAAACGCCCTGCTCTCGGTGCTCAAGGGGGTAAACCTTTGCCTGTTTTATGGTATGATGTTCATCAATTTTTTAAACTTGTTTTTTATGTCAACACTTAGCATTATTATTATCACCAAAAATGAACAGCGTAACATCAAGCGTTGTTTAGACTCTGTGCAATGGGCGGATGAAATTATTGTCCTCGATTCTGGCAGCACGGATGACACGCTGCAAATCTGCAAACAGTACACTCCCCATGTTTTTAGCACTGACTGGCCTGGTTATGGCGTGCAAAAAGCACGCGCGCTGGAAAAAGCCTCGTGTGAATGGGTACTGTCTATAGACGCCGATGAGCAGGTGAGCGACGCGTTGAAAAAGAGAATTCAAGACTTTATAGCCTCAGCTTCGGATGTGCGCGGCATTTACTTGCCGATAAAATTAATTTTTCTGGGGCGAAGAATTAACCATGCCAACGGCAGCAGTAAGCACCTGCGCCTTTTTAAACGCGAGGCGGCGCAATTTACACAGACCGTGGTGCATGAAGATCTGATTGTAACCGGCGCGTCTGAAACCTGGGCCGAACCCCTTTATCATTATTCATTCGATGACATTTCGCAGTTAGTGGGCAAAATGAATCATTATACCTCTCTGGTGGCACAGCAGCGCCTTGAGCAAAAACGGCATGGCTCCATGAGAAAAGCCGTTACCCATTCTGCCTGGATGTTTATTAAAATCTATTTTTTAAAATTGGGTTTTCTAGACGGCGCACCCGGGTTGATTCTGGCCTACTCCTTTGCCGAGGGCGCGTTTTATCGTTACGCAAAAATGTGTTACCCCGAGAAGGACGCCTAATATGTTAGCGGTATTAATGTTTCACCAAGTTAATGATATTAACAACCCGGCAGCGTTAGAAAAATTTTCCGCGTTCATTGAGTACCTTGCCAAGCATTATCCTCTTGTTTTACCGGGCGATGCGTTGGCTAAAAACAAACTGTCATTTTGCTTAACCTTTGATGATGCTTATTTTGATTTTTACCATTGCGTTTATCCATTATTAAAAAAACATCGCATCCCCGCCGTGCTGGGTGTGCCGGTGAAATATATTCAAGATAAAACCAATCAGCTAACAGCAGAACGCCTAAGCATTGCCCATGGCAAAGAAATGGATGAGGGTTTATACCAAGCGCACGCTCCGTTTTGCAACTGGGAAGAATTGCAAGAAATGGCCGACAGTAAACTTGTGGCCATTGCCTCGCATAGCTACACACATTGCAATGTTGCCGAGCTGGGTGTGGATTTAACCCATGAGTTGCTGGCGAGTAAAGAATTATTACAGCAAAAATTAAACTGCGAAGTGGATACTTTTATTTACCCTTACGGCAAATACTCCGCCTGCATAAACCAAAGCGTTGCTCAACACTACCGCTTTCCCATGCGCATTGGCTCGGCGCTTAATAAAAATTGGCATAATACCAACCAAGTTATTTACCGCATCAACGCCGATGGTTATTGGCAAAATGAACGCCGCTGGGGCCTGCTTGATACCGTGAAATATTATTTAAAATATCTAAGTAATCGGCTGCGAAATAAATAATATTTTAACCACTGTCCTCGGCGCTTAACGTAGCACCTTAGCCAAGCCTATAATTATCTCCGCACTGTTGCACTATGGCATAAAGTTCTTTATCTTCAGTTGTTACTCCCCCTGCAAGCTCTGCAATTTCCCAATAACATTGCTTGCCCGCATTCGCGCTAAGCGGGTTCAATATTTGTTTACCTAGTAGAGAGGCTGCCGGTATATCTTTAAGTAAAAAATCTACAAACATTTCAAGCTTGTGAGTCTTGCCTGGCTGTATGCCTGAAAGGATTATTGTTTTTTGGTAAGATATCTTAATATCGTTTCCCTGGAGATAATTTACATCTAAAATACCTTCGTCAATATCCATATCAACCTCTTTATTGATCTCGGCACCAGGATGCATATTGTTTAACATCGACTGCAGAAATTGTATTAAAGGCGTAAAGAACGTTCCGTGGCAAAAATCAGTCTGATATAGCAATTGTATAAATCTATAATTAACCGGTCTGTCCTCTCGCAGGGGAGCATAAAGCCCTGCTAATTCGTTATGAACCACTTGAATAGAATGAAAAATTTCTACCTCTTTCTGCATCACACCTAAAATTGGGACCCCTAAAATCGGCTCTAAGTTCTCCACTCCAAAATGAGGTAAGCTATCATAGGACTCAGGTACAGGCAGTGAAAAAACACCTGCCGATAAATCTTTGAAGCAACTAAAATGCCTTGAATCCTTATCTACCAGGTAAAGCTTACGCTTACCATTTTCAGATACTTCTCTCATGCGTTCACGTCGCAACTGTTGGCTATGCGCATATTTAACGGTAGAGTGTTTTGTGGGACGTAGCAAGGAGCCAGCTAACACTGGGCTTACTGCATCCTTGGCAGTAAAAACCAACCAACTATCGCTTAATCGTTCAGCTTTTTTATCACCACCATTATAAAGATGATATCTCATTAATACTTCTCGGGTGGCGGTCAAAGCCGTTAGTTCTTGAGCCTGAGCCAGTGCTTGAGAAGCGCGCCTCCTTTCACCCTGCTCAAGCTCTAAAATTTCAGCCTCAATAGCTAATTTGCGCTTCTGCTCTTTAAGCTCAATGCTCGCTAATGGTTTAGTGCATGCAGCCTGTGCGTGAGTAGAGCCTAAAACAGTACCATCTGACGCCAGAAAACCATCATTGACGCTTATTAACGCCAGTTGATCACCTAGTAACTTTAATTTATCGTCGACGTCATAGAGTGCCTCAAGCTGTTTTTCTATAGACGCTATCCATTCATTACTATTTCTACCAACGACTTTTTTCTCCAGCTGCTGCTTTAAAGACTCAAACATAGCAGTACATTTAGCGCTCTTTAATATAAAAACGTTTTTTGCTAGCAGCATGTGCTGCTCACCAAGATCTTGTTTTCGCTCAAGCTGTATTTTCAGATCAGCGATCCACTCAACACCTTTATGTTTTATCGCAAGCGGCCCCTCCAAAAACGTGAGCATAGCACTGCATTCATCTGCTTTTATCTGTACAAGCTGCCTTTTTAATTCCTCAAGCTGCTCCATGTTTTTCGGTTGTTGCCGCTGATGTTGCTCCCATTGCACGCGCTCAGCTTTAAGGCGGCCCTGCTGTGTCACAAAATCTTGATAGGCATACTGAATAAACCCTGCACGCCTAGGATCGCTAAAACCGTTTCCGAAAATAGTTTTTTGACAGGGTAAAGCCGTTGTCAAAACCCTTCTATTACTGTCCCCCATTTTATAATGATAGAACTGACATGAAATATGTGAAGGTATTAGGCCCGTGTAATAAGGCTGAATAAAGGTATCATATTGAGACTTGGGAATAGAGCTTGAGCTGTCATAAATAAGCACGTGAGCCTTTACATTCGCGGGTATGCGTTGCACTTTACAATAAGTGAGTGCCAGCTTATTAACGTCGGAAGGAAAATCTGGTCCCAATATTAAATCATCACTAAGTTTTTTAAGCTGCTCTGGGTCCAACGGAAAAGGGGGCGTTGCCTCGTTATAAATATAATCTATAGCTTGCTGCCAAGTGGTTCCAGCATCTTTGTTGATAAAAGAATCGGCGAGTAAATATTTATCGAGCTTTATCGTATATTGGCCTGGCGCAAACGCCTCAAAATAGGCTTTTAATTGGCTTAAAATCGCTTCAAAAGCTTGTAGTGACGAGATACTTACGCTGCCGAGTGAATCGTTATTATCTGTTACAAAACTCTGTCGGTGCGAAAAGCTGCTCAGCACAACGGTCAAAGGCTTGCTTGCTGTTGCTGCCTTAAACTTAACAATCATGCCGATCAGCTGTAGCAATAATGGCCCACCAAAATAGACGGTTCCATCAGGTGAAAACTCAATGTTTTCGGGCCAAATACAACCTTTAAAATCCAGCCAAAGATGCAGCTCATGCATCACCTCTTTTTTTAGATGTTCTTTTTGCAAAGGTGACATCATCATTGTCGCTGCAAAAGGTAGCGACTCTCCAAGCCTATACGTTTTTTTGCTAGTAAAGGTTCGCAATGCCTCTGTTGCCGTGTCAAACCAAGCTTGCTGTTTTAAATCACGCTTAGGCTCGTTTTTTAATAAGCTATGGTGCGCAATAATATCGGCCTGAGTAATATCGTTATAACGCTCATCCGCATCAGCTGCATTGCGCCTTTTCTCAGTAAAGAAGTTTGTTAGCCAAACGCCCCGAGCCTTATAAGCGCTTTGGCCCATTTTTTGAAAAACCATCTGAATGTCGGTGCTCTTAGATTCTGGCAATGAAGTATATTGTAGTAAGGTAAAGCCGTAGCCCTGTGGCAATATTTCACAAGGGGCATTCAAAAGAAGTTTATAACTTTCAATAATGCTGCTATCGCTTTCAATAGCAACAATATGCGTATATGCTCTGAGGGGCCGTTGCATCCTCACATATAAATTATCTAACTTGAAATCACTTTGCGCAATATGTGTGTCTAATAATTCGGGATAAGCTGAATTTTCTGTCACCCTTCTCGGAAAGCCTGGAGGCGTGGTTTTATTTATATCAGCTAAACTTCTGCTCCAAGTGTCGCCGGGCTTGAGCTCTTCACGGCATGTATCGGCTAATAAAAAGGGATCGATAACGATATCAATGTTAGGGTCTGAAATATTTTCTTTTAAAGTATGCGCTAACGCTTCAAAAGCTTGCAAGGTTGAAACTAACCTGGTTGCACTTACCTTATTCTCTCCCGCGTAATTCTGGGCGCGAGAATTATTGTGTAATTCAACGCGCGAAGGCTTTACCTTGGTAATTAAATCCTTAAGGTATTGCGCCATCGGCCCATCTACTTTAAATGCACTACCCTCTATGGTTTTGTGTATATTTTCACTTTCGATATTCATCGTATCAAAATGAAGCCAGATTTGTAGAACGGCAGGAGGAAGGGTTAACTTCTCTATGCATTGCTTAGGAAGCGCAACACGTGGAGCATTAGCGCTCGCCCCTTGCAGGTGAGCGGTAGCGCCCATTTTATATCTACCAGCAGATCCAATAACCTCTTTTACGGGTATGTGTTGGCTAAGAAGCTGCCCTGAAGAAAATTTTTTGAGTCGTGCTTCTAACGTTTTTTTCTTGCTTGTAAACATCCTTTTGAGCCGACCGCCTGATTCCTTGCTAACTCTAGCAAGATGGTTCGCCACTAAGTTTTCACTAGCCTGCTTAGGATATAAAACAGGTTCATTTAGAACAGCTCCCGTCCCTTCTAGTAAAGGTGTGCTGTACTCAACAGGAATCGGTTCAATATTTACCTTTTGCGGTAAAAAATAAATCGAGCTTGAATAAGCAAAGAACATCACTGTTTTTACATGAGATATTAACTGTGTTTTTTTCTTAAAAAACTCAATCATGTTGGTTGCTGCCCGGCGATGTGTGTAAACAAGCACATGCGTGTCATCATTCGGCAAACTATGTAACATTCGATAAAGTAAAAAGTTTTTGTCAACATCCTTTTCGAGAGGCTCTTCTAAGCCAACAGCAGGGTCGCCACCTGCCGCAGCACTGGTGGGGCCCAATAAAGGCTGCTCTTCATTCTCAAAATACTGGTCAAGTTTCGTTGCCGTTTTTTCTATTTTTTCCGCTTTGCCCCTTTTTTTGGGCTTGCGTGACTTCACCAAATCATCAGCTAAATAATACTCACCCACTTCGATGCTAACCCTACAATCTACTGCGGCAAATCGAGCTTCTAAGGCTTTACATAAGGCTAGCATTAATTTTCGGCTCGGAATACGGCCATCTTGCATTGCCTGCATTTGTGCAGAAAAACTTTGCTGCCGACTAAAATCATGTAAAACAAGCGTTACTGGTTCCTCCATGGCATTCCTTTTATGAAAGGCTTTCGGCAAGAATATTTTAACCATCTCAAAAACATGCTCAACAAACTCTCCCTCAACAGCAAACTGGGTCGGCGCCTCTTTAGGAAAAAGATGAGTGTTACTGGGCGCAGTTTGCTCAACATCATTAAATATATGTAGTTTCATTGGAGTCTTTGTAACCTCTTGCTGCTAATTAATCAGTCAAATTATAAAATTGACTATCTCATATGCGCTACGCTCTATTAAAAAATTAGAATAGGGTAACTGCCTCATGTCTACTGTAGACGAGAAAGCTTAAGTTAATATTAGGAACCTATAAGAAAAATTATTGTATATTTTTGAAGCAAAATGGTCCCCGGGGTCAGGTATCGGCATAAGGTTAGGCTTGTAACCAGTGCCTTATGCCGATACCTGACCGGGTGCGCACTTAACATGCGAACTCCTGTTTAGTGGAGGTACCGATGCATCCAGTAGCGTAAAGTTTGTAGACTTAACAGCCATTACGCCCGCGATAGACATTGGCCAGCGCTCTTCAACACGAGGAGTTTTATTGCCACCGTGCCTAGTGTGATACTCACGTATATTTTCTGGGCTAATCAATAACGTGGTTAATTCTCTTTGTTGCTCGAGTGCTTGTGATACATCAGTGCCAATTAGTAGGCTAAGTCTTTTTATTTCAGCTTGTATCTTGATAATTTCATCCTCTCTAGCAATGATTTCGCTGCCCTTTATACTAGCTGAATGAGCTGGCGCAATGCTTTTTTGATCAGAATCAAGCCCTCTGAGCTTTGCCTCCTCTTCACGTAGTTGTTGCGCACCCTGCTCTTCCTTTGCTTGCACAAGATCTTTTAGCTCCTTCTGTAATGCTGTTAATTTATAAGAACTCCCCTCTTTTGCTAATTGAGCGCGCTCAGCTTTTTGATCCCCTAGCGTTTTCTCCAATTGCGCACGCTTGGCTTCTCGTTGTTGATTTTGGGCCAGAAATAATTTTTTAGCTTTTCTAATAAACGCCGCTCGCCGAACATCACTTGTACCATTACCTGTAACAATCTTTCCATATGCAACGATATTGCTCTTTCTGTCAGCCTCTCCTGCTAAATAATGAAAAAATTGACAAGATACATGTGCCGGAATCAAACTGGAATTATGCGGTGCACTAAAGACTGTGCTCTGTCGATTAAGAACGTTTTCTTGGCTTGTATAAAGTAGTACATGTACTTTTTTATTTGCAGATATGCGCTGAATTTTACAGTAGGTTAACTCGAGCTTGTCTTCGTGTGAAGGAAGATTTATACTTAAAGTTGAATCAGCAAACAAGGCGCCAGCTTGTTCTGCTGTTACGGGAAAAGCCGGTGTACTGGCATCATAAATATATTTTTTACTCGCCTCCCAAGTTGTTCCACCTAATTGCTTACTTAATGAGTCGGCAAGTAAATATTTATCAAGCGCAATAGAAAACTGACCCAAGTAGTATTCATTAAAATAGCTCTGTAATTGAAACCAAAGTGCCTCAAAAGCTTGCAACGATGAGATAGCACCTGCCACCCTCCCTGCCAGCGCTCGCGAACACTCATTTTCTTTCAAAAAACTTTGCCGTTCAGCAAAACTGCTTAGCACAACGGTAAAGGGTTGGCCTGGCGCACCTGTTTTAAAGTTAAGAATCATATTGATAATATGGTTAAGCAGCATTCCTTCAATAAAAACAGTCTTATCAGCTGCAATGGAAATATTTTCAGACCACATGACATCTTCAAAATCTAGCCAAAGGTGCAACTCATAGCTCATTGCTTTTTTTGCGTAATGTTGTTGCGTTGGCGACAGCTTAGAAGCAGGCAATACCATTAACTCTTGATTTAATGGATAAGAATCAGAACCAAGAGGCATGGTCAACACGCACTTTGTTTTTTCAAACCAAGTATTTAATGGCAGTGACGGGGTTAGCACATTACTTTGTTGGCAATGGTAAGTAATAATATCGCCAAGTTGAATGCCAGGGCTGTTAGGTGCAACAGACTCCGTTAAGCAATGTGTCAAGTTGGTGCCATTGAACTTGAAAGCACTTTGCCCTTGCTGCTGATAAACATACCGAATGTCAACGGTAGTTTTGTTCATTGTCCATGGAATGTATTGAAATAATGTAACACAATAATGATGTGGCAATATCTGCTGTTCATTTGCTAAAAGCTGTTTATAGCCATCAATAATATCATCATCTTCTTCAAGAATAACGATATGTGTTGGTGTGCCAACTTCGCGCTGAACACGTACATATAAGTTATCTAGCTTAGCAGCGTTTTGTCTTATCTTGGTATTCAAGGGCGGTGGATAATCTGGTTCCTCCGAGGTCTTGCGTGGAAAACCGGGGAATTCTTGTTTGTATATATCGGCCAAGCTGTTTTCCCAGGTTTCACCCGGCCTTTTATCGGCGAGTAAAAATGGATCAATAACAATATCAACATCTGGGTTTGTTATCTTGGCTCTTAAAGTGTGCGCTAAAAGCTCAAAAATTTGTAACGTAGAATACAGCCTATCTTGGCTTTTCTCATTTTCTAACGCATAAGACTGCGCGCAGGAATTATTGTGCAGCTCCACACGTGAAGGTTTTAAAGCTTCAATTAAAGTTAAAACATATTGTACTACGGGGCCAGACACCGTGTAGGCTCCATCTTTCCTTTGCTTTATATTTTGAGTCTCCAACATAACCGAATCATAATGCAGCCAGACTTGCAACGTTTCTGCAGCGCAACCGAGCCTCTGTCGGGGGGTAAAAGGCGTTAATGCCGGTGGCTCGCTCTCTGCCTGAGCAGCATGCGACTTCATCTGAGCGACCTTTGCCGCGCCATCTTTTGACCAGCAATGAGAATAAGGGACACCAGAAACATTTTTCTTATGTAACTTGACCAGCTGATCTCTATCTAGCTTAGGGTACAGAACAGATTTTGACCTGAGTGCGCCTGTTCCCTCTAGCTCCACAGCTTGATTATCAGTATAAGCAGGGACAATATTCGCGCTCGAGAAATTCATATAGACTGGCGTAGAATAAGCGAGAAACTGTAGTGTTATCGCATGGGGTATGATTTGGGTTTTATTCTTAAAAAAATCAATTAACGCATTGGCCTTAATACGATGCGTATAAACCAAAACATGTGCATTTTCGTTTGGCAGATTATGTAATATACGGTACAACAATAAACAAGGGTCAACAGGTTTGTCAGCATCGCTTGCAACGCGACTTGTTAAAGCAGAGCTTTTATTGCTAGAAAGCCTTGCGCTAATGCTCTCATCGTCGCCCTCAAATGGAAAATCTTTCTGAAAATCAATGTGCATTTTGAGCGCCCTGCCTGTGGCTCCAGGTTGGTAGGGCTTAGAAAAATCATCGGCCAAATAATAATCTGTATCTGAAATACTGTAATGCTTTGCTGGTCTCTTATCCAATGGCTCTTCTAAAGAATTTTTTGAAGTTCCCACGTATTCCGCAGAGCCTAAAAGCTTAACTAACGTCTTAATTAAGGCTTGCATTAGTTGCCAACTCGGGATTCGGCCTTGCAGAGCTGCCCGATTTTGGGCGAGAAAGCTTTGCTGTGCACTAAAGTCGTGCAACACAATTTCCACCTCCGTCTCTGTCTCCTTGACTTCCACAAAGTTCGATTTTGACTCTTCAAACGCCTTAATCACCCCGACGATGTGTTTGGGTAACTCACCTTCGAAATAAAATCCAGGCGGAGAAAGCCCATCATGCGGAATTCGTACACAATCTTTCTCAAAACGAGCTAAATCAAGGCAAAAATGTAACTTCATTATTCTTCACACACCTTTTTGCTGTTGGCAACTAATTGTCCACTTATCAACTTTACCGCCTAGCCTCGCCGCGCGCTAAAGAATTTATTCTGCAAAATGTCAAAATGGAATTTTTATTATCCTCTAAGTATAGATGGCTAAACTTAACGAAAAATGAGGTGATATAGTCATTTCACTTATTTTTCAGGCGTACGCACTTTAAAAAAGTACGGCCTACAACTAAAAGAATTTTAAATCATGACTTTGCCGCCCGCGTCGTCGTTGCGAGGAGCGCAGCGACGGGTTGTTTTCGTTAGCAATAGATCGCCTGTATCCTCGAGAAAATTGACCTGTGCCTTTGGTGCGCGTCGCTGCAAGGAGCGCAGCGACGGGTTGTTTTCGTTAGTGGTAAATGTCCTGCATTCTCAAGTTAATGAGCTACCACCCCTGCCGTATCCCCAGGGACTCGTCGTTGCGAGGAGCGCAGCGACGCGGCAATCCCCAAACTACGAAGTCATTATTCCAGAATACAAATCCATAACAAGCGCTCACCTACAACACGACAGGACTTATAGCGCATTTATCCTGACTTGTTCTGCATTTTTGAATGCAAAAAAAAGGGGAACTAACGGCCAGGTTTTAAACCTTAGAAATAAAGATAAAAAAAGGGGGCAAACCTGCCCCCTTCCCTTATAGCCGATGATTATTTATTCATCATGACCAATGAGGTATCTAACATGCGGTTACTAAAACCGGTTTCGTTGTCATACCACGAACAAACTTTAACTTGATTACCAATAACCTTTGTTAGCGTTGCATCAAAAGTTGATGATTTAGCGTTGCCATTAAAGTCGATAGACACTAACGGTAACTCATTGTAGCCCAACACTTCACTCAGTGCGCCTTCGCTGGCAGCAGCTTTAATGATGGCATTCACTTCTTCAACGGTGGTATCGCGTGAAGCTTCAAAGGTTAAGTCGACTAATGACACATTCAAAGTCGGCACGCGGATAGCAAAACCATCTAGCTTGCCCACTAACTCTGGCAACACTAAACCTACTGCAGCCGCAGCACCGGTTTTGGCTGGAATCATCGACATGGTGGCGCTACGTGCGCGGCGCATGTCTGGGTGGTAAACGTCAGCGAGTTTTTGATCGTTCGTGTAAGCATGAATCGTGGTCATTAAGCCTTTTTCTAAGCCTAAGACATCGTTTAACGGCTTGGCAATTGGGGCTAAGCAGTTGGTGGTGCAAGATGCGTTGGAAACAATCGTGTCGTCTGCGCTTAACGTTTCGTGGTTAACACCGTAAACGATCGTTTTAACATCACTACCCGCTGGTGCTGAAATAAGCACTTTTTTGGCGCCGGCGCTCACATGCATGCTGGCTTTATCTTTCTTGGCAAATAAACCGGTACATTCATAAACCACGTCAATATTCAAATCACCCCAAGGCAATTGAGTCGGATCGCGCTCTGATAGGCATTGAATCACGTCGCCATCGATAACTAAGTTACCGTCTTTGACTTCAACTTCACCTACGAATTTACCGTGGGTGGTGTCGTAACGGGTTAAATGCGCGTTGATTTCTACGTCACCTAAGTCATTAATGGCAACAATTTCAATTTCGCCAGCACGGCCATTTTCATACACAGCACGTAAAATATTGCGACCGATTCGGCCATAACCATTAATAGCAACTCTGATAGACATAGGATTCTCCTGTAGTTTTAAGGGGCGATAATATACCTGTCGGGGGTAAAATTCAACAAAATCAGCTCTATACTAGAGATGATGATACCTTGTAAATCTGCAATTAAATGCCAGATTTGCAAGGTATCCTAGAAAAAACACGCCCTATAGTTGTAATTACCGCGCTATTTTAGGCTTAAGCATCGAATTTAGGCCAACAATTCAGTGGCCGTTTTGACAATATTTTCAACAGTAAACCCAAACTCTGCAAATAATTCACCCGCCGGAGCTGATTCGCCAAAGCCGTGCATGCCGATAATGCGACCTTGTAAACCAACGTATTTATACCAATAGTCTGCTACGCCGGCTTCAATGGCGATGCGGCGTGTCACCGCTGCCGGTAGCACGCTTTCTTGATAGACATTGTCTTGCAGGGCAAAGACTTCGGCGCAAGGCATGGACACCACGCGCACGGCACGGCCTTGTGCGCTAAGTTGTTCTGCCGCGCTTAGCGCTAAGCTAATTTCTGAGCCGGTGGAAATTAAAATGATATCTGGTGTCGTTGCGCAATCACGCAACACATAGCCACCGCGTTTAATGTTTGGCAAGCTACTGTCGGTGTGTCCTGCGGCCGGCAAACCTTGGCGGCTTAGGCAAAGGCAGCTGGGGCCTGTGATATTTTTAACCGCTTGCTGCCAAGCCACGGCTGTTTCGCTAGCGTCACACGGGCGCCAGACCTGCATGTTGGGAATTAAGCGCAAGGTGGCAATTTGTGCAATGGGTTGGTGCGTGGGGCCATCTTCTCCCAAGCCGATGGAGTCGTGGGTTAACACGTAAATAACGCGTATTTTCATTAAGGCCGACATGCGCATAGCGTTGCGGGCATAGTCGGAAAAAATTAAGAATGTGCCGCCGTAAGGAATAAAGCCACCGTATAATGCTATGCCGTTCATCATCGCTGCCATGGCAAACTCGCGCACACCGTAATTGATGTAGTTACCCGAAAAATCATGATGGCGAATGGGCTGGCTGCCTGACCACATGGTGAGGTTAGAGCCGGCTAAATCTGCCGAGCCGCCTAACAATTCGGGTAGCTGCTTGCCTAAAAATTCTAGGCTTTGTTGTGAGGCTTTTCGGCTGGCGACTTTTTCACCGGCTTTGGCCGTGGTTTCAATAAAGCTTTGCATGTCTTTGCCAAAGTCATCGGGTAATTCACCGCTTAAACGGCGCGCTAACTCGGCGGCTAAGGCGGGGTGTTGCTGGCAGTATGCGTTGAATAAGTCTTCCCAGGCTTGCTCTAGCTGCTCACCTTTGCACACACCATTCCACGCTTGGTAATACTCTTCTGGGATAGCAAACGGCTCACCGTCCCAGTTGAGTTGTTTGCGAGCTAGGGCAATTTCATCCGGCCCCAGTGGCGCGCCATGAGAGCTTTCTTTGCCTTGCTTGTTGGGTGAGCCAAAGCCAATGACGGTTTTGCAGCAAATTAAGCTAGGCTTATCACTTACGCTTTGCGCTTCTAAAATAGCGGCTTTAATCGCCTCAGGATCATGGCCGTCGACACCGGCTACAACGTGCCAATGGTAGGCGCGAAAACGCTCTGGGGTGTTGTCAGTAAACCAACCTTCCACTTCGCCATCAATGGAGATGTTGTTGTCATCCCAAAAAGCAATTAATTTTCCTAGGCCTAAGGTGCCTGCGAGTGAACACGCTTCGTGGGAAATGCCTTCCATTAAGCAACCATCGCCCATGAAAGTATAGGTGTAATGGTCAATAACTGGAAAATTAGTGCGGTTAAATTGTGTTGCCAAGGCTTTTTCGGCTAAAGCCATGCCCACGGCGTTCGCCAGGCCTTGCCCCAGCGGGCCGGTGGTGGTTTCTATGCCGGGTGTGTAACCGTATTCTGGGTGCCCCGGTGTTTTGGAATGCAGCTGGCGAAAGTTTTTTAAATCGTCAATGCTCAACTCGTAACCCGTTAAGTGCAACAAGGCATAAAGCAACATGGAGCCATGTCCGTTAGACAAAACAAATCGGTCACGGTTGACCCAATGGGGGTTTTCAGGGTTATGCTGCAAAAACTCGCGCCATAAAACTTCAGCAATGTCAGCCATACCCATTGGCATGCCGGGGTGGCCTGAGTTAGCTTGTTGCACAGCATCCATGGCTAAAATGCGGATGGCATTAGCCAGTTGAGGTTGAGTTGGCATGAAGAGGCTCCTGAGGTTATTTGCAGTGGATTATAGCAGGTGATTCGGGTTTGGGGGAGCGCGACGAATGCTGGTTTTTCAAGACACGCCGTGAATACATCCCTGTAGGCTCCACACTGGCATCCTTGCCAGTGAGGGTCTTGAAAAACCAGCATTCATCGCGCTTGCAAAGCCTATTGAGCCCTAAAAATAATGAGTGAGCTTCGCTCGACTATTTTGATTTTTACCGCCTTCTTACCTTTAAGAAGCAATATATAAAAAAGCTTTAAAGTTGGCGCATTAAATAAACGGCCAGTAAACTACCGGCGTATGTGGTTGGATGTTGATCATTAAAAAAAACATAACCGCGGCAATAAGGTGTGGCATGTTCGTGCACACAGCTATGAGTGGTATCTACAAAACGATAATTGAGAAAACGGTTATAGCTGCTGATATGCGTAAACACATCGTTAATATCAATGATTTTTGGTTTAGCCTCTCCACGTATGCCCACGGTAAGCCAGAGTTGTAAGTCTTCGTTAAACAGGTCACCCATATCACGTACAAAATCTAGCGCTAATTTTTTATGTTCGGAGCTTTTAAAGCCTTTAGCAATAAGCTTGATGGCCGCTGGAGATTTTGCAATATCAGGCAAGTTCATCACAAAAATGTGATTAGGTGGCACACCGGCAGCCATTAAATGTGTTACCGCCAAATAAAGGTTATAAGTTGGAAACCAGGAGAAGTCACGTTTTTGCCCATCAAATAAATTCCACGTCTGTTGCTTAGCGTGTTTGGCGCGGTACACGACGCGGGCAATATTATCCAACACGTCATTGCCGCCGGCCCAAATAAAAAACAACGTCTGTTTACCAGGATGCTGGTGCCGCGTGGCTAAATTAGCCAGGTAAATTTTCTCTTGCTGCAAAACACTTGGCACACAGCTTAATCGAGCATTCACTAAACCCGGGCGCGGACAGTGCTGTGAATACGTATAGGGTGAATAGCTATCGTTAATGTATCGCTGGCCGGTTTCTGCGCTGGCCCAGGCATAGTCTACATTGGTGGTCGTTAAATTTTGTCCATGCCAGCGTGCGGAAGGCAGCAAACCGCGATGCGTAAAAACATCGGTGTTGGCAAGATATTGTGCCCATAATATAGGGGTATTAGTGACCGGGCTTAAATTGGTGATGGGCGAGCCGTGTGTAAAATTTGGGCCACGGCCCGGGGTTTTTACCCAAGTGTTGTTGCCAACATCAGACAGGCTATCACCAAAAATAATCATGTTGCTAAAAACGTGCGCGCTCAGTGGAGAGGCTATAATCAATAATAACAGGACGTTTAAAAAGAAACCCCGCAGCCGCACTGCGCAACTGCCGGGGTTATAATTTTTTGCTTGCATACCACATGGCCTTAAGGTCTATTTGGACGCAAGCTTAGCATGGTTTATAAATGTTGTTCAACATACTCGGCAATAAGTCGGTGTGCCTTGGTCGTTGGATGCACAATATCCCAAAATCTATAGTATGGGCAATTTTTCTTGTCGGTGGCCACCAAACTGCACATTTGGTAGAGATATTTATTTTGTACAGCAGTTGGGTCACCTGTTTGTGCAAAGCCCCAACGCACCGGATCTTCCTCTGTTAGCTGCATGAAGTGATAAACATCAATCACTACAGGGTGAGGCTGTACTGCAGGGTAAGCCGCGGTTAATTTGTCTGCCAATAAGGTATTAAAATACTCGGAGCCTGATTGGTAAATACCACTTTGAGCAAATGCACGCACCGTTGGCGTAGAGCCCAAATTTGGCAAATTCATTACCACAATATGTGCAGGATTGATGCCAAGTGTAACCAAGCTATTCACCATGGTAACAATTCTGCCCACAGCGGTGCCAGCTTCAGCTTCTAAAATAGGCAGCGTTGCATTGGTAATTTGATAGAGCAAATCATTTCCGCCCATCCAAAGAAAAACCCACGTTGTCGGGTTTGCCAATGGCTGCTTTAGCTGAGCTTTATACTGTGCTAACTGTGCGGGGAAATTCGCGGTAGTTGCCCCGCCGACTGCATAATCAACATTCGTATCAACAGCCGTTTGTGTGCCCAGTAAATTAGAAGCAACAATATCATGTGAAGGTAATAACAAAGCATTTTGCGCTAAATATTGAATCCAAGTATAGCGGCCACTGTCAGCGTCGTTGGTATACGGCGCCAGTGACGTGTTGCCAATATCAGACAAGCTGTCGCCAAACACAATTACGTTGTGGGCAAAATAATGTTGCACGATTGTTTTTAGCCAAACACTATCGGGCGTCACACCCCCATCGGCATTGAGGACAAAAATATGTTGGTTGTATAATCCCACCGGTGCAGTAGCAGGTGTTACGGCAAACGTCGCTTCAATAGTACAGCTGGCATTAGCAGCCAGCTGGCCTACTTTTAATGCACAAGGTGTGGTTTGTGCCGTCACCAAATTGACCCCTGGAATATTATATTGCGTCAGCGTGTAGCTTGCCGTTGTTGCATTCGGATTGTGCAATTGATAAAACATATTGTAAGTAATGCCTTCGGTCACTAACGCAGGTATATCTTGTTGCGTGGTTAATTGCATTGGCACTAACGGGGGTGGTGCCGCTGTAATGGTGGTGCTTAAAATTAAGGGCAAACTTACTTGTGGCTGTGTTTGGTTAACGTCCAGCACATGGCCTGTGTATGGGCCCACCGTTAAATTGCTGGCGTTAAAAGTAAGGTCAATAATACAGTGTTGATTAGCCGCTAACGATGCGACGCCACCACTCACATCACATGTGGTTGGCAAAGCCCGATTCAATGTTACACCAAGAGGCAAGCTTGCAACCGCTACAACGCTATATTCTGCCGCTTCACCATTGGCATTATTAATGGTGTATTGCACGTCGTAAGATTTATCGTTCACAGCAGGGTTGGGCAGCGGAACGCTTGCGGTTAAAGTCACCGGCACTTCGCTTGGCGGAATTTGCTCGCTATATTGAATGCTCAGCACTTGACTTGCTACTGGTGTACCTGCCGCGTTCATGCTACCCCAGTAAACACATTGGCGATATTGCATTGTACCTTGCGTGTAATCAATTTGTATTGGCGCGGTGTGTAACCACGAACTTAAGTCATGCACCTGTTGCAAAGGATTGGGCACCGGAACCGATACACCTTTATAATAATTATAAGCCGTAGCAGTTTGCGGGCTCGTTTGGGTGAGTTGCTGATAAAAATCATAACCACTTGGGGCTGGTGTCACAGCTGGCAATGCATTCACCGCAAAAAACAAGGCTTGCGCTTCAGGCACGGTCGGGCACGGATTTAATGCAGCAAAACTGCTGCTCATAAAACATAACGCCGCAACGGCTAAAAAAACTTTTTTCATTATAGACTCCTTTGCCTGAAAGATAACTACATTAAATAACGTATGCCAACTTCCGTGTTGAATAACTTCAAGGTGGCACTGTAAGTTTCAGTACGGTCAATCTGGGTGCTGCCAGATTCAACTCTTTGCACGTCATAGTTTGCTTGTGCGTAATTTACATTCACATTCACACTTAAGTGCTGTGATACTAAATAAGCATAACCTAAACCAAACTGAGGCATTAATAGTGTTTTGTTTTGCGCGCTGGCAGGCAAAAGATCTCTTTCAGCCCCGCGGGTAGTATAATAAGTTTGGCCAGAAGCGATACGTAATTTCACAACATTCACCCCCAAGTCCACATACACGCGACTGTGTTCATTAAGCGCGTAACCCGGTTGCATACTCAAGCTATATTCAGGTGAATCCAATGAAGCACTAATACCAGCACCGTGGTGCAGGTTGTTTGGACCATAAATTTCGTAGGACAAATTGCTAATAGAATATGTCGTTTTAGCCCGCAGCATCACACCCGCCACCACATTCAATAAATATTGATTTTCATTTTCCCACTGGTAGCCAAATTGAACCCCACCAGAAAATCTATCTTTGCTCGGTTTGCCTTCAATCAGCAAGTCCGTATAGGGTGCATTATTACCAATGTAATCCACCAAGTAATGGCTAGCATTCTGCGCCACACTATCGCCCAAACTGGCCCCTACAAAAAAGTGGTTCTCGGCCTGATTGGCAAAAGCACAACTCACGGCACCTAATAATAACAACCCAGAAACTATTCGCATTTTACTCGTCCTACTAAAATCATTAGTGTCAATCTCAAGTCCGCCGTAACGTCAGGCTGAGAGCCTCAATTGTATCATAATTGACCAAACAGGGAAAGAGGGTACAATGGAATCTACGTTTAGTGTCATCAAGCTGCAAACCAGCAAGGGAGTTGTTAACCCGTGTTATCATCTTTTTTAGCCATTTTGTACGCTTTATTAATAATGACTTAAGGTTCCCTCTGTACCATCGGAGGTTGAACATGAGCTAACAGCCCGCCAGGAAGGCAGCACTCGCAACAAGGATGCCTAATCTATAAGAGGTTACCATGAAAATATTACGCAAAGCGATTCTAACCAGCATTGGAATATTACCGTTTATCACACCTTTTGGGGCTTTTGCCGCAGAAGAAGCTAACGCTAGCGATGATCTATTAACCAGCCGCAGCAGCGAGCTCGACTGGCGTAAATCACGTTTTAGCCTTGAGGCCCAATCGGGTTCACGCACCATTGGCACGCTTGATGCCTTCATCCCTTTTATGGGCGATGATGATTTTATGGTTTATGCCGACTTTATGGCAAAGCTGGGCACGGGCGCCAATAACAGCAATGGCAACGCCTTTGAGGGCAACCTCGGCCTTGGTTTTCGTCGTGTCAACGACAATGAAAATGCTATTTATGGTATGTATGCTTTTTACGACAGCTTGCGCTCTGTCAATGACAACAGCTTTCAACAAATCACCGTGGGGGCCGAACGTTTAGGCCTCACCTGGGATTTTCGTGCCAACGCGTATCTGCCCATCGGTACCTCGTCTTATACTAAAGACGTGTATAAAGGCGGCAAAATTGTTTTAGACCAACACAACTTAATTGAATATATCAAATCGAGCACCGAATCTACCAGCACGGGTTATGACGTAGAAGTCGGCCGCACTTTAGGCTTAAAGGGCTTAAAAGGCTACCTTGCCGCTTACTCATTCGGTAAAGATTTAACCGGCCCACGGGCTCGCTTAGAATATCAGCTCACCGATAACCTAATGCTTAGCGGCACCTTACAACACGACAAAGAGCGTGGCGCGCAATTTTTATTAGGTGCGACCTTTAGCGTGGGTGGCAGCAAAGCCAACAACCCCAACAGTATTTACAGCCGCATGACCGATAGCGTGGTGCGTGATGTGGACGTGGTAACCAAGGTGACCGAAAAAGATTTAACCAAAGTTGAATTCGACAGATTTTACGTGGTAAATGTTGATAGCGGCACCGGTGGCGATGGCACCGTTGATCACCCTTATGGCTCAGTTGATGAAGCCATTAACGCCGCGCCTGAAAACGCGATTATTTTCATTGTTGGGCAAAGCAGCAACATCATTGATATTAGCGATAAAGTCGCGTTAAAAGATGGCCAACTCCTTTGGGGTGGTTATGAATCATTGTACTGGGATTTTGATCAAAGCAAGCCAGTAGATGCATTCAATGCAGGCAACACCCTGCTCGTTCAAGATGGCCAAGGCGTGCGCCAGACCTTAGGTGGTAACACTATTACTGCCGGTAATAACGTTGGCATGTATCACTTTGATATTAAAGCCGATGGCTCGGGCAGCGACAGTAGCGGTATCTTTATTAACAATAACACCGGCGTGGTGATTGATGATGTTAACATTAGCGGCTTTAGCTCTGCTGATGGCCAAAGTAATTTCACTGGCATTCATGTCACGGGCAGTAATGCTGAAGTTCAGGTGAACAACCTCAACCTAGACAATAACGATATTGGCATTTTGGTTGACGGCGGCCAGGTTCAATTTAAAGATATTAACATTACTAACAGCGGTAAATACGGTATTCAAATGACCGGTGGCGCATTAAGCAGCCAGAACGTCAGCATTGACCATAGCGCGCAAGATGGCGTGCACATTGAAAACGCGGCGTTCAGCGCGAGCAACTTAACGATAGATAATAGCGGCGCCAATGGCGTGTATCAAAACGGCGGCAGCTTTACGGTGCCAGGCAGCACTCGCGTAAGCAACAGCGTGCAAGACGGCGTACACTTTGAAAACCTCGATGCAAGCACCGGCAGCATTGAAGTTACTAATAGTGGAAAAAATGGTATTTACCAAACAGGTGGCAGCTTAATCTCCACCGGAATGCTTACAGCCGATGAAAGTGAAGCCGACGGGGTTTATTTTGAAAATGTTGACGTAACAGCAAACGACTTAACCGGCACCAACAGCAGCCTTAATGGCCTGAATGTTGTCGGCAGTGATATCACCATCAACAGTGCCAACATCACTGAAAACGATGGGTCTGGTATTGTTAATAAAGGCAGCAAATTAACCATTAATGGCCTGGTCCACAGCACCGATAATGGCTTAAAAGGTTACCTAGGGGAGCATGATACGCTAACCGGCGAAGGCAGCTTAGACACCTCAAACAACACATTAGAAGGCTTTAGCGCGAGTTACAGCAATATTAATTTGGCAGAGCTTATTAGCAATGGCAACGGGATTACGGGCGCATCAATAGCCGACAGTAATGCAACGTTTGACCGCGTTACTGCAAACGACAATCTCAATGGCAACGGCATTCAGGCCTACAACAGCGTAATCAAGGTCACCACAGACACCACAACAAACAACAATGGCTTAATCGGTGTCGATTTTCGCGTAGATGCCGACTTGGCAAGCAGCTTAGATGCCAGCTCTTTTGGCACGCTCACAGCGCAAAGCAACAGCATTGGGGTTTATCAAAATGGCGGCAACCTAACCATTGGCGGCGGCAGCATAAGCGAAAATGCAGCCGAAGGCATTGACAGCCATGCAGGCATGCTAAATTTAAGCGATATAACCTTTGAACATAACGGTGCCGATGGCATTAAGCTAGATGCAGGCAGCGAATTATATTTAGATGGCGGTGAGTTCATTAACAATGTGCTGCACGGGCTAAACATCACCAACCAGAGCGTTGCTGATATTAGAAACGTCAGCTTCACCGGCAACGGCTTAATTGATGGCGCCCTTCCAGCAGGTGCTGATTCACTAGAGGCACTTTACAGCGCCATTTCGGTATCAGGCAAGCTTAATGCCAATAGTATTATTGTAGCCAACAATGCCGCCGGTATTGAGCTCAAAAGTGGCACTGTCACGCTGAATGCCAGTACCAGTCCCGAAACCAGCTTAATAAGCGGTAACTATGGCTACGGTATTTGGTCACACAATGCCGACGCAGAAGGCGCAGAACCCACAACGCGCACGCTTAACATCAATCGCACTGATGTTTATCTAAACAAACGCATTAGCGATGACGTTGAAGTATCAGGGCACGGCATTTATGCGCAAGATGTTGACACCATGACTTTACAGACCGTTAACGTCTACAAAAATGACGGCACCGGCGTTTGGATTGCCAACGGTAACACCACTGTCGACGATGTTTCCATTTCGGGTAATGGCAAAGACATTGCTAAACGTGATGGCTTAACGCTTGATGATTACCTTTATGGTATGCGCATTGACTCAACTAACCCTGATCAAAAAACATCGGTTAAACTATCAAACTTAGAAATTAATGGTATCTATGCTGTCGATGGCACCCGCGCAGGTGTTGAGCAATATGCTGATGGTTTGCTGGTCAACGGTGGTGATGTCGAGCTTACGGGCTTCTTTAGCCGTGGCAATGGCGATGGCATTGAGTTCACAAAAGGTGACTTAACCATTACTGACGGCCACATTCTGGATAATAAACATTTAGGTATTTTCTTACGCAACTACGATTACAACGCGCCAGAAAATGATTTGCGCAAGTTACATTTAATAGACTCAACCATCTCGGGCACTCTCAACACCAACCCAGGTGTTAACTTAAACACCGGTGAAGGTTATGGTCTTGCCGTAGACCATGAGAACTCTTTTGTAGATTTATACAACACAAAAATCACTAAAAACCAAGGCTATGGCGTGTACTTGAAAGCGGGTGAGTTCAAAATGGACGGCAGCAGCGATAAGCTAGGCTCCTCTGTTAGCGACAATGGCTTGTCAGGTATTAAAACTGTCTTCACGGGCAGCTCTACTGGTGGAAAAAAGGTAGGGCTAGTCAATTTGCAGAACACCACCATTAGTGGCAATGTCACGCGCGCTAACTCCGGCACAAGCATTCCTGCAGAGCAGGCTGGAGTATCCATCGATTATGCACTTGTGGTGTATCTGAATAATGTTGACATTATCAACAATAAAGCTCCAGGACTTCTCATTAAATCAAAAGCGCCTAAGCAACGAGGTGTAACCAGAGGCGGCATTAATCACACGACACTCCAAGGCAATGACGACAGTAAAGCGCCTTCTCGCATACCTGGCTCGTTACTAACGAGTGACTCGGGTAATAATTTTACTGATGAAAAGGTTATTATAGACTAAAGCTAAGCTAGCGTTAAAAGTAAACGCTGCTATTGAAAGATAGTGGCGTTTTTTTATTGTGTTAAGTTGTATGTTGTACATTTTTTGAAGCGCGTTTGCCCTGGCTTGTATTGAATAATGAGCCATTGTGTTAATCTTACCTTAAGGTGAAATTGGTATAATATTTAACCAACATTGAGAAGATAATAGCGATGAAACTACTAATGATGCTACAACGCCAACACACATGGGACGCATGGTTGCGCCAATTAACTGAGATAAAAGCCTCAGAGAAAGTTGTGCATCTAAAACTCATTGGTAAGCTCATAAAAAATGTTACCATTATCCAGCAGTACTCGCCCACTCAAGCGGCAACAGCCAACCCTAGACGCACTGTTGAACAATATCTCCACGCCTACAATGTAGTGCTCGTCACGGTGCTCAAGCTTGTTGGTGGTTATGAATATCTCGCCGTAAAATCATTAGCAAAAGCAATGGCGACAAGAATTTTGAAATTTATAAAAGATCCTAATGTAGACAACAGGGCTTTTTTTCCAGCGATGCAAGTTGTGAGTATGCCAAACCATAACCTTAATGCGAATGCCGTCTTATTAACCTTTATGCATCCAGATAGTTATGCTTTCCAGAATGAACCCCTCGGCATTACGTTTGATCCACGTGACAATAGCTTGATTTTTTTAGCAAAACCGACACCACTTGATGAGTATGCGGAAGGTGAACATGAGCATGCAGCAGAAAATATAAAATTAAAAGAGCAGCGTGTTTATTATAAATTACTCCGCCCCACCCCCCCCGGGGACAAAATAGAAGAACTTGCAAGTGATGGCGAGCAAGAGGAAAGCGCCGGCGCTGCGGCAGCGAAACCGAGCGCTAAAAAAACAATAGACGCGCCAACAGCAACCATTGAACTTGTAGATCCCAAGAAACTTACTGCATATCCCAGTGACATTCACATTGCCGGCAAGTGGCTCTATTGTCCCGACAGATCTACAGGTGTTTTAGGCATAAGAGCTTTAGCTGAAGCTGATAGTGATATACAAACGTTTCCTAGCGAATCAGTTACAGATGAGGGGCACCACGAAGGTGGTGCCGCAGCCGCAGCGCCGCAAGCAGCAGTTGCAATACCTCCTCCAGCCAACGTGCGCTATTTTTACAGCCCCTGCGCACTTCAGGCCTTTGGCTGTCGCATTACCGGCGATAAAAAATGTGAGTTTTTTCGATGTAAAGGCGAAAATTTTAGCCCATCCGAAGACCTCACCGTAAGAAGTGAAAACTTTCCATGCGCCATAAAACATGTTGCCTTCTCACCCAGCGGATTAAAAATTTGTTTATTGTTTGTCAACGGACAAATGCAAGGCTATGACTTTAGCCAAGGAGCAGGAGAGAACGCAAAAGAAACCCCTTTAACCACGCTTGATCATGCCAATTATGTTGGTGACCGTCTTCAGTGGTTGAATGCTGATCAATTTATAAACTTAAATGATCAGGGACAAGGTCTGCGTTACAGCTTTGAAGACAGCATGCCTGTACTCACCCCAACAAACAATCAAGCCTTCGAGATACATAAACACGCCTACTTTCTACCCTTTCAACCTGAAAAGCGACAGCTCACAAAAGATATTAAAATTGACGAGGGCTGCGATGGTATTTTAATTTGGAACAAAAAATTTGGTGGCAATTCGCTGACTTTTTATGGTGTTAAAGGAAGCGAGCTGAGCATTCGCGAGCCGATACTCGGAAATTTAAACCAAGATGACAAATATCCTGTTGGCATAACAATGACAAAGGACAACCGCCATATCGCGGTGCGTTACAATGACTACAGTATAGAAAAGATTAATTTAGTCACCCTATTAGCAACAAAATCGATTAAAAAGTCCGTCGACGCTATTACACCTTACGGTAAACTACTATGACAATCAAAAAAATAAAAAACAGAAAGCAATTAATAGAATCCTTTTTTTTAGACGTCCGTCTTAGAGGCTTCATGGGTACCCGTGAACTTCCAAGGCAAAAATTGTTTAATCTATGCAGCGATACAGCTAAAAACAATAGGCCTGAAACGTTAGCTGTGATTGTGCATGTGGCTAATATTGTGGGTATTGATGATCGCACCATTATTACAAGAAATGAAAGAGGCCAAACGCATAAAAAAAATGAGCGGGGTAAATTTACTAAAATAGTACAAGAACATTATTTTCACATGTTAGCTCTGCTGAAATATGAAGATATTTTGCCGTTTGTTACTAACCTCGCTACCTTGACGACCACTATAGAAAAAGAAATCGATTTGGATTTTGCCGACGGAGTAAAAATATGCACCCCTAATTTTCAGATGAACGTTAGAGGCCGTAGCGCATCTTTCAGCTCAAATACCTTCGCCGGCAAACCTTTCTCTAGACCGAATTCGTTTGGTGATCTGCCCGCACAAGTTGAAAATTTTGCTGCCGTAACCCGCATTTCAGCTATACAACTAGCAGGAACCGTTCCTGGAGGAGCTAGTGTTGTTGATGCAGGTGCACATGCCGAGATTCCATTGATAGAAGAAGCAGTCACAAGAAGAGCCAAAGCCGCATTTGCACAACTAGCACAACCAGCCCAACAAGCAGAACCAGGTGCCGCGTCACATTATATGCCGCCACAAGCATTTGCACCCGATAGCGTTATGATCAAAGGCGAGCTCATCAATATAAAAACTCGCGCGCGAATCGCCCCACAGGCTCCTCAACCTAACACCATAACAGTGGGCTTCTTACAAACTAACCATGCTGCATTCCAGCGTGTTGAAATAGGCCGCGCAGAATTAAACGCCTATATCTTTGTAAATGGCCAAAAGCTATTTTCACCCCTGCCCAACTTTTCAGCCGCGAATTTTAAAATGACCCCTGCAGGCTTAATGATGTTCCAACATGAGGGGAAAATATTCATAGGAAGAGTGCGCGCGGATAAATCTGACATTGAGTGGGTACAACTACAATTTTCACTCGAAGCAGAGAGCCGTGTAAAACAATTTTCACTTTGTCCAAAAGGCAGAATGTTAGCGGTGCTGTTTAACAATCACGTGCTTTATAAAATCCCCATCAACGATATTCTCTTTGAGCAATATGGCCAACTTGCCCGTATAATATCTCGAAAAGACATAACAAAAATATTACCCAAGGCTGCAAACATTACCTCAATGATTATTTTGCCTGATGCTTCCTGTAGCGTATTGATACTTGAAGATTATACCGTGGGTTTATTTGGAAAAACACACAAGAAAAGAATTCATGTATTGGCGAACATAGAAGGCAAAACCCTCTCTGCTGGAAAAATTGAGGCACCTAAAAACTTTAATGTTCCAGACAATGTATCACTGTGTGCTGTTAATGAAGAACAATTTATTATTGAAGCACCTGGGCGACTTGGACTTATGTCCAAGACCCCCTTTTCCAAAAGGGTGATAGCCCTATTGCAACACGAGGTCAGCATAGGCAGAGAACATGGCACTTATAATCTATGTCCTGTTAATAATGGCACTCAAATATTGCTTGCTTATTTAAAAGGTGGTTTTGAGATTTTTTCTAGTGCACACAGGCTGCCTTTACTAAAACAACGCGAGACGACTCAAAGCGAGATGCCCGATGACGCAAGCTCCGAGACTGCTGCGAGTATCTCCTCGCAAGGAACCTCAATAGCAACGGCAGCGCCTAAACAAGCTCCTCCCACATTCACATCATTCAACTAAAGTAAGGCAAGAGAAAAGGGAGAGCTAAGAATAAAATTAACGGCTTACCCCAGACAATAATCTCGGTGGATGTTCAAGCTTGACTTATAGCAAAACATATAGACTCAGTCGCTTATAGCGTCGCATAGCATCGTTAGCGGCGTTAGACATTCACTCATTTATCCCAGATAAACAACCTGAATGCCTGCCTTGCTAACAATACTTATGCTTGCTCTAATCGATTGAGTCTATAGGATTTCGCTATAAAAATGAACATCCCTTACTGCAAGGGAAAGCCGTTATAATTAAATAACGCCTCAACATCACCCCTTAAACAAATACCTAAACTTCACAAAAACCTGACTATTATTCAACGTTAACGTAGGTGAAGTTAATGCCGGCTTAACACCGCTAATGGTTTCTTTCACTTCAATTTTTGTTGGGCTGTGGTATTCGTAGCCTAGGATAATGCTCAGCTCTTCGTCGTAATCGTACTCCAAGCCTATACCCGCTTTAACCATTGGGCTAAAGTTACTATTGTTTGTTAATAACTCCACGCCGCTACTGCTGTCACGTTTATATTTACTGGCATAGCGGACCATGCCCACCCCAGCGTTTAAGAAGGTGGTGAAACTTGAAAAGCGCATGAAATTAATTTTACTGTCCAGCGTGTAAGCTTGGCTACTCACATCCAACTTGTAGGCACGTGGAATGGCATTATCCACATCTAACACCTCACCATTAACATTGTTCACCGGGTTAAAGGCAAAGCTTACACCTACGCTAAACTTTTCAAGGTGCAAGGTGTCAAGCCAGTTGTCTTTATTACGCAACCACTGGTAGCCGCCGCCCACATTAAGCTGGCCAAAACTTTTGATTTTATTGTTCGTTAACGTCGAGACTTTTCCAGCGGTGTAACTAAAATTATCGCTCGTTACCGTTGGCATGCCAAACGCCAGCCCGCCTTCGGTGTACCAGCTGCTTTTTGCTTGCGCTGCGCGAGTGGTAATAAGGGTGCTAAGACCTTTTGCGGTAAAATTCACCTGCAAATTAGCTTTATTTAAGTCTGAAATGGCAACAACTTTGCGCCAGCGCTTGCCTTTTAATTTGCTATAACCGGCAACAATACCGATATAACGCGCATCGTCATTAGCCTTAAACTGTAAATGGCTGCGCTTGCCCGGCAACAATATTTTGCTTTTTTCTAACAATAAATCTGTGCCAAGACTACGCCGCGCGTTATCCTCTAAAGCAAAGTAACTGGCTTTGTTAAAATCTTTGGCATCACGCAACACAAACAAAATAACCGGCAAAGGCGACGCTTGCTTGGCTGCATTAACGTTTGCCCGGGCAGAAGTTTGCAGTGTAATATCCACAGGATTTGCCGCACCCCAAGCCATGACACCACTGGTTACACAGCTTATAATTACGAATAATATGTATTTTTTAATCACTTTTGTTTTCCTGTGAAGAAGTTAGCCTCATAGAATAACAGAGAAACCTTAGGTAAACCTTAATGCCCTGATTAAATTTAGTGCAGTTGCAGGGCGTACGCGCTTTAAAACCCGTCATGTTGTAAAATATCGTTTACCTAGTTTGTAAGAGAATGTCTATTGCTACTAAATTTATTCGTTTGAAAAAAAGTACGTCGTTGCGAGGAGCGTAGCGACGTGGCAATTGTCTTCTAGACTACAGTGTAATTCATGAGATCAACTATGTCTCAAAACTTTGAATTCCGGTAAATTCAAGGCCTCTTTAAGTCTGGCATTAGCAATAACCAGGATTTTTCGCATAAGGGCGACAAGGGCGACCATTTTTTT